>JADFLG010000115.1 GCA_022564545.1 Chloroflexota bacterium | reverse complement strand
TCGAGGTAGAGGTGGTGCCGCCACGCGGTCACGGCGATCTTGCCCGGCATGTTCACGTAGGGAGACAGGATGAACTGCGAAGGATTTCGGGGAATAATGTCATCGAGGGCCTGCACAATCTCCGGGCACGGGACTTCGCAATCGTAGTGCAGACCAATACCGCCGTGCTCCAGGTTGTGAAGCAGGACCTCGTTGGGGAGCGCCTGTTCATATTGACCCCACCTGGCCGGTGCCGGAAACCCCGCCGGGGTAGTTGGGCCAGCCCAGTGCGGACCCGACGTTGCCGGTACAACTGAATAGCCGCCCACGTTGTATGCGTTTCCAGGAATGTGAACGGCACCGTCGTCCACATCGAGTTCAATATGACCGCCGGTGTTCACGCCGCGAAGCCCGCCTCCGCTGCGCGGAGTCAGGTTTGGCGAAAGCACGAGTGCCGAAATAAACACCAACGCGAACGCGATTCCACCGAACATCAACAGTGCCCGTTTGCGTCGTGCACGCGACCGGCTTCTCGTCCGGCGCTCTTCCCGGATTTGACCCCTGCTCATGCCGCGACGGCTTTCCGGGCGGGTAGTTGCTATTCGCTTCGTATCTGCCATGCGGTCCCAATCGTCACACCAACCGGCGTGCCATTTAAATCAACAGTTATCTACAGTACCAGTGACTTGCCTGACAGTCGCCGGTAAGACTCGAGGTAGCGTTCCTGGGTCTTCCCCACTACTTCACCGGGCAACACCGGCGGAGGTGGCTCACGGTTCCAGTCGGTTTCGAGCAGCCATGCGCGCAGATATTGCTTGTCGAAGGCCGGCGGGAAATGCCCCGGTGCCCAGTCATTGGTGTCCCAGTAACGGCTTGAATCGGGCGTAAGCACCTCGTCGATTATCGTCAGTTCGCCATCAACGAACCCGAATTCGAACTTCGTATCAACGAGGATCATGTCCCGTTCGGCGGCGTAGTCATGGGCCACCTGGAAAATCTCGATGCTCTTGTCTTCGAGCGCCCTGTGCAACTCGACACCGACAAGGTCCCGCGCCTCCGTTGGCGTCAGCGCCACGTCGTGACCGGTCTCTGCCTTTGTCGACGGAGTGAATACTGGTTCGGAGAACCGCTCGGCGGCCTTCATTCCTGCGGGCAGGGGCATCCCGTTCATCGTCCCCGACCGCTCATATTCGGCCCATGCGGACCCGGCGATGTAGTTCCTCACGACACACTCGATATCGATTCGCTCCGCCTTCTTGATCACCATTGATCTACGTGCAAGCTCGGGGGTCAGTTCTGCAAGCGCACCGGTTATTTCGACCCCGGCCATTGCGACTTCGTCGTCGGCAACGGCGATCAAGTGATTTGGCATCACGTGCTCGATGACCCCGAACCAGAACGAAGACATCTGGGTGAGGATGATCCCCTTGCCGGGAATCGGCTGGTCCATCACCACGTCGAACGCAGAAATACGGTCCGAGGCGACCATTAGCAGGCGGTCGTCGCCAAGGTCATACGTGTCCCGGACTTTCCCCCGGTGCAGCAGGCCGGTGAGGTTCGTCTCGAACACAGCCTCAGTCAATTTCGGTATCCGAAATGCCCGCGCGCTCGAAAATATGGTCAACGTGGCTCAGGTAAAAACCGTAGTCGAACAGATCGTCCAGGTCCTCTGTGCTTACTTTGGACGCGACCACCTGGTCCGTCTTGATCAACTCACGAAAATCAAGCTCCTCGTCCCACGACCGCATCGAGTTTCTCTGGACCGCGTCATAGGCATCGGTGCGTTCGACCCCTTTCTCTACCAGCAACAACATCACCCGCGGCGAAAACACCAGTCCCCGGGTCACTTCGAGGTTCTGCATCATGCGGTCGGGGTGAACGACCATATTGGAGATGATTCCAGTCATCAAATCCATGATGTAGTCGAGGGCCAGCGATGAGTCGGGCAGGATCATTCGCTCGGCTGACGAGTGAGAAATATCGCGTTCGTGCCATAGAGCAACATTTTCGAGAGCCGTGATCGAGTGGCCGCGGATCAGCCGGGCAAGACCGCATATCCGCTCGGAAAGTTCAGGATTGCGTTTGTGGGGCATCGCCGATGACCCCTTGGTCACATAACCGGGCTTGCCGAACGGCTCCTCTACCTCCCGTATTTCGGTGCGTTGCAGGCCCCGGATTTCGGTCGCCATCTTTTCCAGCGTTGCGGCGACCAGGGCAAGCACCTGCACATACTCGGCGTGCCGGTCCCGTTGAATTACCTGGTTCGATACTTGGGCGGGCGACAGGTCAAGTTGCCGGCAGACCGATTCCTCGATCTCCGGTGGCACCGAAGCGAACGTGCCGACAGGTCCTGAAAGCATTCCCACCGCGACTCTTGTACGGGTGGCGGCGAGCCTTTCCCGATTTCGCTTCATTTCGGCGAACCACAGCGCCAGCTTCATCCCAAAGCTCATTGGTTCAGCGTGGATGCCGTGCGACCGTCCGATGCATGGGGTGTCCTTGAACTCGATCGCACGGACGCGCAGTGCATTGAGCAGCGCAACGAGCCCTCTGTCCAGCAGGTCGCAAGACATTGTGAGCTGCATGCTGAGGGCAGTGTCTTTCACGTCGTTGGACGTCAGGCCGTGGTGCACCCAGCGACCCTCGGGTCCGAGACTGTCACTGACGGCACGGATGAACGACACGATGTCGTGCCTGGTCTCTTCAAACCACCGGTCGTAAGCCGAACGATCGAACCTGGCATTGCGAATCTTCGTCATGTCCGCTTCGGGAATCACGCCCCGATCGGTCCATGCCTGTGCCGCGGCGATTTCGACTTTCAACCAGAGATCGAATGACTTGTCTTCCGACCAGATACCGCTCATCTCGGGCCGTGAATATCGTGGGATCACTGTTCTATTGATCTCCGTTTACGAACATTTTTGCCGCCACGTACTTTCGTTACGTACTCAATCACAGGTTCAAAATCCTCGTCAAACCCGGTGACTTCTATATCGTTCTTGACGCAATAATCGAGCAGCTTGCCAGTCGCAAAAACCGTGTCTGCCGCATTCGCGGCGGCGCAGGTGTCGGACAACTGGCCGTCGCCTATAAAAATTACTTCGTTTTCGACGTCGTCGCGCTTTAGCCGACGGATCACTTCACATTTGCATGTCACCCAGTCGCCTTTGCACGATTTTTCGGCAGAAGGGTAATCGTATCGAAACGGAGGGGATTGCGCGGGGTCGGAAACGACACGACCGCAATTTATTTCAGCCCGGTCAAGCCCCGCCTTTTTCAGCACGGGTCCGATGTAGAAATCCAGGCCCGCCGATGCGATTGCAAACGTGCCTCCGGCCTTCCGCACAAATTCATATGTTTCCCTGGCCAACGGCCTGATCGACGCGTTCGCGACTGCACGTTCAGACAACTGTGTAACGGACCGCCCCGCAAGGTCGAACGCTTGCTCCTGGTACACACGAAACGAAATTTCCCCGGAAACATAGCGATCACGAATTTCGGCCAGGCGGTCGTGCGGCGCGTATTCTGTCAGGAGACCGCGTGCAACATTTGTGGTCGTCAAAGTATCGTCGAAATCGCAGACGATGTGAACCTTCCTCACGTTCGGGCCTGGATGGCGCGCTGGGCGATGTCTCGCCTGTACTGCGCACCTTCGAACGTGATCAGTCCGATGCCAGCATAAGCCGAGTCACGAGCATCTTTTACCGAACCGCCCGAGCCTGCGACCCCCAGGACACGCCCACCAGACGTTACAAGAGAGCCCGATTCGTCCCGCGCGGTGCCAGCGTGAACTACCAGGCCGTGCTCAGCAGCCTCCTTGACACCGGTGATCGGCAATCCCGTTTCGTAACTGCCGGGATAACCGTCAGAGACCATCACCACAAATGCGTGAGCAGAGTCCGACCATTTGACCTCCTGTCCCGCGAGACGGCCTTCGGCGACCGCCAGGCAAATGTCGAAAAGGTCGGTTTCGAGTTTCGGCATTAATATCTGGGTTTCGGGGTCCCCAAAGCGACAGTTGAACTCGATGACACGCGGCCCGGATTCGGTGACCATCAACCCGGCGTACAGAATGCCTGAATAGGAACTGTTTTCGGCGACAAGCGCCTTCGCAATTGGCTCGAGGATTTCCCCCCGCACACGCGCGGCAAGCTCCTCGTTCCAGAACTCCGGCGGGGTGTACGAACCAACTCCGCCTGTATTCGGTCCGGTATCACCCTCACCAATGCGCTTGTAGTCGCATGCAGCTACCTCGGCTGAAACGACCTCGCCCTGCACGAAGGCGAACACGCTGACCTCTGGACCCGTCATGCGCTCGGCAAGCAGGATTCTCGACGAAGAGTCGCCGAAAGCGCCGTGATCGAGCATATCGATAATCGTTATGTTTGAGTCCGAATATGTTTGGGGCAGAATCACCCCTTTGCCAGCCGCTGGACCATCAGCCTTTATGACGAAAAATCCCTCAGGTTTTGTCTCACCAAATTTGATCGCCTCGGCCGAACTGGTGAACGATTTCGATTCCGCAGTAGGAATGTCGTATTTCGACATCAGTTCGTGAGACCAGATCTTCGATCCCTCCAGACGGGCCGCAGCGGCTGTGGGTCCAAAAACCTTCAGGCCAGCCGCCTCGAATCGATCGGCTAATCCGTCGATCAGTGGCTGTTCGGGTCCGACGAATGTCAGGTCGACCGATCTGGAAAGCGCCAGTTCGAGCAGCCCGTCGATATCCTCGGCCTTAACCCCAACGTTTTCGCCAAGCTCGGCTGTCCCGGCATTGCCGGGGGCGATGATCAGCTCGGTCACTTTTGGACTCTGCGCAAACTTCCAGGTGATGGCGTGCTCGCGCCCACCCGACCCGATTACCAGGACTTTCAACTAGACCTCGCTCCGTCCGTGCACAAGTTAACCCCATCGTCCATGAGCTACGACAGATCTCCGGGCCGTTCGATTAGCCGTAACAGGTATCTTGAAAGCCACTATGTGGCCCGTCTCGCGGCACTATTCCCACTCGATCGTGCCGGGGGGCTTGCTGGTGATATCCAGAACCACCCGGTTCACCTCGGGAACTTCGTTCACAATGCGGTTCGACATCCTCGCAAGGGTGTCGTAAGGCAGCCGCGCCCAGTCGGCTGTCATGGCGTCTTCACTGGTCACAGCGCGAATCGCAACGACGTACTGGTAGGTGCGCTGGTCGCCCATGACGCCGACCGTTCGCGTGTTGGTCAAGACCGCAAACGACTGCCACAGCCTATCGTAAAGACCATCAGCCTTCACCTCGTCGATCACTATCCAGTCGACCGCCCGCAGAATTTCGAGCTTTTCGTATGTCACCTCGCCCATGATGCGAATTGCAAGGCCCGGCCCCGGGAACGGCTGCCGGTTCACGCTCTGCGGCGTCAGTCCAAGCTCGGCGCCGGCCTTGCGGACCTCGTCCTTGAACATGTACCTGAGCGGCTCGATCAGTTTGAGGTTCATTCGCTCTGGGAGGCCGCCGACATTGTGGTGGGTCTTGATCTTGTGCGAGGCGCTTGAATCGGCGCCGGCGCTTTCGATCACATCCGGGTAAACCGTTCCCTGTGCGAGGTAATCGACCTGGCCGATGTCGTTTGCGACCTCTTCGAAAACCTTGATGAACTCTTCGCCAATCGCCTTTCGTTTTATCTCGGGGTCGATAACGCCTTTCAGCGCACTGAGGAACCGCTCGGTCCCGTCGACGAATATCAGGTTCACTCCGAGCTGGCTGACAAAGACATTCTGAACACGGTCGGCCTCACCGCGGCGCATCAGGCCATTGTCCACAAATATGCACGTCAGCCGGTCGCCGATCGCCCTGTGTATCAGCGCCGCCACAACCGTCGAGTCGACCCCACCCGACAGGGCGCAGATAACTTTTCCGCCGCCGACTCGCTGCTTGATCCGGTCGATGGCATCTGAAACGAAGTTCTCAGGTGTCCAGTCGCCGGTCCCCTCGCAAACGCCGAACACGAAATTACGCAGGATCTCGGCGCCCTGCGGAGTGTGGGCCACTTCCGGGTGGAACTGTATCCCGAAATACGTCCCCTGCTCGTTGCCCATCGCGGCGATGGGAGAGTTTTCCGAATAAGCCAACGACCGGAACCCCGGGGGAAGTTCCTCGATACGGTCACCGTGGCTCATCCAGACGGGGATTTCGTTATCCAGTCCTTCAAAAAGAATGTTGTCCCGACCGTCCTTATGAATCACTGCGTGGCCGTATTCGTGCTCGGTGCCCGGCTCGACCTTCCCGCCCAGTTGATGGGCAATTAGCTGCATGCCGTAACAGATGCCCAGGACAGGTACGCCGGCGTCGAACACCCAGGCCGGCGCCATTGGCGCCCCTTCCTCGTAGACACTGTTCGGGCCGCCGGAAAGAATCACGCCGATAACGTCCTGCTCATGGAGGATCTCGTTGCCGGCGTCGTGCGGAATAATTTCGCAGTAGGTGTTGGACTCACGGACCCTGCGCGCAATCAAGCGTGAGTACTGCGACCCAAAGTCGACGATCACTATCGTTTTCCACCTGATGTCGACGGGCGGGTTGGCCCCGGTAGCGCGGTCGGCCTGCGCTATTTCAAGATAGGTCCCGACCTCAATGTCATCCGATGTCGATACACGTCGGGACGTCTCGTCTGTTGGGTGTTCGGTCATGTGCTCCCCCGACCCCGCGTATCAACGGTGCTCCGGGCTGTTTGGTAAGTCTGACCAACCAAATTTACCCCTCCCCGTCGAGCCCGTCACCGGTCAATTCAGGAATCGGTCGAATTGGTCAGACACAAACTGGGCGGTAGCGACGGCGAAATTCTGGCGTCAGCCTTGCGCGCCCGCCAGATCATGGGTCAAAACACAGGCAGCACGCTAAGATATTTTGATGCAGACTCCCCCCGGAGACGCGGCCGCAGAACTTGACCGCGCCGCCGAAGCAATCGGAAACGGCAGGCTTGTCGCATTCCCGACCGATACTTTTTTCGCCCTGGGCGCAGATGCGATGAACCCGGCGGCTGTCGAGCGTGTTTTTCAGGTAAAGGGGCGCAACCCCGGCACGCCAGTCCCGGTGCTTATCAGGGACGCCGAGATGGCCGGGCAGCTTGTCAGTGACTTCCCGGGCCCGCTGCGCGACCTGGCCGACGAGTTCTGGCCCGGAGCACTGACCATCGTGCTGCCGGCCTCTGATATTGTGCCCGGTGCGGTTTCCGCGGGAACGGGGACTGTTGGACTGAGGGTTCCGGATCACGACCTGGCCCGGAAGCTGATCGCCCTGGCGAACACCCCGCTGACCGGGACGAGCTGCAACATCACCGGACAGCCACCGACCAAAGATGCAAAGGTCGTCAAACAACAGTTCGGAGCCAAAATCGCCGTGTGCATCGATGCTCCCTGCGGCAACAACACTCTCTCCAGCACAGTGGTTGGCCTGTCTGACGACGCCAACGGCGCCAGTGGCACAACTCGCGCCTACGACAGGATAAAACTGCTCAGGGCAGGGGCGATCGATATCGAATCGATACGGAAAATCGTCGGCGACATCGTCGTTGGATAGTCGGGCTCGGTTACTCTTGTTTCGCTCGATATTCGCAGGCCAAAGGCGCGCCTGAAAATCCATCGGAGAACTCGATTGCCATCAACCGGAATACTCCCCGGTCTTACAGTTGACGATGCGGACCAGTTTGAATCGGCCCTGCAATCGTTCATAGATTCTCGCGAACTGCCCCTGTACAAAATGATGGCCTACCACCTCGGCTGGATGGACCAGAACGGTGAGCCGGAGCGGTCGGCGCTCCAGGACAGGTCCCACGGGCACCTGGTGCTCGCAGCGTCGAAAGCAGCTGGCGGCGACAACGCATCCGCCATGCCCTATGCCATCGCGGCGGAGCTTGTGCACAACTTCATGCTGGTACACGAAGACGTCCAGAACGCCAATACCGAACGAAACCATCGTCCGACGATCTGGTGGTCATGGGGTCCGGCCCAGGCGATAAACGCCGGTGACGGGATCCATGCAATGGCGCGAATTTCGATCTTTGAGCAGAGAAACGCCGATGGACCAGCGTCCGATCCCCGGCAAATCTCCATGGCGATCGAGACGCTCGACAACGCCACGCTTAAGGTGTGCGAGGGCGAATACCTCGACATCTCGTTCCAGGAAAGGGCAAACGTGGGCGTCGAAGAAATTTTCAGCGTCGCACGCAAGCACGGTGCGCTGTTCGGAGC
The DNA here is from genome assembly GCA_022564545.1 of Chloroflexota bacterium. Lineage (GTDB taxonomy): Bacteria > Chloroflexota > Dehalococcoidia > Lucifugimonadales > Lucifugimonadaceae > Lucifugimonas. The sequence continues at coordinate 820 of JADFLG010000115.1, read as the reverse complement.
CACGGCGAGACTGGGCGGGATAGCAGCGGCAGCAGATAGTTCCGTACTTGATGCGCTGACCCGCTACGGCACCGCAACCGGCACTGCCAGGAGCCTCAACATCGACCTGAAAGCGCTCTGGCCCGACTCCGATTCGGAACGGGACGACGTGCAGCGGGGCAGACTTCAGTCAAAGAAGAAGTCGCTGGCAACTGCCCACGCTATTGAAAACGGGACCCCGACGACCCGGCGCCGTCTCGGTGAGATTTTCATGAAACGGGTGCTTGACCCGGCAGATATCGATGAGATTACGTCGATTCTTGACGAGACTGGAAGCAAGTCGTTCGCAGAAAATCATGTAGCGGCGTTAACCGAGGAAGCGATTTCGGCGCTGGAGCCGACAGGGTTTCCGACCCGGCACAAGACCACCCTCGCCGAGGCTGCCAGGCTGATCGTAAGTTCGGCCTGAGCCTGAGAGAATCACGCAGGCCACCAGTTTGAGAAAGCGATCTATCAGGGATACCGACGTAACGGGAAAGACCGTTCTGGTGAGAGTCGATTTCAACGTCCCGATGCGAAACGGCATCATCAACGACGATTCCCGGATTCGAGCGACGCTGCCCACGTTGAGCCTTCTTAGAGACGGGGGTGCGAAAGTTGTCGTCTGCTCGCACCTTGGTCGGCCCGGCGGGCAGGTCGTAGAGGAGATGAGGCTGTCGCAGGTCCGGGCCCGCCTGTCGGAGCTGCTGGGTCTTGCAGTTCAGGACGCCGCCGGTCCCGCGGGAAAAACGCCGGTCCGGGTGGCTTCTGCACTGGCGGACGGCGAGTTCGCATTGCTTGA
>JADFLG010000114.1 GCA_022564545.1 Chloroflexota bacterium | reverse complement strand
CCACCCTAACCCTCTCCCTGATATGGAGAGGGGACTGTTCTTAGCTCTTCGCCTTCCACTCTTCCCACTGGTCCGGGGTGAAACCGGGAGCGGAGAAGAAGCGGTGCGACGCGCCTTCTTTTGCGCGGACTTCTGCGCACATCCTGGCGATGTCTGCGGCTTGATCGACCGGTACGCGGGTGGCTCCGTCGGCGTCGCATACAAGAATGTCGCCGGGGTTGATTTTCAGGCTGGCGACTGTAACGGGAATATCGTGGTCGATCATGTTGAACGGACCGTGCCCGGGCACCCGGCCGGTGGCCCACAGTGGCAGGCTTGCCTGGTTTATTCCCGGGACATCTCGTGCGTTGCCATCGACAAGGGCGCCTACGGCCCCAAGAGCTTTCATCTGGTAGGCCATGCCATCGCCGATAATGGCACCGCGCCGCGCCGGGTGTTCGATATCCTGCTGAACTACGATTACCGGCACGTTCGCCCGGGCAATCGAATCGAAATACTCGATGCGGTCCCCGCGAGCCTTGCCGTTGGCTTTATCTGGCGGTTCGTTCAGCGGGGTCCATGTCGAAGTCAGCGCGTACCCGACCGCCGGTCTTGCGCCCGGAGAAACGTATTCACGCAAGCTCGGGTCGGTGTAGTCCTCGTCCTGATGCACATAGCCGCGCACGAGAATCCCTGCGTTCTGGACTGTGGCGGAATCATATTCGGCGAGCGTATCCAGGACCGATTGGTCGATCGTTTTCATGATTAGGGACTGCTGCGGCCTGAATTACCGGCGCGCGATTACTGTTCGAGGGGGATGATGTCGGGCTCGACCGAAAGTGGGTCGCCGGGGAAGAATTCCCGCCATGGCTCGAACTGTTCAACGAACACTCGACCTTCCTCGATTGATCCCAGGCCCTTGACGGCACGACCGGGCTCGTAGCCGGTGGTCTTCGCGAGAGCTTCGATTCCACGCTTCGTGTCGCGGACACCGCCAACAGAAAAGGTATCGCCTGCATCGTTCTCTACGATCAGGTCAATTCCTTTTTTCTTCTGTCTCCAGTACAGCCTCATCTGTGTGCCCTCGATCAATGCCTGTGAATTTCAGTGCCGCGTCGCCAGTATCGCCGACGATTTGCCAGTATCGCCGAAGTGAATGTGGACATTCTACGTTCAAACACAGAGTTTAGCTGGCCGAACGCAATCTGTTGCCAGAACCGGAACGAGGTGCTGAAATCAGCGTTCTGCAAGTAATGGCAGCGCCCGGTCCAGGATCGCATGCCCGACATCCAGTTTGCCCATCAGCGGCAACACCTCTGCGCCACCGTCTGCATCGACAAAAGTCACCCTGTTGGTGTCGGTCCCGAACCCGCTGCCCGGTTCACTGACGTCGTTTGCCACTACGAACGCTGCCCCCTTCGGCGCAACTTTTGCCCTGGCGTTCGCTTCCACATTGCTCGTCTCGGCTGCAAACGCAACTTTCACCAGGCGCCGGCCGTGTGCGAGTGGCATGAAATCCTCCACCCGGGTGAGTTCCAGAGACATTTTTTTAGAATCTTGCTTTTTGATCTTCTGGTCGGAGACCCGGGCAGGTGTGAAGTCGGAAATCGCGGCGGCCATAACCAGAAGGTCGGCGTCGGACGACGATGGAACGATCGCATCCCTCATCTCGTCGACGGTCGATGCCTTCACCACTTCGATTCCGGCAGGGTCTGAAAGTCCGGCCGCGGTCACGAGCAGTACGTCGGCCCCGCGGTCGCGCGCTGCCTCGGCGATCGCGTAGCCCATCTTGCCCGTCGAACGGTTTGAAATGAACCTGATCGGATCGATCGGCTGGCGAGTCCCCCCGGCCGACACAATCACACGGCGCCCTTCGTAGTCTCCGTGCCGTCCAACAGCCTGTCGCACCAGTCCGACCAGGACTTCGTTGTCGACAAGCCGGCCTTTGCCGATCAGCCCTGAGGCCAGCCGACCGCTGACGGGCCCCGCAACCAGAACACCGTCGCCGGTTAGCACCTCAATGTTTCGCTGTGTCGCAGCGCTGGCGAACATATCTGCATCCATAGCCGGTGCGACTATCACAGGCGCCCCGGTCGCCAGCACCGTGGCGGTCAGCGGGTCGTCAGCGATGCCCAGGGCCAGTTTCGCCACTGTGTTCGCCGTCGCCGGTGCGATCAACACGCAGTCGGCGCGCAGTGCGAGCGCCACGTGGTCGATGCTCAATTCTGTATGTGCCTGCCAGAGCCCGGTCGTGACGGGCCGGTGCGTCAACGCTTCGAACGTCGATACGCCCACGAACTCGGTCGCCGCAGTCGTCATGATCACGTCGACGCTGGCCCCGGCCTGCACCAGCTTGCTCGCAAGGTCGGCAGCTTTGTACGCGGCAATGGAGCCGGTCACGCCCAGCACCACCGTCTTGCCGTCGAGCGGCAGACGTGACACCGGTTGGATTGATTCGATTTCGCTGGTCGAAGGCGACATGGGCGATAACCAGTCTAGGCGTTGTTCATCTCGTGTACTAACCGAAGGCCGATCAGCGTGAGGTCGGGGTTCACATGATCGAACGAATCGACCTGTTCGGCCATCAGACTGGCAAATCCACCCGTGGCAACGACGGTCACCTGGCCGGGGGCTTCGGGGTTCAGTTCCGCCTTGAACCGGGCGATCATGCCTTCGATCAAATCGGCAAATCCGAAAACGAAGCCCGATTGCATAGCAGCCACGGTACTGCGACCTATAACTCGATCGGGTGCGATCATCTCGACCCGCCGGAGTTGGGACGTGTTCCGGAACATTGCATCTGCGGCAATCTGCAGTCCCGGCGCAATTGCACCGCCGATGTAATCGCCATCGGCAGTAACGGCGTCGAAAACGGTGGCTGTGCCTATGTCGACTACCACAAGCGGACCGCCGTAGAGCCGGTGTGCAGCGACGGCGTCGACGATCCGGTCGGTGCCGACGTCCTGGGTCCGGTCGTAGTGAATCCGGATGCCCGTCCGGGCACCTGGCCCGATCACCAGCGGCGTGAGGCTCGTCAACGCAGTCAGCGCTGAGGTGAAATCGTCTGTCAGGGGAGGGACGACGGAGCAGACGACGATGGCGTCGAACGAGTCGGGCTCGACGCCTTTCGAGCGCAGGACGCCCTGAAGCGCCCACACATGCTCGTCCACCGTGCGGGTTTCGCGTGTGGCCAGCCGCCAGGTAGCGGTCAATTCCTCGTCGTCGAACGCACCGATGGTTATGTTCGTATTGCCGATATCGACGGCAAGAAGTGTGGACACTGTTTCCCAATTATATGAGCGGCCAATGCGTTACCGAGTATTTCTACACGGCTGCGGGTGGGCGGGCAGGCGGCTCGGGACTGGTTAATCGCCCCGGTGCCCTCGCTGCGAAAACCCATACATTCTCTACGCAGAGTCGAACGGGTCGCTTTGCTCTTCGCAACGACATCCACGGCCGCACCCCGTTCCCGTGTAGCCAACACGGAAACGGGGTTCATCTCAAATCGTTCTCGCTACGATGGAGGCCGCACACGGTAACGAAAGCCCCTGTATCGTTTTCCGTGTATCCCATAGATCGTCACTCGCACGCCCGGTGCCAGACGTCCGATTACGTCCGATCGCGATAGAAATAACCCAGGCGGTCTGAAACGTCGGTGGCGCGCATTCCCGTCTCGCCAAGCTCTACACGCGCGGCTTCCGCGGCGTAGCCATGAACAAACACAGCCAGTGACGCCATGTCGAACACGTTATCTGGCTGTTGCGCAAGCAGACCGCCGAGCAGACCCGCCAGCACGTCGCCGCTGCCGCCTTTGGCCAGTCCGGAATTAACCCATTCAGAGACTCTCAGCCGTCCGTCTGGCGCGGCTATCAGGGTGGCAGCGCCTTTGAGCACGACGACCCTGTTGAATTTTCTGGCAGCTTCGAGAACGACCGCTGCACGGTCCTGCTGGACTTCCGCGGTGGAGATACCCATGAGACGGCCCATTTCGCCCGGGTGCGGCGTGAGGGCCGCCCGGTTCTCGAGCCGCTCCCACCATTTGTGAGTGTGCGAGAGGATGTTCAATGCGTCTGCATCGAGGACGAGCGGTAGTTCGTCGTCAATTTGCGACAGCAATATCGATAGGAACTCGGATGTGGCCGGGGTTTGTCCGAGACCGGGACCGATGACAACAGAGTCGGCTCGCGCTGCGAGTTCGAGCGCTGTACGAGCCGCCGCCGACGGTTCGACCTCGCCGTTCGCAGATACGGGCAGCCCCCGATAAATGGCCTCCGGCACGTCGCCTGCGACGAGTCGATACACCGGTTCTGGAGTGGCGACAAACGTCAAACCGACGCCTGAACGTGTTGCTGCATCGGTTGTCAGCGTCACGGCGCCGGGGAACCCCTGCGATCCCCCGATAATCAGGGTTGAACCGAACGTGCCTTTGTGGCCATCGGGAGGGCGTTCTGGCTGCAACGAAACGGCCAGGTCGTCTGTCAGTAGTTCCGCTTTGACATGGGAGTCGAGTCCGAACGGTATCCCGATGTCGAGGACCACGGTCTCGCCCGTCGGCGCTGAACCCGCCTCGACCGCAGGACCCAGCTTGGGATACCCCAGTAACAGGGTCAGGTCGGCAGGGAGCCCCGCAATATCGAATTCACCCGTGTCTGAGTTCAGGCCAGTCGGCAGATCGAGCGCAACTACTGGAACATCGGATTCGACAACGGTAATAAGCAACGAAGAAAGAGGTTCGGAAATAGGTCGGGAAGCACCGGTGCCCAGTACGGCGTCAACGACGATGTCCGCGGTCGCAAGCTTCTCACTTAGCGACTCGTTGCCCGATTCCGAAATGCCATCGAATATCGAAACTCCGGCCTGCTCTGCAAGTTCACGCTTCGGATCTGGTGATTTTCGTTTGACGCACAGTACAGCCGTGACCACCGCACCCCACCTGGCGAGATGCCGGCCTGCAACGAAGCCGTCGGCACCGTTATTTCCGGGGCCAATAAGAATCACGATTCGTTTGCCGTAAATCTTGCCCGTTATGCCAGATCTGCCGGGGGAGGCGGAGCCGTCGCGTATGTACTCTGCAACGGCCAGGCCGGCGTTTTCCATCAGCTCGTCGAGCGAAACGCCTGCCTCGACGCACGCCTGCTCAATCGACCGCATTTGGGCTGCAGTTACAAGTTTCATGGCTTCCACGCGTCGTCTCTGGCTTCCCCGACTGCCGATGCAACCGCCATGTCGCGAGAGTGCGAAAGGCTAATGGCAATGCGAGTGATGCCCATCCTGTCGGCACGTTCCCTCGCCGACCCATGCAGGACGATCTCGGGCGGACCACCACGTTTGCGGGTCACTTCGATCGACTTCCACGGCACGCCGCGCACGCCAGTGCCAAGCAGCTTCATCACGGCTTCCTTGGCGGCAAAACGACTGGCCAACTGGTGCGGTCGACCACGCGCATACCGCTGTTCCCCGGGAGTGAAGACCTTTTCAAGGAAGCGTCTGGGATAGCGTTCCAAAACGCCGGCAATCCGGGGAATCTCGATCAAATCGATCCCTGTGTAGATCATGCGACGGCCGCCTCCGCTAGCGATCTGCGAACTGTGTCCAATCGGTAAATCTTTCTAAAGCCCCGTCCCCCCGGGATGAAGGAATTAACCGTACATGCCCCTCAATCTGACACCTTCGCCTGTCAACCTGTTTTGCGATCGTTAGTTAGTGATCGGTATCTGGACATTGCTCGGAATAATACTTGTAATGAGATTTCTCGGTTACGATTCATTCTCGTTTCCGACACGGTTCGACACTTCAGTGCCGCCCAGTCCCACGCAAAGGACCCGCCAGATTGACAGCAAGAATCATCAATGGCAGAGAAGTGGCCTCGAAGGTCCACCAGGAGGTGGCCGCGGGAGTAGAGGAATACCGGAAACTAAACGGCGGCGTACCCGGGCTGACCGCCGTATTGATCGGCGATGATCCGGCTTCCCACTCCTACGTAAGGGGCAAGGAGCGGGCATGCGAGAAGGTCGGGATCAACACCGACACCATCCGGCGGGACGCCTCGATCACGCAAGAAGAACTCATCGGAATTGTTGAAGACCTGAACAATGATCCGAAGGTCCATGGGATTCTGGTGCAGTTGCCGCTCCCGGAGCACCTCGACGAAGCCGGGGTGATCCACGCCATCGATCCCATGAAAGATGTCGATGGCCTTCATCCCGAAAACGCAGGCCTTCTCGTGCTCGGCAAGCCCCGGTTTGCCCCCGCCACCCCGCTTGGAGTCCAGCGGATGCTCATCGAAGAGAATGTCGAAATGAAGGGTGCGCGGGTCGTGATCGTCGGGCGCAGCAAATTAGTCGGCATGCCGCTCGCTCTCTTGCTGCTCCAGAAGGGACCGGGGGCCAACTCGACGGTCACCGTCTGCCACACCGGCACAAAGGACATCGCTGCCGAAACCCGGCGCGCCGACGTCTTGATCGTGGCGGCAGGCATGCCCGGCACGATCACAGCCGACATGGTGAACGCCGGTGCTGTCGTCATAGATGTTGGAATATCGCGTGTTGACGACCCGACGCGGAAGCATGGATACCGCTTGACCGGAGATGTCGAATTCGATCGTGTGTCAGAGGTCGCCTCGGCAATATCCCCGGTTCCGGGCGGCGTGGGGCCCGTGACGATTGCCATGCTGCTTGTGAACGTGTTGCACGCAGCGAACCTGGCAACTTCACACTGAGTTCACGACTGGAGGGCCGGGCAATTTCCGGTAGAATGAGTGTGTTGAAGCTTCGTTCGTGGCGTGGGCATTGCCCGGGCGCCAGGGAGAAGGACGAGGTGGTATCACCTTAGTTACTATTCTGTTGCCCCCCAACACGTTTGCTCGTCCCTGATCTCGTCTGCACGCATTCAATACTTTATGGCAAGTCGAACCAAACCCAGAGAAAAATCCCCGCCAAAATCCGCGAAGTCCCGTAAGAACGGCAAGGGCGATGCCGCCGGGCCAGATGCCGCCAGCCCAGGCGATAGTGACGCGAGAGCCAGGACCGACCACCTGGAGCTTTTCAGGCAGATGTTCCTCATTCGCCAGTTCGAACTATCGTGCGGCGAAAACTATTCAAAGGGCTTTATTCGCGGGTTCCTGCACCTCTACATCGGTCAGGAAGCCACCGGCGTCGGAGCAATATCCACCCTTCGAGACGATGATTACATCGTCAGCCATTACCGGGACCACGGCCACGCCATTGCCAGGGGACTGGACATCAACCGCACCATGGCAGAGTTGTTCGGCCGTTCGACCGGACTCTCGAAGGGCAAGGGCGGCTCGATGCACCTGTTCGATGTCGCCAGGCGCTTCATGGGCGGCCATGCCATCGTCGCCGCCCAGCTGCCCCTTGCAGCGGGACTTGCGCTCGCCCAGCAGTACAAGAAAACCGACAGCATCACGATCTGTTTCTTCGGCGATGGTTCAACCAACCAGGGCGTCTACCACGAAACCCTGAACCTCGCAGGAGTCTGGAAGCTGCCGATCCTGTTCTTTCTCGAAAATAACGGATACGGCATGGGCTCGGCCATTGATCGCGTACGCGCCGGTGGAAACGACTTCTACCCGGGGCTGGCGACGTACGGCATCCCGGCCGTAGAAGTCGATGGCATGGACGTACTGGCAGTGAGGGAGGCGACCGAACTCGCGGTGCAGAATATCCGTGGGGGCGGCGGACCCCAGTTCATCGAGGCCAAGACGTTCCGGTTCGTCGGTCACTCCTACGCAGATGGTCAGAAGTACCGTGGCCGGGAAGAGGTCGAAGAGTGGGAGGAGCGTGACCCGGTTGTTACGTTTCCCGCAAAACTGATCAAGATGGGACTGGCTTCCAGAGATCAGATCGACCAGGTCAAGGCCGAAGCTACTGCGGCCGTGGCGAACGCTGTGAAGTTCGCCGAGGAAAGCCCCGATCCCGACCCTGGCGAGATTTTCGACGATGTACTGGCCTGACACGCATGCCTGAAATCGTTTTCAGAGAAGCACTTAAACGGGGTCTCGAGGAAGCGCTCGAGAACGACCCGCGCGTATTCATGATGGGTGAAGATATCGGGGCATACGGCGGTGCCTATGCCGTAACCGACGGTTTTCTCAAAAAGTTTGGTCCCGAGCGGATCAAAGACACTCCAATTTCAGAACAGGCATTTATCGGTGCTGGCATCGGGGCCGCCGCCGGTGGCCTCCGACCCATTATCGAACTGATGTCGATTTCGTTCTCACTCGTGGCCTTCGACCAGATCGTCAACATGGCCTCGAACCTGCGCTACATGTCGGGGGGACAGATCAGCGTCCCGATGGTCATTCGAGCGCCAACTGGTGCAGGCGTCCAGCTTGGGGCCACCCATTCGCACAGCCTGGAGACGTGGCTTGCGGAGGTCCCCGGAATGAAAGTCGTCTGCCCGTCGAACTCATACGACGCACTGGGGCTGATACGGTCGGCGATCAAAGACGAAAACCCCGTGTTCTTTGCCGAGCCCGCGCTGCTGTACGGAGCTAAATCTGAAGTGCCCGACGAGTATTTCGAAATAGAGATCGGGAAGGCCGTTATAGCCCGCACCGGGAGCGATATCACCCTCGTTTCGTACGGGTACGGGATGCGACCGGTGGACGCCGCCGCCGACAGACTGTCGGAGCGGGGCGTTTCTGCCGAGGTGATCGACCTGCGATCGCTCAACCCGCTCGACCTGGACACCATCGTCAACTCGGTTCAGAAGACCAACCGGGTCGTGGTCGTCGATACCGCTCGCCGAACAGGCGGGATCATGGCCGAAGTGGCGGCCGAACTGCAGCAGCGGGCTTCAGAATGGCTCGACGGCCCGGTGATGCGTGTCGGCTCGATAGACGTTCCGTGGCCCTACAGCAGGGGCCTTGAGCAGGAAGTCCTGACCGGCGCCGACGATGTGCTCGCGGCCGTCGCTGAAGGCTACGGGCTGTAACAGGTTCAGTCGAACTCGGTACTGCCGCTCATCTTCCCGACCCCCGCGCAGGGGTCGGGTGACCGTGTCGCGCTCCCGTCATTCTGGGCTTAATGGCCAAAAATGTGTGATTTACCTGGGTGT
>JADFLG010000195.1 GCA_022564545.1 Chloroflexota bacterium | reverse complement strand
CCATTCCCGGATCGTCCAGTCGGGTGTGATGGGACCGCCATCTGGTTCAACAGCCCTGGATGACGAAGTTGAGCCCTGGCCGGTCGTGACAGGCGTGCCGCCCGGCCCGACAGGCGCTTTCGATGTCGGCTCTGCGGCCACCTCATCGGAAGTGCATGCTCCAGGCGCTGCCAGTACCAGTCCAAGTACAACTGACATCGCCAGGTATTTCCGAAAAAGGTTCATCGAATCTTCCTCGAACTACTGCGCAGTTCACCCTCTCGCTTCATCCCTCTCTCTACCGGATTGCCGGTAACGAACCCATAGTGTCCGGCAAACCGATCAATCGCACCATAATTGCGGCTCGACACGAGGCCACTTCTCTATGTGTTCACCATCGACCATGAATATTCCCGTGTCGAATACCGTTTCGCTGATCCAGAGTTCAACACCTTTGTTCACGTAACCTGAAAACTCGGCATCGGCAGGCAGTTCAGCATCGGCTTCAAATTCGCCCCCGAATCGCTCCGCAAACGAAGACATCGTCCCAAGCGGGTCCTTGATGAACTGAATCCTGTCGGCTGCTGAACTCGCCACAGTGCCAACGGGCACAGATAGAAACAAAAAAGTCGCGTTCTCCCATCCGCAATGTTCGGGTCCGGTCATGATGACGATCGGTGGGGTCGAACCAACTTCAAAATCGTCAGCGCCCCAACTTCCCGAATTATCAATAGTTGGTTTACGAGGCGATGGGGGAATGCTCGTTGGGATCTCGATTTCGTCGATCGAATCCGATAATTGGGTCGCTGGTCGAAATTGCCGGGTCGAATCTACACCGATACTTTCGCAGGCGACCACAACAAACAAAAACAACCCGCCCATCAGCAATCTGTAGTTGTTTTTTCGCGAAAATATCAACGGTAAATCCTCAACCTACTCGTGCACCAGCAACGTGTTCGAAGCCCCCAGCGAACCGGTATGAGCTGGATTCGAGTAGTAGACGCGGAGGATGAGAATTTCGTTGGCAACTTTTATTTCGACCGTATCCAGCCGCCGTGCCCATGACTCGGGCTCGTCGTTGCCACTCCGATAGGTGAGCACGCTGTTGAGACGCTTCAGCAGCCGTGATCTGTTCTCCATGGCCGACGCGCCGTCTTCGTGAACGAAGGCTATTGCCGTGTATGACCTCTTGCCGTCCCAACCGAACCCGAAGACAGCGAGTTCGAATGGCAGCAGAAGTTCTTCCGCGAGGATGTCAGTTTCGATCGCGCTCGGCGGAGCCTGAAGAATTGCTTCGCCGGTCTTGCCGTCCGTCACAACCACGCTGAGAGAGCCGTCGCCGGACGGAACAACGTCCTCGATCTTGAATCCCTGGTTCTTAATGATCATGAAGCTGACCAATCCGGTGGCAGCAACCCACCGTACAGCCTGCAAGTAGCTGTCGTTGTCGGCCAGAGACGGGGCCGTTCCCTGAATAACGCCGATGAACTCTTCAGCCACTCCGGGATCGATTGTGTGATACGCCTCGCCGTCTCTGATCAACAGATAGGGACCTCGTCCGATATGGTCGTAAAACGGCCGCTTCAGGCGGTCCCCGACATGGCCCGTCCGATCACCCGGGCCCCACAGGTAGTATTCGGTTCCGTTGTGCTCAAGAATCCTGGGTTGTTCGCACTCGCATGCGGCCAAAGCGGCAGCGGTTCTGCTCGGGTCGTAATCCCCGATAGCGACGTTGTAATCGGCTGGTTCGACCCCTTCGATTTTTTTTGATTTGTTGCTGGAACTGGCGAACGCCCCAACGCTTGCCAGGTCGAATCCGATGTCCGGATAGGTATCGATCCTGCTTCGATAGTCCCACATTCCTGCCGGCCAGTCCGGGCGGGGGATAAGCCCGAGACTGGGGCGACTCAGTGCGAATTCTTCAATAAATTGTCTGCGCTCTTCTGCTGTTGCGTCGGGCGACAGACGGTCGAACCCCAGGCCATCGATCACACCAACCACGTCGTCCATACGGGTAAATTGGCGCGTCGTCCTGTTGTCGGGCAGCATCGAAAGCAGTTTTTCGAACGACGTGCCCACTGCCGGACTTATCTCGAGCGCGAGCAGTTCAAACCCGTCTGCCGGCTCGACGGTTGCAAGCACCCGCTGAGGCATCGCAAAAACTGGTCGTGGAGTGGACGTGGGGAGCGGTGCCGCATCATCGTCAACCAACGCCGCCGGTGGCGCGCTTGCAGGTGGTAGAGTCGCTGCCAGCGGTTGCTCACTCGAACCGGAGTTGTCGCTCCCGCATGCAGTGGCGCCAGCCAAGAGCAACCCGCTCGCCA
>JADFLG010000194.1 GCA_022564545.1 Chloroflexota bacterium | reverse complement strand
TTCGCTGGTAGCGCCATTCGCGGTATCGGATCCCTTACAATTACGCGACGCAACCCTTACGCGACGCAACCCTTACGCGACGCAACCCTATCGGCGATCAACGATGCACGCTCTTGGGATCATTTGCGCGCTGTGATGGCCGAGATACGTGAGTTGTCAGCGGCGTTGGCCCGGGATTCACTGCGCATGGTCAACGAGCCTTTGTCGTCGGGCCCGGCCTTCTAGCCGGCGCGGGCGGGTGCGATCCGTATCGAGCGAATTACCGGAAGCAGACCTGAGCCACCCAATCCAAACACCCGAACCTAAAATAGCGCCATGACTTTCACAATACTTGGGCGTGACCCGTCGAACGGCGAACTCGGAATCGGAATCGCCACCTACTCCCTCGCCGTTGGTGCGACATGCCCGCAAATCCTGCCCGGCGTAGGAGTTGCAGCCTCGCAGGTATCGGGAAACCCCGCGATCGGCGAAGAACTGATGGAACTGCTAAAAGGTGGCATCGACCCGGTGAGCGCGCTTGAGCGGTCCGTAGCAAGCGACTCGTACCCTGAGTTCCGGCAGGTGGCGTTGCTCACGCCCGATGGCGACGCGCTGGTCCACTCGGGTGCGAACACGAAACCGTTCAGCGGATACGTCAGTGGCGAGAACTGCGTCGCCGTCGGCAATTTTCTGGCTGGCGAAAACGTCCTCGAAGCGATGGTTGCCGGGTTCGAGGCCGGTAGCCAGGGCAGGTCGCTGGCCGAGCAATTGATCTCAGCGCTCGAAGGCGGAAAAGGGGCCGGGGGGCAGAAAGAGATAGGCGGCACACACCTGGCAGAGCGGTCCGCCTGCTTGATGCTCGCCGCGCCGGGCGAACCCTTCCCGATCGATATCAGGGTCGACTTCTCGGACGACGCGATTCCAGCGTTGCGTGACGCGTATGCAGCCTACGCCCCGATGCACCGGCACTATCTCGCACGAGCCGAAAACCCCATCGATCTGCCCTATCAGTACGATGTTGTGAGAAGCCTGAAATCGACCTGATTCTGGGATGCGAGTGACCCCGGACCTGCCCCGCCAGCAACCCTCGGCCCACGCCCCCGGTAAAATCGGTCGTACCCATTTTTCAAATTACAAACCGGCCGATCTCATGACCGGGTAAAACCAGCGGGGTGTCGACTTGGTGCTGGAAGCGATTCGGACGAGACGCAACGTCCGAGAATTTACCGACAAGCCGGTCACTGTCGACGATCTGAAAACGATTATCGAAGCGGCCACCTGGGCGCCGAATCACAGGCACACCGAACCGTGGCGCTTCATCGTGCTGGCAAAAGACGGCGAGCTGAGAAAACAGGTCGCACAAATCGTCCACGACTGGACCTACGACAATATCAAGAACCCGAACCAGAAACGGCGCATCGACAGTTCAGAGGCCGCGAAGCGAGAAATCCTCGACGCCCCGGCATTCATGTATGTCTACGCGCTTGAAGGCCCGAACGAAGAGGTCACACGGGAAAACTACGCGGCCACGGCGTGCGCCGTTCAGAACCTGCTGCTTGCAGCCCACTCGATTGGAATCGGCGTTGGCTGGTCCACTGGCAAGCCATGCCTGGCAGATGTCAGATCAACGATCGGTGCCGAGCCAGACTGGCAAACGGTGGGTGCGCTGTACATCGGTTACCCAGCCGAGAAACCCGAAGCAAAGCGAGCCCCGGTCGACGACGTGACGACCTGGCGGTAGTGACGACCCTGTGCCACCCGTGTCTTCCCCGGTCGAACAATCGCGATCCAGGTTCTGTGCACACCACTCGCTCGACCTCAGTGAACGTGCCGCGGGAAAACTGCCATTCGCCTCTTGACCATTCCCGTCACTTCATCGGAAACTGACAACTGGCAACAAAACTCTCGACCGGTTAGCTTGAACGTTCAAGGAGTGATCGAGGGCTGCATGACCTCGCGCAGGGTCAGGCTGCTGCTGAACGGCAATACCACGTCCCCTGCCGGAACCCTGTACAGGGCTTTCCACCAGCAAAGGACGCAATACAAGAAAGTAAAATCTCAGCGTTCAACACCCCAACCTGCCGCTTCCAAGACCTGATCTCTCCCTCCGCCAGGAGGGAGCCGGAGGGAGGGTAGATGCGCGGCGACATGTGCGCCTCGCACGCCCGAAGCTAACGAAGGGCCAGGGGGTGGGTCAGACCGTTCATCAGAACACACTGGCCCCGCCGCCATGAGCGACTTCCCGGCTGAAGTGGATGGAACAAATGCAGTGGGCGGTGTGGGAACAGACGTCCCCGCTCGAACGCGTAACAACCGCCCCGATGAAATCGG
>JADFLG010000113.1 GCA_022564545.1 Chloroflexota bacterium | reverse complement strand
CGAGTGGCAGCAGCGCGTCCCTCTGTCATTGCGAGGAGTTCGACGACGTGGCAATCCTCGACAACGCGATACGGACATCTTCGTCTCCGGCAAGAGCAGTGCTGGCCGGCTCGGTATGTCATCCTGACTTGGACACCGATTGCCACGTCGTCGAACTCCTCGCAATGACAGTGATTCACTTTGGTCGTGTTCGCGAACATAATCTCTTTCGGGAGAATGACGGCATTAATGGAGTTCATCTCAAGACTGTAAACAACGTCTGTGGGAACTACAAATAGAGGGTCGATTGCAGATGAAGTCACTTGGCCGCACAACACCGGCCAGTACGATAAGTACGGCGAAGGGCAATGCACCCTTCCCGCCGGTTCTCGCAACATCTGGGGGAAACGACGCAGAGTTGACGGATGACGGAGCACTCATAATCGGGCCGCGTTGCATTTCGGGCCAGCGTTGCCGATTATTCGAAATCACCGACCGATCTCAAGTAGCTCGCGAAATTGCGGACGCCGTCCGCGATCTCCATTCCATCGGCAACATTGTGGTGAACGGTCACATATCCCCCATAACCAATGTCGCCCAGGGCGTCCATGATCGGAGCGAAGTCGATGCCATCGGGATCGCCAAACGGCACAAGGTCAAACCTGACCGGGCCGTTGATCCATGTCTCGATCGTCTGCTCACCATTTTCCCACGGACGCATGTTCTGCAGGTACACGTTCATGAGCCAAGGCTTGAACGCGTTCAGCGCCGACGCTCCGTAGTCCTGGCCACAGACCAGAAGATTTCCCGGTTCAAAAATAATTCCGAAGTTATCCCGGTCTATTTCCTTCAGCACGTCAACTGACTTCTCGATCGTCTCGAACAAAGTGCATGTATGACTCTGGTGGGCCAGTCTGATGCCGCGCTCAGCCGCCTCGTCAGCTGCTCGTCGCGCCCATGGAATATCGGTATCTGCCTTCATACCGATCCGGATAAGGTCGGATCCCAAATTCGCCGCAAGGTCAAGAAACGGGGTGATGTTCTGGAGGGCCATTTGCGCCCGGTCGTTGTTGGCCGGCGTATCGATATCACCGGTCACCATCGAAATTGCCATGCCATGGACCGCCACACTCTGTTTCGCCGCGGCGATTTCGTTTGCGTTGTGCTGAATTCCGACCTGCGATGCCCTCATGCACACAGCGCTGTATCCGGCGTCATCAGCCAGCGCAACCAGGTCGTTCAGCCCCATGACGGTCTTCTCTTTTTGCCGCGGCGCTTCGACCACGCGAGTCGATAATGAAAGCTTCATATCCACTTCCTCAGATTTGAAAACGTGTCGTCGAATAGATCGTTGACGAAACCGTCACGGCTAGTGAGATGTGCCTTCTCTGGCCTCCTGTTCGGCAACGGTCTCACGAACCCACGTCCGTTTCAGGTCATCTCTGACTTTGACCGACAAACGGCCCAGCCCGGTGATCTCGAGCTCCACCGTCTCACCGTCCTGCATCGGCCCGAGACCTCGGTGATTGGTGCCCGTCGCAATGATGTCACCCGGGTCCAACGTCACTTCGTTCGAGACCCACTCGATTACTTCCGATATCGGCCGCGCCATATCCGAGGTGTCGAAGTCATGCCTGAGTTCGCCGTCGCTCCAGAGTTTGATATCGAGCTTCTGGGGGTCCGGAACATCGTCCGTGGTCACGATCCAGGGACCGATGGGGCCGAAAGTGTCCCATGACTTCTGCCACCAGAAGCTGTTGTTGCCGTTCGGGTTTATCCCGCGCGCAGATACATCCATAAAGTTCAGATACCCGAAGACATGATCGAGGGCGTCGGATGCCCTGACCTTGCTGGCCCTCTTGCCAATCACCACTCCCAACTCCGCCTCGTGGTGGAACACCTCGGCAGGGGCGTCGGGCAGTACGACGGTGTCACCACTGCCAATGACCGAGGAAGGCGCCTTCAAAAACGCGTCGACGTCCAGCGCCTCGGGAATTGTGCCCGACTCCATGTAGTTGCCAGCCATGCACACCATTTTGCCGGGCTGTGGGACCGGTGGCCTGAACCGAACTGAATCCATCGGCCTGCCTTCCCTGTCCCGTGCCGCGGCCTCAAGCGGACCGCGGAATTCGTCGAAGCGGGCGGCGAGTCCCACCAGTACGTCCTGCGGGCGAAGCCGTGGGATAGGTTCGAGCAGGTCTGCGACCTCGATGACCCTGTCGCCTGCGACTACCGCCGGTATGAAATCGTCAATGAAAGCAAACCGCATCTGAATCATCCCTGTTCATTACGTGGCGTGGAAAACTCGGCGGGAGTCTATAGCATTTCGGCGTGTGTTGTGCACACGACCGCGAGGTCCTCTTCTCAGAGTGATCAGATGCGGGCCAGCGACTGGAATTGCTCGTCGGTCGGGGGGCATCGAAACGACCGCACGGAACCTCGTCAGACCCAAATTGTGTCGAGAATCTCCAGGTCCCACTTCTGTTGCGGATGCGATTGTTGACACGCAATTCGGAAATCTGTCCCTCCGGGCGACGCGAAGACCGGGCGCAGGTCATCGTCCCGAAAATCTCGCCTCTTGCCTGGCACAGGTTGCCGGGGGCAGGTCGTGTTCGAGGAACCGGTCCCTGGGCGCCGCGCCGACTGGAAGCTGGCCGGTCCGGACGGTTCTAAGGGAGATTGTGTCGCTCGACAAGATTGCCATTCTGGAAGACATCGACAACGTTCGACAGCGCCCTGATGTCTGTCGTCGGATTTCCATCCACCACGAGAATATCGGCCTTCTTGCCCACTTGAAGGCTGCCCACCTGGTCATCGATCCAACTCGATTTAGCTGCATCGCTGGTTCCAGATATTATTGCCTCTGACGGCGTCATTCCAGAACTGACATTGGCTTCCAGTTCGG
Organism: Chloroflexota bacterium; assembly: GCA_022564545.1. Classification (GTDB taxonomy): domain Bacteria; phylum Chloroflexota; class Dehalococcoidia; order Lucifugimonadales; family Lucifugimonadaceae; genus Lucifugimonas. The sequence goes on along the minus strand of JADFLG010000113.1, from coordinate 6,230 downwards.
CCTGAAACCTGCCCATCTTGAGGTGGCTCCATGCAGAATCGGAACCGCTCACCATCGTGACGCCAGCCTCTCTCATCGCAACATATTCGGCGATTCCCTCATCTCTCGTGCGGTACATCCGATCCAGGGAGGCCTGCTCGTCAGGCGCAAGGCCGTCAGATGCCCTTTTCTCCTCCAGCAGTTCGACCCGCCCCCCTGCGCCGAACCCCGCAGCCATTAGAGTTGGGTTTACATATATACCGCGCTCTGCAATGCGTTCGGCAATCTCAGGTTTGAACACTCTCCGACCGTCAGGTTCGTTGAAGATTGCATGGATGATCGTGTCGACGCCAGCGTCAATTGCGTTGGCAATACCCTGCGACGACGTGCAATGTGCCGCGGTATGTTTGCCGAGCGAGTGTGCCTCATCACATATCGCCTTTAGTTCCTCCACGTTGAACGAAGGCAAAAACGGGAACGACGTCCTCGTACTCCCGCCAGTTGCGGTGATCTTTATGAAGTCGACTCCTTCCTTTAGAAGTTGGCGCACGGCGGCGCGGCACTCGTCTACGCCGGTAGCCTGCACGCCGAAGTAGCTGAGATGGCCGCCTATGATCGCCAGGGGTCGCCCTGACAGCACCATTCTTGGGCCGGTGGCGATGCCGAGGTTTACGGCGTCTCTCAGCATCAGGGTTGTTCGATTTTTGGCGCCGCAGTCTCGTACTGTCGTCACGCCGGAATCAAGATGGACTCTGGCGTTGCGAGCGGCTTGAAGGGTCAGTATCTCGTCTGGCAACAGCGCAAGTTCGTCTCCGGACCGTCCGTCACCAAATCCGATGAGGTGAACGTGGCAATCGACCAGTCCGGGCAGCACGGTCTGGCCCGGGTAGTCGAATTCACTGACATCCGCTCCATCGGGAGGGCGAACTTCTCTCTCCGCACCCACGGCCCTGATAACGTCGTTTTCGATCAAGATGGCGGCCCGCTCGATTACCGGACCGCCGGTACCATCAACGAGCGCTCCGGATCTGATCAATTTGAACCTGTTGGCGCTGTCAGTCATGTTTCTCCAACTGGGAGTTAGCAGCCCTGATTGCGGGTAGATGTGTTCAGAGCCGCTACGGAATTGCATGCCGGTCATATGGCGGGAGAACATCCCGCAACAATGATAATGTTGCGACGGTCCCAGACATAGTTAGAGTGCCTGGAGTTGTGCTCAAGCTCGCGGAGTCCGCGAGGCCCTGGGCGACACCCACTGGATTACCGGTGGGTCAGGACATCGACCGGCAGCATCATTTGGAGGAGCGCGCAATTAATGCAAATCGGCTTGAAGTTACCCCAGTTTGGTCCCGGGACTGACCCCGATCTGATGCTGCGCTGGGCACAGTTCGCTGAGGCGGTTGGCTTCCACTTCATTCTCACCGGCGATCACATCGCGCTGACTCCCGACGTGCTGCGTGACTATCCGGCGCCTTATTACGAGCCATTTACGACGATGGCGTGGCTGGCCGGGAAGACTCAGCGGATCAAGCTGGGATTCACCGTTATTGTGGTTCCATACCGACATCCGGCACTGCTCGCTCACCTCACGTCTACACTCGACCAGTTAAGCGATGGCAGGTTGATAGTGGGGGTCGGCGTTGGATGGGCCGAGAGCGAATTTCAGGTCCTGGGCATGCCATTTCACGAACGGGGCAAGATGACCGACGAATATCTCGCCGCATTGAAGCTTCTATGGACTAATGACACCGCTTCGTTCGACGGACGGTATGTGAAATTTAGCGACGTATCGGTTTCACCACGGCCACTCCAATCGCCGCATCCGCCGATCTGGGTCGGTGGTGCCAGCCGTCCGGCGATGAGGCGCGCTGTGCGTTACGGAGACGCGTGGCATCCACTTGGTGTCACGACCGCCTGGCTGCGGGATCACGGAATGCCGGCGTTACGCAATATTGCAGAGGCGGAGGGTAAACCAACGCCGATACTGGCTCCTCGTATTTTCTGCCGCCTCACGGATGATCCTATCCCGGAGGACGAACGCATCGCCGGTGAAGGAACGCTTGACCAGGTAAGGCGCGATTTCGGCGAACTCCAGGAACTTGGCGCCGAATACATTCACCTCGACACGAAACGCAACAGCCCGACGGCTCATTCGGACCGCCATCAAGACGAGGCCTGGCGGGATCTCACCATTCTGGCGGACCAGGTTTTTGATCTGAGGCAGGGAACGCTTCGGTAACTTCGTTCACCATCCAGAAAACGATACTGAACCTGTCTGCAGACGAATTCGCGGTTGGAGACAAAATGGTGATCATACCGTCCGAACCGTGTCGCCAGTGACCTGCCCAGACCTTCTCCCCGAAATCCGTCCCACTTTTGCTGACGGCCGACACTCAGACCGGTGCGGTCAGGTAGAGGTCACCAGATTGTCGTTGATGTAATCCCAGTTGAATTCCATGCCGAGTCCCGGGCCGGTGGGAAGAATCACGTTTCCGTCATCGTCAAGGGGATCGCAGATCGCTTTCAGGTATGGAGGCGGCGTCTCGTAGTCGAAATCGGGTCGCAGCAGGCCGCGTTCGAAGTACTCGCAGACCGCCTCGGTCGTTGCGCCGAGGATCTGGCTGTTGGCCCACCCGCCGCCGTGCATCTCGCACTTGATCCCGTATGCCTGGCAGATGGCGACCATCTTCTGGCAGGCGGTAATCCCACCGAAGTTGTGGTCGATGCGAAGCATATCGGAGGCCCCGTGGAGGATCCACTCGGCGCGGGTGAATACTCCGCCGGGTATGTGTTCCGGTGCCAGGATCGGGATATCGAGCGCATCGGTCAGACGGCGGTAGGACTCGGACCGGGTTTCGATCATCGGGTGTTCCAGCCAGTAGTAGTCGAGTTTCTCAAGCTCGCGACCGACCCAGATCGACTCCTCGAGTGTATAGACGCCGAACGGGTCGAGCATCAGGACCATGTCATCGCCGACGGCTTCCCGAACTGCGCGGCATACCTCGACATCTTCTTTCGGGAATCCCGGTTGCTGGGGGGCGGGTTCCCATTTGTGGGGATCCCAGCAAATGTAGGCGTGGACCTTGTAGGCCTTGTAGCCCTGCCGTTTGCACTGAAGGGCGTGTTCCGCGTAGTCGTCGGGTTTGCCCATGTTGGGGAACGTGCTGGCATAGGCCTTCACTTTCTTGCGCGCTCCGCCCATGATGACGCTGACCGGGAGGTCGACCGTCCTTCCGAAGAGGTCCCAGAGTGCGCAGTCCACGATCCCCATCTCGTGTTCGGGGAGGCTGTGACCAAAGGTGACCAGCTGGTCCATCCAGTTCCAGAGCTTCTCTCTTTCGAGCGGATTCTCGCCGAGGACCATGGGTTTGACGATGCCTTCGATGTATCTTTCCTCGCCGCCGAGCATGTAGCCCTCGGCACCGTCGTCCGTCGAGATCTTCGTGATCGTCTGGGTCGTCTCGTGCTCTTCACCCCAGCGCCCGTAGCCCCACTTCGAGGGGTGCGACCGTGTCGTGGTCCGGAAGCGGATCACTTCGATATTTGAGATCTTCATATTTTTCCAATCACTCATGTATGAATTCTTTGCCCCGGGGTCGTTGTACACCGGGAATGGGAAGTCGGGTGAATCATACCGGTGTTGTTGTCTGGCACGGCCTTGCTCCCTCATCTGGAATCTACCCCAGGGAGCTCAAACCTGCCGATCTCTCTCTTATTTCAGGCCCGATATGTGATGCTCCTATAGACGTCAAGCCCCCTGGATGAGGTTCTGCTGAGTCGTGGAACGCAGGATCGCGTAGACCTCCCGGGCAAGGTATCGTTTGAGGCAACGGATCACCTGCATCTTCGTCATCCCCTCAGCAGTCCGGCGCGCCATGTACTTCCTCGTACGCTCATCGTGACGGAGCCTGACGATGACCACGCGATGGAGTGCGGAATTAGCCCGGCGATCGCCGCCTCGATTTAGCCTGTGGCGGTTGGTCTTGCCCGATGACGCGGGGATCGGACTTACCCCGCACAAAGCAGCGAAGGCTGACTCGGACTTCAAGCGCTCGGGATTATCACCGGCGGTGATGAGCAAAGCGGCCGCCGAATCGGGCCCCACGCAGAAGGCCTGGAGCAGTGCCGGGGCTATTTTGGCGGTGATGTTAGTCAGTTCAGCATTGATGACTTTGAGCTCTGCGGTGAGCTGCTGGTGACGTCGGGCGAGAGACCGCAGGGCGAACCTGGCAGCGGCCATAGGTGTCACCACGTCGCCCCGCCGGAAACCAGCACAGCGACGTATGAGCCTACTGGCTGAGAGTCCGTCAAGCGCTTGCCGTAACTCGGTAGGGGCAGTCAGGACCAGGGCCTTCACCTGGTTCGTGGCCTGCGTCCGAGCCTTCATGGCCGAGTCCTTGGCGACTTTCAGCATGCGGATCATCTCGACACCGTGTGTGCCTGATTTCGGTACACCGGTTGCTACGCCGGCCAGCACCGAGCGAGCGGCCGCTTCTGCATCGATAGGATCGCTCTTGCCAACCCGGCGGCGGGTGGACCTGTCCGGGCGGTTGACCTCGATAACCGTGTGGCCCTGACCGGAGAGAAAACGTGCCAGCCCGGCACCGAACGAGCCCGTACCCTCCACGCCAAAGGACACTACGTTTCCCAGGCCAACGGCCCATCGCTCGAGGTCCTCGTACCCTGCGAGAGTGACTCGACAACTGTGTTCACCCAGGTGGGTGCCGAGGCCGTTGATGGCAACGGCAACGTGCTCATCCTTGTGAGTATCGACTCCCACCACTACCCGGGCGGCATCGAAATGTACGATTTTGATCACAGCTGTCTCCTCGTCCACTGAAGGGGATGGTGACCACGGATCGGACGAGCGGACAGGACTGCGACGGGTCATAAACCAGGCTCCTATTAGGTCACTGCTCGCCTGGTTGGTGGTCCAGGATGGGCACCCCGGAATCGAGTCGACAGATCACGTTGAAGGCATCGCGCCGGTCCAATTGCGGGTCAGGCTCGATCCGAAGTTGCCCGGAAAGATCATCGCAGTCCAGTTGAAAGATCAGATACTGGACGTTTTGAAGGGAGGCAGAGATGCCAAGGAAAGGTCATAGCCCGGAGCAGGTCCTCAACAAGCTCCGGCAAGTCGAGGTTGCCGTTGCGGGCGGCAAGAGTGTAGGGCGCGCAGTACGTGAGATCGGTACCCTCACGGAAAACAAATCCAAAATACTGTCGGGTAAGGATTCCACTATATGACCAAATTTGACTTCGTCGACACCCACGTTCATTTTTACGATATGCAGCACCCCGAGCTGCTCTACGCACACTGGCGCGACCAACTCCAGAGACTCGCCGAACGAAACTATCTCGCCGAGGACTATATTGCTGAAACGCGCAACGCCAACGTCACCAAGGCGGTTCACGTTCAGGCCGCGATCGGCAGCAAGGACCCGGTAAAGGAGACCGAGTGGCTTCAGGCAGCGGCCGATCGCACGGGCTTCCCGCACGGGATCGTGGCCTATTCAGATCTGAGCGACCCCGACGTGGAGGCAGAGCTTGAACGCCACTGCCAGTTCCCGAACATGCGTGGCGTACGCGACTTCTCACACGGCGACTATTTGGTGCGCTCTGACTTTCAACGCGGCTTCGCCCTACTCGAGAAATTCGACCTACGACCCAGTATGAGTGTTCAGTGGCAAGATATGGATAAGCTACTGGACCTCGCAAGTAAATTCCCGAATATCACGATTGTCGTCGACCATACTGGGACACCTACAGAGCGGAACCCGGAATACTTGGAAAAGTGGAAAAAGGGCATGGAAACCGTCGCTCAGGCGGACAACGTCCGTTGTAAAATCTCCGGCCTCGGCATGGGCGAGCCCAAATGGACCGCCGAGAGCATTCGGCCCTACGTCCTCCACTGCATAGAAACCTTCGGTGTAGAACGCAGTTTCTTTGGCTCCAACTGGCCCGTCGACTGGCTCTTCAGTACCTACGACTACTTGGTAGACGCCTACCACGAGATAACTGCCGACTTCACTGATGACGAACGAACTGCTCTCTTCTCGAAGACCGCGGAGACGATTTACAATATCTAGCGACCACGTCGGCTTCTCGACCAATTCACTAAAGCTCTTCGTACTCACATCAAAGGGATCTGTCAGAACTCAGCGTACAAGCTCAGATTAATACCGAACTCTGCCGCATATTCCGGCGATTTCGTACCCGTTGTGCCAGTACTGAATGCTATTTCGACAGAG
>JADFLG010000112.1 GCA_022564545.1 Chloroflexota bacterium | reverse complement strand
CTGAAGTTGCTGGACAAGCGGAAGCGGTGAGCCGCGAATGTCGCCCGCGAAAATCCGGGACATAGTACCCACCACCAACCAACACACTTGCTGTTAGCAGTAGGGGGGAGGGGTCTGCCAGGGGCTAGCTGGTCGCAGGACTCGGCTGGCCATGTCCGACCAAGCCCACTTGGACGAGAGGGACATTTTTGTAAAACGCGTTGAAGGTTAGCCGTCAGCCATATTGACCACTCTGTGGTCGCCAACACACCCGTCCCCACAACCAGCAGCGTTGACGAGTTTCAAGGCGCTTAATGCATCGCGTTTATACGAGAAGAGTTGGATTGTGAGGACGCGGCAGGGCTCCATCAAAGCGTACCGACCTTCACCGGTTACCCACTCTGCCTTGCCTGTCCATCGACGCCGCGCTTCGGCGTACCAAGAATCTGGGAGATTAGACATAACGCACCCCACACAGCACTTGTGCTTGCTTGCTTTTACGGCAACGAGTGCGCCATGTCCATGAACAGACAATGAATCAGAATGCAGATGTAATGAACGCCACCCATGCAATCATGCTGCTGCACTGGTCGTCGGGGCAAGCGGTACTGGGGTGGCTGAGGGTAACGACGCGAGCAGGTAGGCCGTTGACGACGGCGCGAAAGTGCGAATGCCCCTAACGCGAAGCGACCTCCCCGTGGTGACGGAAAGGCCAAACCTCAGTCCGGTTGCTACACAATCTGCTACAAACGACCGATCGCAGCGGTCGGATTCCAATTGGACGCAAGTTTGATTGCATATGGTCGGGGAGCCGGGATTTGAACCCGGGACCTCTTCGTCCCGAACGAAGCGCGCTACCGAACTGCGCCACTCCCCGACTGAATCGAGCCAATCGATTATAGCCGTGGAAATGGGCCGGTTGGCGTCTGGTTGCGCTGGCGAATTATGGCGGCTCCCGGCGGGAAGAATATCGAGGGGTAGCGATTGTCGTTGAGCGTCGGAGCATGTCTGGCGAGGGCAGGCGCGGCGTTGCCCGAATCGAGAAGAGTTTCCGATTTGAACACCGATTGCCACGCCTGCGCTGAGCCTGCCCGCCCTGCCTTCATTCATTGGTTGCACGATTAATGAGGGCAGGGTTCGTGATGGCCGGAGTGTTGCGTGTTCCTGTTTTGAGGGCTGGTCTCTCCGCTGCGAGGCTGTCTCAAAAGTGTCGAAAATCCACGATCTGACCTCGGACGCGCAGATTTCAGTATCAATTGGAGTTTGGTTCCAGTCTCAATAAATCCCGGCAGCGTAGTTCAGGAGACTTTTGAGACAGCCTCCTGCGGTCGAGAAGAGGACGCCGTCGATCCGCCCGCTAAACCGGGCGCACCAGCCAGTCGGGCGTCTCGCCGCGGACGACCCGTCCTGCGTTTTCTATTGTTAACCTGGCGGCGTTCAACTCAGACTCGAGCGCCCGGGATGCAAGGTGCGGAGTCACGACGACGTTCGCCATTGTTGGCAGCGGGTTGTCGGCCTCAATCGGCTCGATCTCGGTTACGTCGAGACCGGCACCGAAAATCTCTTTCGCCTCAAGTCCCCTGATCAACGCGTTCTCGTCGACGACCGGACCCCGGCAAGTGTTGATGAGAACTGCCGTCGACTTCATAAGCCCGAGTTCGCGATCGGAAATCATGTGTCGCGTAGAGCGGTCCAGTGGGACGTGCAGGGTCACTATGTCGGAGGTTGCAAGCAGTTCGTCCAGCTCAACCCGTTTGGCGCCAGCGGCGGCAATGTAATCGTCATCGTGGTCGATAACGTCGCAGAAAACGATCTCGCACTCCCAACCGGCGAGTCGCTTCGCCACGCGAGAGCCGATCCGGCCGAGTCCGATGATCCCGATACGCTTGCCGACCAGCGTATGAAACTCAGTGCGGTCGCCCCTGACGCCCGCCATCCACGTGCCCTCTTTCACGCTATCGATCTGGATATCAAGTTTGCGGTAAACAGAGAACATCAGGCCGATGGCGTGCTCGGCAACGGCGACAGCGTTTGCACCACCGTTGTTGGCGACATCTATTCCCAACTCGCCGAGCCCGGCCTTATCGATCCAGTCGGTCCCCGCGCTGAAAGTCTGGATTAGCTTCAGGGTGCTCACTTTTCCGGCCAGCTCGGACAGATGGTCGTACCTGCCCTGCGGCAGGATCACCACTGCGCCCTGGCACTGCTCCACAACTTCGTCGAACGTCTGCTCTTTGTCCACAAACCTCAGGTCGATACCGCCAGCCCTGTCAGCAGCTCTGCTGGTTTCTTTCATGCGGACCTGGGAGCCCTCGTTATCTGGACCGAGGATTACAACGATATTCGACATATTTTTATGCTTCTCCATTTAATACGGGCGAAATTCGGGATCATTTTGCGTCACTGATTGCTCCGCTGAAGTGGCGCCAAAACGGACCACTCCCAAAGCAGTCCGCACGTACGACGGCGGATTATACTTGCAAGGTTGGATCGAAACACAACTGAAAGTTCGATCTTTTTCAAACTACTGAAGTGCGCGAATCGTGTCTCTGGCTTTTGGCGGTGGCATGATCGGCCAGATTCGGTACACCTATTCCCATCTCACGAAAATGACCTCGAACTCAGTCACCGTTCGCGCCCCCGCAACTTCCGCCAATCTCGGACCCGGTTTCGATTGCATTGGCATAGCGCTCGATATATGGAACGAACTGACATTGACACGCGGGAAATTCAGCGTTTCGGTCGTTGGCGAGGGTGCCAATATGGTTCCACTCGACAATCGCAACCTCGTAGTGACCGGTGTTGAGGCGGTGTTCAATTACATTGGTGAGCCCGTGCCGGGCTTGCAGTATGAGTGCACGAATCGCGTTCCGTTTGGGCGAGGTATGGGCAGCAGTTCGGCGGCGATCGTAATCGGTCTTGTCGCCGGTTCGGCCATTTCCGGTGCAGACCTGAGCAAGGAAGAACTGACCGTCCTGGCTGCCGATATCGAAGGTCACCCCGACAACGTGGCGCCTGCAATTTACGGCGGCTGCACGATTGGCGTGCGCAACGGCGACGACGGCTGGGTAGTCGACCGGGTGAGCGTTCCCGAAGACCTGAATGCTGTTCTGTTTGTGCCCGATATGCAGACAAATACGAACGAGTCCAGGGGACGCCTCCCTGATCGGATCAGCCGGACCGATGCAGTGTTCAACATCGGCAGGTCCGCACTGCTCGTCAACGCACTGTCGACGGGCCGCCTCGAACTCCTGAAGTATGCGACCGACGACCGGCTTCATCAGCCCCAACGCACGCAGGCTTTCAAGCCGATGCCACACCTGATTAAGGCTGCGCTCAACGGGGGTGCACATGGCGCGTTTCTCTCTGGCGCAGGGCCTTCAGTTCTGGCGCTGGCGACCGGGCGCGAGGTGACCATCAGTTACGAGATGGCCGAGACGGCACGTCATTTTGGTGTGGATGGCAAGACGATGATCATGGCGGTAACGCAAGATGGTGCGTCTGTGATATCCGGGGCATGACCGGGTTCGTGAATTCGGACGGTGGGAATTCTGGCAGGGGTGCGCGTCCGGTAATCGTCCAGAAATACGGTGGGAGCTCGCTGGCCGACGCCGGACTGATACACAACGCGGCGAAACGGATTTGTGCTCGAAAAGACGATGGCACAGACGTGATCGCGGTCGTTTCGGCAATGGGCGAATCGACCGACGAGTTGATTGCCCTTTCGCAGGCGGTAACTGGCGATTCGGCACCTGATCCTCGGGAGTTGGACACCCTGCTTTCGACCGGCGAGTTGGTCTCCTCGACATTGATGGCGATGACGCTGAAGGCACGCGGGTACGACGCAATCAGCCTCAGCGGGGGCCAGGCCGGCATCAGGACCGACGCCGTTCACGGCTCGGCCCGCATTGCCGACATAAAAACCGACCGGCTCCGTCGCGAGCTTGATAAGGGTCGCATCGTGATCGTGGCAGGTTTTCAGGGCCTGGCCGATTCGGGCGATATCACGACCCTGGGGCGGGGCGCTTCAGACACAACAGCGGTAGCGCTGGCAGTTGCCATGCAGGCCGACCGCTGCGAGATTTACACAGATGTCGACGGGATCTACACAACTGACCCGCAACTCACCGACAGGGCGCGAAAACTGGCTGAGATCGGGTTCCTGGAAATGCTGGAAATGGCCGTTCTCGGCGCAAAAATGAACCCGCGCTCGATCGAACTGGGTTACGTGTACAACATGCCGATTTACGTTGCATCGTCGTTTTCGAACGAACCGGGTACGCTTATCCACGGAGGAGAGCACACGATGGAAGTCCGGAAAGCCGTCACCGGCATTGCCGTAGACAGCAATGTCGGGAAGATCACTGTGCGGGGCGTGAAAGATAGACCAGGAATTGCCGCCGGGCTGCTGCAGCCATTGGCGGATGCCGGGATAAGTATCGACGTTATTTTGCAGAATACGAGTTCGGACGGCACGACCGACTTTACGTTTACCGTTGCGCAGGTCGACGTTGACAGGGCAGCCGAGATTGCTCGAAATCAGACAAATGTTGAGTTCGAAGAAGTCGTGGCGGGGTCAGACCTGGCCAAGGTGAGCATCGTGGGTACTGGCATGGAGAACGCACCGGGTTACGCCGCCAGGATGTTCTCGACGCTGGCCGGGGTTGGCGTGAACATCGACATGATTACGACATCCGAAATTCGAATCACCACTATCATTGCGCGAGACCAGGTACAGAATGCGGTCCGGGCGCTTCACGACGCCTTCGAGCTCGAAAAGACCGAATAGAATCGCCAAAAGCCATTTGTTGCCACGCGATTGCAGGGCCCCGTGATGTTGGCCTCGTAATTCCAGCCTTAGCAAACAACCGTTGCGTATCTTGACCAAGCCGTATCTCAGCGTTGTCGTTCCCGCCTACAACGAACAGGCGCGAATCGCGTCGACGGTCAAGGAACTGGTCGACTATCTGTCTGGCTGGTCTACCGGGTTTGCCGGGTCTGGTGAGGACAGGGCCTGGGAGATTCTTGTTGTGAACGATGGCTCTACCGACTCGACTGCGAGAATTGTCGCGGAGATCAGTGAGGCAGACGTCCGGGTCAGGCTCATTGACGCGCCGCACGGTGGTAAGGGCACTGCGGTAAGACGGGGCATGGACGTCGCTCTGGGCGAGTGGCGGTTCCTGTGCGATGCCGACCTTTCGATGCCGGCTAACAACCTTGGCCGGTTCTTCAGCGGACCCGGCGGCTCGAGAAACCCCGACGGCCCCGGTAGTGAATTTGGCAGTCCGTTGTACGACGTGTCGATCGGTTCTCGGGAAGCGCCGGGAGCGCGGCGGTTCAACGAACCGCGCAGCCGCCATATCAAGGGCCGACTGTTCAACTATGCAGTTAAAATTCTGGCGCTCCGGGGGATACAGGACACCCAGTGTGGGTTCAAGTTGTTCTCGGCGGAAGCTGCGGAACGGCTGTTTCCACACCAGACGCTGGATGGCTGGGCCTTTGATGTTGAGCTGCTCGTAATGGCGAAGAAAGCCGGGTTCACCGTAGGCGAGGTTGCCATCGACTGGTACTACGGCGAGGGGTCGAAAATGACCTTCACGAAAGGGGTGCTTGCGGTAGTCGACGTGGCCCGGGTGGGAATCAAAAACTTGTTCGGCACGTACCGGGTTGTTGGCCGGAAGGGGGGCGAGTCATAACAATGTTCGCAAACCCATCAACGACCGAGATTTACTCGTTCCTGAAGACAGCAAAAACGATTGCGGTCGTTGGGATTTCCGAACGGGAAGACCGTGCGAGCCGGTATGTTTCCGAATACATGCAGCGTGCGGGATACACAATCTACCCGGTAAATCCGAACCTCGACGACTGGCACGGACTTAAGGCATATGACTCGGTCGCCGAAGTTCCTGTCACGGTGGATATTGTCGATGTGTTCAGGCGGTCCGAATTCGTTTTGCCTGTCGCCGAAAATGCTGTTGAAGCCGGGGCGGGCGTGTTGTGGCTCCAGCAGGGCATAGTGAACGATGGAGCTGCCGAACTGGCTGCGGCAGCAGGCCTTTCGGTTGTGATGGACACCTGCATCATGGTCGCGCACAGATCGATGAAACTGGGCTTTTAGAATTGACTGACGAGTCCATAAACGAACCTGTGACACGTGACGCAGACCGGCCTGCAGCGCCCGCCGGGGTTCCCCTGGAAGTCGCTATCGTTGTGCCGACTTACAACGAGGCCGAAACGCTGCCGTTGCTGGTCGAGAAGGTCGTTGCGCAGAATATTGTTGGACTGGGTTTCGTTGTGGTTGACGATGGCTCGCCCGATGGCACCGGTGATATCGCCGACCGGCTTGCAGACGAGTTTCCGGGCGTGTTTCTGGTTCTTCACCGTGAAGGCAAGCAAGGTTTGGGGACCGCCTACATGGCGGGCTTCCAGATGGCCCTGGATGCGGGAGCCGAGCGAATAGTGGAGATGGACGCCGACTTGTCTCACCCGCCCGAGGTTTTGCCGGGTCTGATCGCCCGGCTGGACACCGCAGACGTTGCAGTGGCGTCTCGCTATACCGACGGCGGCGGGGTCGACCCTGCCTGGAGCTGGGGCAGGAGGCAGGTCAGCTACTGGGGCAATGTTGGGATTCGGCTCATCCTCGGACTAAAGGTGAAAGACGCCACGGCTGGCTTCAAGGTATTTCGGCGAAAAACCCTTGAAACGATAGGGATCGACCGTCTGAGGCTGACCGGTTTCGGGTTCCAGGCGGAACTCGCCTACCGGTGCCAGAAGGCCGGGGTGAATGTTGTCGAGCACCCCTACGTGTTCATGACCCGCACCGCCGGAAAGTCGAAAATGTCGTTCGCCATCATCGTTGAAGCATTTTTGCAACTTACATGGCTGCGAATCCGCGGCTAGGCGTTATTGTTCGTTTTGCGCCGGGCGGACGCCGCACGCCTGGGCACACAGGAGGCTCCGCGGGGCATACCAGGGCCCCCGGATTAGCCGCCGGGTGCGCGCCCCCATATCGTAGTGCCCCCCTGCCGTGTTCGATGTATAAACAGCCGTCGGGAGTTCACAAAATCGACCGTCCATACTTCGATCTCCAGTTCCACTCGTGCGAAACCTGCGTGTGTACGCTTACAGAAAGCCAGTGACAACACATGGCGGCGGATCACTTCTCACAGATATCACGTCTTTAGCACGTAACCGGATAGCGACCTTTTTACATGAAATCAGCCTTCTGAGAACTCCAATGGTCAGCGACAGCCGATCCCTCGGATCACCCCGGTCTTTTAAGACGATCGAGCAGGAAGCCATCGCCCACGCTCTCGCCGGTCGGTGGGAAGAGGCTGTCGAGATCAATCTCGAAGGAATCGAATTCGACGCCACAAATGTGGGCTGCCGCAACAGGCTGGCCAAGGCTTATCTCGAACTTAGCAGGTACAGGGACGCCCGCGCGTCGCTCATGACGGCCCTTGTCATTGACCCCGCCAACAGGGTCGCGACAAGGCAGTTGAACCGGCTTTCGATGCTCGACAGCAAAGGTGTCATACGCCGGACATCGGGTGGCACAGCTACAAACTCGGCCCTGTTCATATCCGACCCGGCAGTCGCAACGGTTTCCGAGCTGAAAAATGTTGCGCAAGCAGAGGTCCTTGCGGCCATTTCGCCCGGTGACAAGTTCAAGTTCGATATCGGTGACGCCATCGTTGCGGTCAGCACGGCACGCGGGGAACATGTCGGCACGCTGGAAGTGCGCATCGCCACCCGACTCCGCAAGATGATCGCAGGCGGCAACAAATACGAAGTGCTGGCAGCGAAACTTTCTGACTCGGTAGTGGTCGTTGTCGTGAGGGAAACAAGACGCTCGCCCGAGCAGGCGCGAATTGCCTCGTTCCCGTCTTATCTGCAGAAAAAAATCGGTGATTTCGACATCGACGACCCGATGGGGATCAACGACGAATTTCGCATGGAAGAAGACATGGACGAGATCGCCCCCCAACCGGCTGAGAACGAAGCCATGAAATCGTTCATGCGGGGTGATTTCGGCGAATCCGACGACGATGCAAGCCTGAAGTTCTAGCCGTAGCCCGCCCGCCTCAGCACGCTTTTTACCGCACTAACGAACGCGCTGACATCGTCTTCCGTATGCACGGTCGATACGTTCCCGGCACATCGGTTCGACAACAGAAACCCCTCGTTTAGCAGGCCGATGAACATCGTTTTCATCATGTTCATATCGTTCGTCGCATAGGTCCGGTAGTCGACAACTTCCTCGGATGTGAACTGCAACGCGAACAGCGAAGCGATTCCGGTCACGCCCATTGGTACTTCAAGTTCAGCGAAAAGCGCCCTGAGTTCGCTCCGCAGCAGGTTCCCCAGTTTTTCCAGGTACACGTACTTATCGGGCGTGAGGGTCTCGAGCGTGGCGATCCCTGCGGCAGCGGTCATGGGATTACCGTTGAACGTGCCCGCGTGCTGGACGGTGGCGCCGCCGTCGGACGGGTCCCACATCGACATGATGTCTTCGCGCCCTCCAAACGCCCCGACGGGCATTCCGCCGCCGATTACCTTGCCAAAGCAGGTCAGGTCGGGGGTGACGCCGTAGCGGGTTTGGGCGCCGCCTGCTGAGGCGCGGAACCCGGTCACCACTTCGTCAAATATCAGCACCGCGCCGTGCTGGCTGGTCAGCTGCCGGAGCCCCTCCAGGTAGTTGGGGGTGTCGAAGGGCAACTGGCCGTAGTGGGCGCCGGTGGGCTCCAGAATCAGCCCGGCGACGTCCTGGTCCCGGCTCAGCGCATCCTCCACCGCGGAAAGGTCGCCGGAGGGCACCACCAGCATGCTGGCCCAGCTTTCTGCCGGCACACCCGGGGCCGGCCGGTCCGAACCCGCCATGGCATAGTCGTGCCAGCCGTGGAAGTGGTCTTGCAGCTTGATGATTTTGTTTTTGCCGGTATAGGCCCGGGCCAGCCGCATGGCCATCAGGGTGGCTTCGGTGCCCGAGCTGTGGAAGCGAATCTTCTCGATGGAAGGCACCAGCGCCTTGATGGCCCGAGCCCAGCGCAACTCCTCGTCGGTTGATGCCCCCAAATGGGTGCCCCGATACATTTGCTGGGCCACCGCATCGGCGATCTCCGGATGGGAATGACCCAGCAGCAGTGCGCCATGCCCGCATATGTAGTCAATGTATTCGTTGCCGTCCACGTCCCACTTGCGTGGCCCGGCTCCGTGGGTCATGTAGAGAGGAAAGGGCTGTGCGTACCGGTTGTCATGGGTGACCCCGCTGGGAAAGGTCTGAACCGCCTCAGTGTATCGCTGGGCAGAACCGGGGTGCTGGGCTATGTACTGTTCCAAAATGGTCGCCATGATCTCTCCTAAATGTAAATGAGACGATTACCGGGATTTAAATGCCGGGATTTAAATGCA
>JADFLG010000193.1 GCA_022564545.1 Chloroflexota bacterium | reverse complement strand
TGCACCGGCGGATCGTCGGGTCGTCCTGATCAGCGTCGGCGCTCGATGGGTTGAGCATGATGAACAAACAGGTCGAGTCGCCCCCGAACTCGCGTGTCAGCACATAGCGATAGCGGTGGCACCCTGAGAAGCGAGCTATGTTGGGACGATCAGTTACGGTCATGGGCATGGGCTCTTAATTTGGAGGATAAGCCAGTCCCCTCTCCCTCGCTCTGGCGTGCCCCGCGGAGCTTCCTGCGCGATTTGCTCACGCCAGTCATCTGGCAAGTGCGCCTCGCACGCCCGGAGCCAAACGGAGACGGTTGCCTTCTGGGCGCGGGCGTGGGTGAAGCTTGCCGACGGAATCAGGTCACGGCGATGTTCGCTTCGACCCACCCACTTCGACAGGCTCAGCACATGCTCTAACTCCCGTTTTGCACCGGGCGGACATGCGTCCTTGGGTGCATGCGCGAGCTCCGCGGGGCACACCAGTGCGGGGGAGGGAGAATAATGGACACAGCCCAACTGTTCTCTGCCATGCCTGTCCCGGCGTAAGATCATCTATGCATAGTCTTGCACTTGACCGCGTTATCACACCAGTCCGGTCGAGCGCAATTATGGTCGAAGAAAGTTCGGGATGGTTGCCATTCTGAACCGCGGGAGAGTCCATGGTCAGGGCAGTTACAAAAGATATCGATCAGGCCCGGGACGGCGTGCGTGCGTGCGTGCGGGACAGGGTTCTGTGGTTGGCAACGGCCATCGTCAACCATGCAAACAACGTCCGGCCAAACACCGACGGCACCAAGGTCGGCGGTCACCAATCGTCTTCTGCATCATCGGTGGCCATACTGACGTCCCTTTTCTTCGAGGTACTCAAACGCGAGGACCGCATTGCCATCAAGCCCCACGCCTCGCCGGTCTTTCACGCCATCCAGTACCTGCTGGGAAACCTGGATGAGTCGTATCTCGAAAAGTTTCGCGCCTTCGGCGGGCTGCAGGCATACCCGAGCCGTACCAAGGATCCCGAACCGGTAGATTTTTCCACCGGTTCAGTAGGGCTCGCTGGCCCGGCGGCGGCCTTCGGCGCGCTGACGCGAGACTACCTTGACACGCACGGACTTGAGCCGACTTCCGGGCGTTTTTACGCACATCTCGGTGACGCAGAGTTAGACGAAGGGTCGATGTGGGAGGCGGTAATCGAGCCTGCCCTCGCGGGACTGGACCGCTGCACCTGGATAGTTGACGTCAACCGCCAGAGCCTCGACCGCGTCGTTCCCGGCATTCGCGTCCGGCAGTTCATGGACATGCTCAACGCGAACGGCTGGACAGTCCTGACCGCCAAGTACGGCGACCGGCTTACAGAACTGATGGAGCGTCCCGGCGGCGAAGCCCTGCGCACGCACATCGACGACATGTCGAACGAGGAATACCAGGGCTTGCTGGTGGCGGGCGAGGACCAGGTGCGCACCAGGTTGCTCGATGGCGCCGGACCGGGCCGCGGCGATATCGAAAAGTGCACTCGCGATATCGATGACAGGGAACTTTACGAGCGGATCACGAACCTTGGCGGCCACGACGTTGGCTACCTTGTCCGGTTGCTCAACGAGGCGTCCGACACCCCGGGACCAACCGCGATATTTGCCTACACAGTAAAAGGCTGGGGGCTGCAGAGTGCTGCCGACCCCCGCAACCACGCGGCCGTGCTGACATCCGATCAGTTCGCTCGATTCGCGGAATTGACTGGTCGGGACGCAGCAAACCCGTGGGCCCGTTTCGCAGCGGGCACGCCCGAGAAGAAATACATCGACGGTGCCGTGACCCGGCTCGGTATGCGCAGCCGTGGTCGCCGGGCGGGCGAGGCGCACCTGGGCGACAGGAAGCTCCGCGGGGCACACCAGGGCGTTCCCGAGCCTCCACTCAAGTTCAACGAAACTCAGCTCTCAATTCCGAATGTCACATCGACCCAGGACGCGTTCGGGCGGATGCTGGTCGAGCTGGACCGCACGTCGCCCGAGTCGGCCAGCCGTATTGTCACGACATCAGCCGACGTCGCGACATCGACCGGCGTCGCATCCTGGATCAACCGGGTTGCCGTGTGGTCGAAACAGGAGGAACTCGACTACCTGGGTTTTGGCGAGCGGACGCTGAAGTGGATCGAGAAGCCGGACGGACGCCACATCGAGCTTGGCCTGAGCGAGATGAACATGTTCCTGCTGCTGGCACAGCTTGGACTTTCCGACCGGATGTCGGGCAGGAGACTTGTGCCGATCGGCACGGTGTACGACCCGTTCATCGCCCGTGCGACCGACGCGCTGATCAACGGCCTGTACCAGGAGTCGAGGTTCATCCTGGTAGCCACGCCGTCGGGCATATCGCTCAGCACCGAGGGCGGCGCGCACCAGGGCCTCACAACACCTTCG
>JADFLG010000111.1 GCA_022564545.1 Chloroflexota bacterium | reverse complement strand
CATGCACTTCGACGGGCTCAGCACATGCACTTCGACGGGCTCAGCACATGCACTTCTACAGGCTCAACCCACCCTCGCGCCCACAAGTGGGCACCCGCCTCCCTGGCAGGGAGGGAGGACAGGACTGCACCGCACCGGCCCGCTAACACCCCGCTACCAGGCGATTTCGCCGCCGTCGATTACAAGTTCGATGCCGGTTACCCAGGACGATTCGCTGCATGCCAGGTAGAGGATTCCGTAGGCGATGTCCTCGGGCAAACCCAGGCGGCCCATCGGGGTCATCTTCTCGCGGGCGTCCCGAATCTCTTTTTGAGAATGGATATCGAATGTCATCGGCGTGTCGGTGAATCCGGGGTGCACCGAGTTCACCCGGATGTTGTCCTTTGCGTACGACACCGCTGCGGCCTTGCTGAAGGTCCTCGCCGCACCTTTTGAGGCGTGGTATGCGGCGCCAGCGGGCGAGCCGACGATTCCGAAGATCGACGATACGTTCACGATCGAGCCGCCACCGTTCTTTCTCATCGCGGGAATGGCGGTCTTCGTGCCGAGCATGATCGCAGTCGAGTTCACCGCGAACACGGTGTCCCAGTTCTCGACAATGGTTTCCTCGACCGTTGCCCTGCCCTTTTCGCCCGACATCCCGGCATTGTTCACGACGACATCGAGCCGTCCCCACATTTCCATCACCTCATCAACGACTTCGATCCACCGGCTTTCCTGCGTAACGTCGAACTGGCGGAAGAGGGCGGCCACACCGTTCTTGTTCTTATTCAGGTCTGCTTCGAGCGCATTGCCTTTCGCATCATCGATATCGGCAATGACGACCCTCGCTCCCTCTTCGACAAAGAGTCGTGTCGTTGCCTCGCCTATTCCCGACGCGCCACCTGTGACGATGGCGGTTTTTCCTTCCAGTCTGTTGCCCGTTGGCATTTTCTATTTCCTTGCTTCGGCGGCTTTGTTTTTCCGGGGTTAGCAGGCCGGGTGTTAGCCGGCCCGGGATCAATAATGACCGTGTTGACTACCTGACGGCGTTACCGGGAATATCGCGATCATGCCGCCAGATTACGCCCGTAGATTCAGGTTGGGAATCTGGATTTGCGTTGGGGCCCGCATGAATTAGCGATGCACGGTGACCGGGCAGGTCGTAATCTTTTCACATAAACCCCCCGGGTAACTCCGAAACAGGCATCCCGAAACAGGCCGCCTGGAAATCCATTAATGAACCCCGATACGCCCGAGCACTCAACAGCCTCGAAACCCCCAGGGGAGCCAGGAGGACCCGGAAGCCCAAAGACTAAAGCCGGTCGCGTTTTTTACGGATGGTGGGTGTCGCTCGCCGGGGCGCTGAACATGCTGGTCAGCTCGGGCCCAACGTTCCAGGCCGCGAGCACGCTGTTCCGCGCCATTGAAGACGAGTTCGGCTGGTCTCGGGCAGTCGTTACGGGAGTGGCCTCGTTCGGCAGGTTCGGCGGGGCGCTGCTGGGCCCGCTGGAGGGATGGCTCACCGATAAATTTGGCACCGGACGAATGGTGCTGATCGGGTTCACGATCGGCGGGCTGGGAATGATCTTATATTCCCGGTTGCAGGGGCCGGTGCACTACTACCTCGCCTACTTCATTCTTTCGCTGGGATTTTCGATGGGTGGGTTCGTGCCGTCGATGTCGGCGGTGAATGCCTGGATGCCCCACCGCCGCGCCACGGCCATGGCAATCGTGATCGGGGGTTCCAGCCTGGCTGGAATATTCGTTCCGGCAATCGTCTGGGGCATCAACACATATGGCTGGCGGGAAACGACTTTTGTGATCGGTCTTATAACCCTCGCAGCAGGACCGCCAATCGCTTACGTCTCGGGCAAGCGAGCGCCGGCCTATGAAGATCTGGCGGCGCAGGAACCGAAAGGCCCTAAATCTGCAACTCTGGCCCGCCCCATCGCCCAGCGCGACTTCACGCCCAGGCAAGCGCTGCGCACCCGGGCCTTCTGGGCTCTTTCGGTCACACACATGTTGACAAACCTTTCGGTGGGAACCATATCTGCCCACATCTTTTTTCAACTGACCGACAGGGGTGGCGTGAATCTTACGGACGCTACTGCCGCAACGATCATCCCGATCATGGCGCTGACATCTTTCGGTTTCCAGATGCTGGGTGGATTTGCCGGTGACCGGGTGAGTATCCGGGCAATACTTCCGGTCTTGATCCTGGCTCAGGGCGCGTCGCTGATCGTGCTGGCGCAGGCTACCGATTACCTGGGGGCTCTCGGGTTCGCGCTATTGTGGGGCTTTGGGTTCGGGGGTCGCACCCCATTGTTGCACGCGCTCCGCGGCGGGTATTTTGGACGGCGGCACTTCGGGGTGATCCTCGGGATGTCGGCGTTCCCGATGGCGATAGGGATGATGGTGGCGCCGGTGATCGTCGGTCGGGTGTTCGATACGACCGGCACCTACCAAACGGCGCTTTACGTGTTGGCGGCGGCCTGTATCGGTGCAGCGGTGACGATACTGCTGGCCACGAAGCCGCCAGCTCCGGGCCGTGCTCGCTGACGGCTGGCTAACGGCTGGTTGATCAGATTCGATGATGAGCTCGCCGCCAGAATCGTATATGCCTTGCACCTTCCACGGAGGTACGCGCATCGAACGAATCAGGGTGCTGTCGAGGCACCGCGAGCCGTCCCTCCGCTACCCCGGCAGCACCTTACGCGATATGTGACATTAACTATCCTGACCATCACGAAACTGACTTTCACGCGAAGTGGAGCGGAGCCCTGGCCAAAACAAACGCAAACAGGAATTCGAGATCGAAGTCGAGGCCAGCATCAAGGTCGAAAGCGGAGCTCGAAAAGCCTCGCAGCTGGGCCGGTTCCGTGTTGTTTGCCGCAATTGCTGTTGTACTGGTGTTGGCGGTCGCCGTAGTGGCGAACCTGGTGGTTGGGCGCATCATCCACTGGAACATCGTTTCGGTGTTCGCCGTGATCGGCTTCGTGTTCCTGACGATCGGGCGCAAGTACAAAACGATCTGATCGGGTTGACGGAAATGTCATTACGAGGCTGACCAGGCCAAAAACGCTAATCAGCAACAGCGCGCCGCATTGGCCACTGCCTTCCCATCCGGGTCAACGCAAGTAGAATTCACTGGTTTGAGTTATTTTCAGTTCGGCCCAGTGGGACGAACCAGCTGAATCCGAAGTTTTTAATGCGACCAATTGCTGATCTCGCGGCCGAAATGGGCATCGACCCCGCTGTGCTGGAGCCGTACGGGAACGACAAGGCCAAGATTCCCCTGAACGCCTTCCCCGACGTGGCCGACAAGGCAAAACTGATCGTCGTTACTGCCATCACCCCCACTCCCGCGGGAGAAGGCAAGTCGACAACGGCGGTCGGGCTTGTGCAGGGCCTCGCGAAGATCGGCAAAAAGCCGGTGCTGACCATCAGGCAGCCCGCACTGGGTCCTGTGTTCGGGCACAAGGGCGGTGGCACGGGCGGCGGTAAATCGACCGTGCAGCCAGCGGTCGACATCAACCTGCACTTCACCGGCGATTTCCACGCCATCGAGTCGGCCCACAACCTGCTGGCGGCAATGGTCGACAACGCTGCCTACCGAAACGCGATCGAAGGATTTGACGCAACTGGAATCGCATGGCGGCGGGTCACCGACGCCGAAGACCGCGCACTCCGCACAGTAATGACCGGGGCTGGCGGA
Organism: Chloroflexota bacterium; assembly: GCA_022564545.1. Taxonomy (GTDB): domain Bacteria; phylum Chloroflexota; class Dehalococcoidia; order Lucifugimonadales; family Lucifugimonadaceae; genus Lucifugimonas. The sequence goes on along the minus strand of JADFLG010000111.1, from coordinate 6,016 downwards.
CGGCTCAACGGACCGGTCAGGGAGGCCGGGTTCGACATCAACGCGGCGTCGGAAATCATGGCGATCTGCGCCCTGACCGATTCGTACGAGGACCTTCGGGAACGCATCGGCAATATTGTCGTGGGCTGGAAACGCGACCGCAAGACTCCGGTTACCGCAGCCGAAATCAAGGGGATCGGCTCGATCATGGCGCTGCTCAGAGACGCCCTAAAGCCGAACCTGGTCCAGACCGCCGAGGGCCAGCCAGCTATCGTCCACATGGGCCCGTTCGGCAACATAGCCCACGGCTGCTCGTCGGTCCTGGCCGACCAACTGGCAGTGAATTGCGGCGATTATGTCGTTACAGAAGCCGGGTTCGGGGCCGATCTCGGCTTCGAAAAGTTCATGGATATCAAGGTGAGGCAGGGTGGCCCGGCACCGTCGGCTGCCGTGGTTGTCGCAACCATACGCGGACTCAAGTGGCATGGCGGGGTCGCGGTGAAGGACATGGCCGCACCTGACCCGGAAGCTGTCCGCCGCGGCTCCGAAAACCTTAAGAACGCCCTGAGAATCGTGAGCATGTTCGGCCTTCCGGCTGTCGTTGCCATCAACAGGTTCCCCGGCGACTCTCCCGAAGAGATAGCAGTTATCAGGGAAGCTGCGATCGCAGCCGGTGCGGTCGGGGTCGCAGAGGCGAAAGGATTTACCGAGGGCGGTGACGGCATGACTGAGCTTGCCACTGCAGTTGTCGAAGCCGCAGACCGGCCTTCCGACGTGAAGCTGCTCTACGAAGACGACGATTCCTTCTTCGACAAGGTAGAACACATGGCAAAATCGCTGTACCTCGCAGGGGATGTCGAATGGGGTCCGATGACCCGAACGACGGCGCGCCGGTTTGCCGACAACGGCTGGAACTTCCCGGTCTGCATGGCAAAAACCCATCTTTCGATTTCGGCCGACCCCAAGTTGAAGGGGACGCCCAACGGGCACACCCTCCCGATCAGAGAGTTGCGCATTCTCGCCGGTGCACGCCAGATTGTGGCACTCGCGGGCGACATCATCACTCTTCCCGGTCTTCCCTCGACGCCCAATGCGTGGGATATTGACCTTAATAGCGATGGCGAGATAACCGGAATCTTGAGTACCTGATCGAGAAACAATCCACGGTCGACCCAAAAACATGCCACACTTTGCTCAAGACCGGCCAGAACTAACCCAAAAATTAGATTGACTCCCGAAACTCGACCGACCTTCACTTGCAAAGTCTGCGCCCTCGTGCTGACGCCCCGCTTCCTGCCGTCTACAGCTCCGAGCTGCCCGAGCTGCGGTGCCGACACCGCGCCAGACCAGGCTGCAATTGATGCGGGGCTCACAGTCTTTTGCGCGTCCTGCCACACGAGCGGCAGCGTTTACGAGGCAGACAGTTGCACCAATTGCGGAGAGGCATGGGGAAGCTGGTCGGGCAGCGATGCGGTTGAGCAGCTCCCGGAGGCCGCTCTGGAAGGCGACCGGGTGCTCTACGAATCGACCCGCGGTCCCGAGGGCGGCACCATCCCTCGCTGGAAGATCGTTTGAGAAACTCTCTCGAAAGCCCTCTCTCCAGGTGGGGGCCAACAGAAGTTCGCCGGGGAGAGGGAAATTATCACTCTGAATTTGGGCGTCATGAGCGCAGTCGAATGGGATTCAGAACCCCTCTGCCCACCTGATGAACTGGCATTAGCAATACCCGGTTCCGCATTTATCAGTGCTTTCAACCTGCCGGCAGGGCGGATGCCTGTCTATGGGCGCCAGGGTCGGTCGGTAACGGCTGTACAGGCGAACCTGGCGGTTTGCTTTCGATTGTCGTGCAATTGATACCCAGTATCAATGTTATCGGATTACACTAACCCGAAACTGGCACGATGTTGATGGCAAACAGATCTATTATTGAGACTAAGTATCATTTAGATGGCCAGACGTACCGTCATAGCTTATTTTTGTCTTGTGCTGTTAACGCTGTTTGTTTTCGCTTCCTGTGGCCGGGATTTAGACGAACCGCCAGGCGGCAAAATAACGGTCGTTACGACCACCTACCCGCTAACTTTTCTGGCCGGCCGAATTGGTGGCGACCGAGTTACGGTGGTCCAGCTCGTCAAACCCGGCGTTGAGGCGCATGACTTCGAACCAGCACCGTCCGATATTCGGACTATCGCGAACGCTGACGTGTTTTTCTACAACCACCCTGCGTTCGAAGGGTGGGCACTGGCTGCTGCGAGTGCGTCTGGCTCTGGTCCTGGCGGCAGTAGTCAGGCGAGTGCAATCCAAACTGTGATTCTTGAAACTGAAGGCGAAGACCACGGCGGACAGGAAATTAACGATGCCGACTTCGACCCGCACGTCTGGTTGAATCCGCTCCTTGCACAGAAACAGGCCGGAAGAATCATTGCAGCCCTTATCACTGCCGACCCCGACGGCTCTACCGAGTATGTGCGAAACGGTGATGGTCTTGAGGCGGAACTGCGAGGGCTCGACGAATTGATTGCCGCCCAGCTGACGGATTGTGCGCTCGATACTGTCGTTGTGTCGCACCTGGCGTTTGGTCATATGGCTGAGCGCTACGGCTTCAACCAGGTTGGGCTGGCTGGCTTATCGCCAGAGTTCGAATCGGGACCCTCTCACATCGCCAACGTAATCAGGCGAATAGACGAGCTGGGGATCCGGCACGTGTTGCAGGAACCGATCGCGAGCAACCGCCTCGCAGAAACGGTCGCTGCCGAGACCGGCACCGACATCCTTGTGCTGCACCCGTTGGCGGTCAGGACAGTCGACGAGGCGAAAGCCGGTGAAGATTACTTCAGCATCATGAAGTCGAACGCAGATACGCTCAAGACTGCGCTTCAGTGCGGCTGACCAAAGTCTGAGTCAACCGCCCAGACGGAACCGCTCCAGGCGATGCCACACACCGCCCCAGGCGGCACCATCGCGAGCCATCAGGTCGATTGAATCGACCATCAGGCCACCGCCAAAATCAATCTCTTCAATTTGAGTCCTGGCTATTTCGACTCCCTCGCGTTTGACCTCGTTAACGATGCTCATGTGAACTCTATACGGATCGTCGCGGTAGGCCGGCTTGCCGAGTGGGGAAATGTTGGTGACGAGATCGTCATGGAGTGACTGGATCTCAGGATTCACAGGGAAACCAAGTATCACGCTGCCCCCGGGACCGATCAATGCCATTCCTTCCGTGCCCAGGACAAACGGCTCGTGGCGCGTCGTAATGGTGCGAATTTCATCGATCAGTCCGTCGAGGCTTGCGATGTCGTAAAAGGTGCCTTTGACTGTCACGTGAGCCGGAATCTTGGCTCGTTCCTGGCCCGCTGACCGTTCGATCGCCAGCAGCTGCTCAGTCAGGTCCGGTGGGGCCGCGATCACGATCGTGTAGCACGAGTAACCGAACTCATCGTTTTCGAGATAGGTCGAGGGATTGGTCATATTTCATGTCCGAGGCGAAAACTTGATGCGGCTGCCAGGAGGACGTGCCCCGGCATGTCCTGCGGAGCTTCCTGCCGCAGCCCAAGTATCCCAACGCGATCGGGGCACGCACGGCGCTTGCGCGCACAGATCTGCCCGGCGAAGAGAGAGAGCGCCCGGCGCTGAACGAACGTGCCCGCCTAGTGCGAAACACGATAATGAGCGGCCAGCAGGTCCTCGCCCCAGTCGTGCGAATAGTCGCGCAGTACCGAGTGGATATGGTTTGCGCCGTTCTGGGTGTTGTCGTACTCGATGAGGAACCTGGGGTGCCGGATGGCGTAGTAATGGCCTTCGCCAACCGTTGCCGGACCCGCCCATGCAAACGTCACGTCGTCGAATCCCACCGACTCGACTGCGCGCCAGTAGTTCGCCGCAAGATCGTCTGCCGCCCTCGTGACATAGTGCTTCACGAGCGAAACCAACTTGTCTCGCTGCCCGTCATTGAGGGCGCTGAACCCGATGCCCACAGGAGCGACGTTCGGGTCGACTGAACGCACGTTGGTGGTCAGGATATCCGCCGGGGCGACCTGGTCGACTACCGCAATCTTCGTCTGATCGCCATCAAGTGAAGTCAGCAGTGCCCTGGCCCAGTCTTCTTCCTCGACAAGCGTCCGTTCACCCTTGCGGCTGCCGTGTTGAATCGTTGCCGGGTTCGCGCCAAAGAAGAGGGGGAGAATCGATACGTGCTCGCCATTTATAATGTTCGCCGAGAGAGCGATGTGGTGGCCGCCGACCCTGAAACCCCACGGCTCGTCAACGCTTCCAGGGGTGCCAAACACGCTGAACCAGTAGCGCTCGACCGAGCGTCCCCAACGCGAGACGTTGTTGCTCATATTCTCCCACTCGTAGAGGACCGTTTCGAGCTCGATGATCCTGTGGGCCGTTGCGGCGCCGCGGGCGCTGTAGCCGGTCTCCATCAGTGCGAAAGCCGCATCGCGCTGTTCAGCGGTCATGTCGCTCACGAGCAGGCCGTTGCGGTCGGTCGGCGTGTATGCCCACTTGTAGCGTTCGTCCCTGGTGTCCCTGCCGTCTCCGGCGAACTCAAACGAAGCGGTCCGTCGCTGCGCGCTGTCGAGCGAGTTCAAAAAGTCGTTGGCCGCTGCGGCCATACGCTTCACGGCTTCGGTCGCAGAAGATGGAATTGCAGATGTTGTCACCATTGTGTCCCCCTCGTTTGCGCGATTTTACGCTTGCCCGGATTCTCCACACTATAAGCGCCGGAATCTCTCCCAAGAGCAATCCCCTGTCGATTCCGCTGGTGTTTTCGATGGAGATCGCAGAAAAACGGTGGGAGGGCAAGCCAGTCCCTCACTGCCCTGGCAGTGAACTCCGGGCCGTTATTTGACCTGATGTGCTCTGGAACACCCCTCAATGTGAAGAGTCCGGTGGGCGTATGCATCACATCATCTGAACGGATCCTCCAGGCTGCCCCGATCGCCACGCATTCTGTCGTGTACTGATTAATCACCGTCAGCAACCTGACCGCTCTGTCATCCTCGGTCCTGCAAGAGACCAAGTCGTAGGCCAGACATGGTTCGGCCTCTCCGGCCTCAGCCTGACACACGAGCCGTCATTCAGCCAGAGTCTTCCTCGCTTCGGCTGTTTCTTCGGAACCTTCAACCCTTCACGTCGCCACAGTGCACTGGGCCAGGTGGCTCCGGCCCAGTTCGCCAGGACCAAATTAATCGGAGCCGAGGCGGCCGGATGAACCCGGAAATCTAACCCTCAAGGTGGCGCGGAAACGGGGGCAAGGTCAGAACCCGGAAATCTAACCCTCCAGATGGCGCGGAAACAGGGGCAAGGTCACAAATGCGACAGGCGAACGTTGTGGGTGGTACTTGGATTACGCGGTTCCCGTTAGGCGCGGGCGAAACCCTTCACGGTAATGGCACCGAACTGGTCATCAATCCTGAGCAGTTTTGAGCATGAAGTGTGCATTTTGATGGTCTGCAGCAGCGCTCCGCCATCGCTTTTGAAAATCTTGAAATACGTATCGGAGTGCAGTTCGCTCCTCGTGTCGGTAAGTGGTGGGACGGCAACAGTAGTATCGAAACTAAAGTTACTGTTCAGGCCAACCAGACCGGCAAACCAAATCTCGTCCGAAGTGTGATCTTCACGTCTACTCGCGATGATGTAAACCTGATCATCATCATCATCTGCCGGGCCGTTGCCGACATCGGCAACGCTCGCCTTGCCGCCCTGATTTTGAGTCAAGACGCTGTCATCATCACCTGTGTACTTCAGTTCGAGTTCTTTAATCTTTCCCCCGGGACAAAAAATGTTCGGGTCGCGAGGATCACAGTTTTCGGTTCCAACTTCGTCCACGAAACCGGTTAAAGTCAGCGAGCCAACCACATCCCCAAGGAAAAGCGGTTGTGAACATGACGTATGGAACTCAACGGTCTGCAGCAAAACTCCGGAGACGCCGGGGTCGCTCGAGTAGATGTGGACAAACGTTTTATTTTTGAGTTTTGATGCGGGAATGTTCGCTGAGTCGATGGAAAATTGCCCATTGTTGACGGTAGGA
>JADFLG010000016.1 GCA_022564545.1 Chloroflexota bacterium | reverse complement strand
TGAAGCAGATCTCCGAGCGGTTGTGGGCCATATACTACGGACCACTGGAGATCGGACTGCTCGACGAATCGACAATGAAAACCATCAAGACGCCAGTCAGGGTGTTACCAAGGTGCCCGGACTAAAGTGTTACCAGGGTGCCCGGTCGTACAGGGTGAGGGGGAATGTTGTTCAGAAGGAAATAATCGTTCGTTTGCGCCTACTCCGTTGTCGACAGCGTTCCCCCTCAACCTAACCTTCTCCCCGTGGGAGAAGGAATTAATCACGCCATCGACACTTATGAGACGGTCTCCAGGGGTTGGGAAATCAGGTGCGCGCGGCTGGATCCTCCGTAGAGATCATGACCAATATCAGGTTTGTGCGCCAAGTTCGATCGCCCTGCATGCCTCTTCTGTCGCGATAGTGACCAGTCGCCTGGTATCTTCCATTGCAGCTTTAAGCGACATCGGGCGGTTGACCAGGCTGAAGACGGCATCGATGCCATGCTCGTGGACCTCTCGGAACCCGGCGCCCAGCGAGCCTGCGACGCCGATGACTGGCGTCCCGTTGATCTTGGCCCGCTGTGCCACGGCGACCGGCGACTTGTTGAACACAGTCGAGCGGTCGAACTGGCCTTCACCTACTATTACCAGGTCGGCACCCTTCAGGTGTTTGTCGATATTTACCGCGTCCAGGACGATGTCAGCACCAAGACGCAACCGTGCGTCGAAGAACCCCATAAGACCCGCACCGAGGCCACCTGACGCCCCGGCGCCGGGAATTTCCGCGACATCTGTATGAAGGTCTCTTGAAATCACTTCTGCGTAATTTGCGAGCGCCGCATCAAGTTCCCTGACATCCTCGGAACTTGCGCCCTTCTGGGGACCGAATATCGCCGAAGCGCCCAGCGGCCCACACAACGGGTTGTTCACGTCGCACGCTACGACCACGTCGGCTCCGGCCATACGGGAATCCAGACCCGAAACATCTATTTTCGCAAGGTCAGCCAGTGCAATCCCACCCCTGGGCAATTCATGCCCATCCCGGTCGGACAGCCTGCCACCCATCGCCTGGACCATGCCTGCACCGCCGTCATTGGTGGCGCTGCCCCCGATGGCGATAATGAATTCGGTGAAACCTGCGTCAAGGGCTTCGACGATCAGTTGCCCGACACCGTAAGTCGAGGCGCGGCGGACATCACGCTCCTCCAGTGTCAGCCGCGCCAGGCCGACGGCGTTTGCCACCTCGATCACCGCCGTAGTCCCGTTCCCCAGCGCACCCCAATCTGCATCGATCGGGCGACCGATCGCATCCTCTACACTGGCTGTCCGAACCTCGCCGCCCGAGCTGTCGACCAGTGCCTGCAACGTGCCGTCACCACCGTCGGCGACAGGTATCAACACCGTCTCCGCTTCGGGCCACACCCGCTTCACGCCGGCCGACATGGCTTCGGCTATCTCCATGCCCGTCAGGCTCTCTTTGAACCCCTGGGGGGCCAGTACAACTTTTTTCATGGTCGCCCAGTATAAGCGAGTTCCCGTGTTCAATTCGGCCCCGTTCACACTGCCCGCGACGAGAGTGACTGCTACACTCGCCGCCGAACAGGCTTCACAGAGTCCCAGATAGAACAGACGGCGAATCCCGTCTTGGAAACCGGCCCCGAATCACACGCAATGACCGACCGCTTAGACCTCAAAAGCTCCTTCAACAAAGCGATCAACGGCAGGGCGGACGAACTCGAACGCATTGCCCGCGACATACTCGATCATCCTGAGAGCGGTTTTCGAGAGACCCGAACGTCTAAACTGGTCGCTGATTGGTTCACTGAAAACGGTCTGGACGTGCAGACCGGTGTGGCGAAGACGGGAGTGATTGGGACCTACGACACCGGCAGGCCGGGGCCACACATCGCGGTAATGGGCGAGCTTGATTCGCTGATCGTACCGGGTCACTCCCACGCCGATCCAGACACCGGCGCTGCGCACGCCTGCGGTCACCATGCCCAGATCGGATCGATGCTGACGGTTGCTGTCGGCCTGCTCGATGAAACAGTAAAAAAAGGGCTGGTCGGCAAGGTCAGTTTCATGGCGGCGCCGGCCGAGGAGTACATCGAGCTCGAATATCGGGAATCATTGCGGGAGAACGGCGAAATCGAGTTCTTCGGCGGCAAGCAAGAGTTCATCAGGCTCGGCTTCTTCGAGGGTGTCGATATCGCCATGCTCACTCACACCGGCAGTGAGACGGCCGGGACATTCGGGATCGGCGGTTCAAACAATGGAATGATCGGCAAGACTGTGCAATACATCGGGAAAGCTGCCCATGCCGGTGGGTCTCCCCACCTTGGTGTGAACGCCCTCAACGCCGCTCAAATCGGGCTGGCAGCGGTCCATGCCCAGCGGGAAACCTTCCGTGACGCGGACACAGTGAGGGTCCATCCGATAATTACCCGGGGCGGATCAGCAGTTAACTCTGTGCCAGACGATGTGCGGATTGAAACGTACGTCAGGGCTTCAAACGTTCCTGCAATCCTCAGCACTTCTGAAAAGGTAGACCGCGCCCTGAGAGCAGGCGCGCTGGCGACGGGCGCATCTGTCCGGATCCAGACGAACCCCGGATACCTGCCAGCCCGGTACGACGAACGGCTGATCGAGGTTTACCGGCACAATGCAGCCTCGCTCATCGGCGACGACAACGTGATCGATCTCAATCACACTACCGGTTGCACCGACGTCGGCGATGTCAGCCAGATCGTCTCGACAATCCAGCCAACCGCCAACGCGACGAGCGGCAACGGTCACGGCATCGACTACATGGTCGACGACTACGAACTTGCAGTGATCAAGGCCGGCAAGGCGATGGGGCTGACGGTGATCGACCTGCTTGCCGACAACGGCGAACAGGGAAATCGGATTGCCGGGTCGTTCAATGCACCGATGACGGTCGGTGAATACCTCAGCCGGATGCGCGGTTTTCGGTCGGACAAGACCTACGAGGAGTAGCCCTTATGACCCGTGCCGAAAACACTGAACTGAGGGCCCTGGCGTTAAGGTCTATCGACGGGGCGAGCCGGCAACTGATCGCCGCCGCAAAGACGGTGTACAGCACACCGGAAACCGGGTTCAACGAGCATCGGACCTCGAAATACGTGCTCGGACGACTGCAGGCGCTCGGTCTAGCAGTGGAAACAGGAATTGCACGCACCGGGATGAAAGCAGTGTTACGCGGTGCGAGTCACGGCCCGACGGTTGCAGTGATTGCGGAACTCGACGCCCTGAAGGTGCCCGGCCACCCCGGTGCCAGCGCCGAAACCGGCGCCGCGCATGCCTGCGGGCATCACGCCCAAACTGGCTCATTGCTGGGCGTGGCAACTGCATTAAGCACACCAGAAATAATAAATTCGCTTTCAGGAAATGTGGCGTTCATCATTACGCCCGCCGAAGAGTTCATTGATGTGCGGGACCGACTCGCATTGAAAGCCGATGGCGTAATCGAGTTCCTGTCCGGCAAACAGGAAATGATCCGATTGGGGACCTTTGACGATGTAGATATGGCGATGATGGTCCACACATCGGCGGCGGGGAATGGCAATACGGCTTTCAATATCGGTGGCACTTCCAACGCCCACGTTTCCCACCAGGTGAGATACATCGGCAAGTCAGCCCATGCCGGAGGTGCGCCCGATCAGGGGGTCAACGCACTGCAGGCGGCCATGCTGGCGAACCTGGCAATTAACACTCAACGAGAAACGTTCCGTGAGTCCGATGTTGTGCGAGTCCACGGGATAGTTTCGAACGGTGGGACCTCGGTGAACGCAGTTCCATACGAGGTACTTTACGAAGGCCGGGTCCGGGCCAGGACGATCGCGGCAATTGAACCTATCGCGGAACAGATCATTCGCTGTTACAGAGCCGGAGCGCTCGCCCTGGGAGCCTCGGTCGAGGTACAAACGATTGCCGGATACCACCCACTGCAACAGGACCCGGCAATGAAGGAGCTGTTCATTCAGAACGCAGAGCTCATCCTGGGCCGAGATTCGATCAGCGTCGTGTCCGACGATCAGACCAACGGCGGGTCTACGGACATGGGCGACCTGAGCATGATCATGCCGGTGATTCACCCGTATGCGAACTCCGCGTCGGGTGTCGGGCACGGGCGCGACTATTTGATCGAAGATTACGACCGTGCGGTAATAGCGCCCGCAAAAGTGATGGCCGCAACGATCATGGACTTGCTCGGCAGCAATGCTCAGAAGGCGAGAGAGTTGCTGGACAAGTCGAAACCGCCCATGTCTGCCGACCAGTACGTCGCAGTGCAGCGAGAGCAGTTCACGACCGCGATGTACGAGCCGAAATAGGCGGGGTAAGCAAATACAAGTTGGCCGAGCGGTGCATTACTTGATGATCACGTTCCGTGGCGGACCCTTCGCCGCCTCAGCGCCGATGATTTCGACGACCTTCTCCACGGTGTCGTCCAGCCGGTCTTCTTCGTTCATGACCGTGTAATCGAAAAGGTCCGAATTGTCGATCTCTTCGGTGGCGGCCGACAGCCGTCTTTTCATCTCCGTCTCGGAATTCACACCGCGTTTCTCAAGGTGTTTCCGGAGCACTCCGAGCGACGGTGGAACGATGAATATTAATAGCGCTTCAGGCATTAGCTCTCGAAGCCGTTTGGCGCCCTGTACGTCGACCCGCATTACGACGTGATTGCCCTCCGCCAGCGCATCGCGTACCTGTTTTTTCGGCACACCGTAGTAGTTGCCGTACACCTGCGCCCATTCCAGCAGTTCGTCGGACGCAATCATGTTGATGAAATCGTCGACCGTCACGAAATGGTGGTTCACACCGTCGTGCTCTCCAGGTCTGGGGGCCCGCGTGGTAGCCGTAACTGTGAAATGAAAGCCGATCTGACCCGTTTCGATCATGCGGTCGATCATCACGTCTTTGCCAACGCCCGACGGCCCGGAAATCACGACCACAAGCGCGTTCTTTGTCAATCGCGGTTCGTTATCCAACCAGCCCGCCAAGTCCTTCGATAGATTCCCAGAAGCCCGGGTAGGAAATTCCGGCCACCTCGGGGTCCAGTATGGTGATCGGCCCGTCCGAAACCAGTCCCGCAATACCAAGGCTCATTGCGAGACGGTGGTCGTCATAGCTCTGGAACTGCCCACCGCGGATCGACCCGGTGCCGGGCACGATCATGCCATCATCGGTTGCCTCGGCGTCAATCCCTGCACCCTTCAACCAGGAAATGCTGGCGCGGATCCGGTCCGATTCCTTGACTCTCAATTCAGCAGCATCACGAATGACCGTCGTGCCTTCCGCAAGGGCTGCTGCCACCGCTATTACGGGGATTTCATCGATAAGCAACGGCACGATATCGCCAGACAGTTCGATCGCCTTCAGTTGGCTTGATTTAACGAGAATATCGGCGACCGGCTCACCTGCGACTTCCCTTTCATCGATGAGCGTGAGATTCGCTCCCATCTGCTGGAGTGCCGTGATGATACCCGCCCGAGTCGGATTGGTCCCGACGTTCCTGATGAGCAGTTCAGCGTCAGGGTGACATACCCCCGCGACCATCCAGAATGCAGCGCTGCTGATGTCGCCGGGGACCTCGATATCGACGGTTTCGAGCTCGGACGGCTCCAGGGTCAGGTCCAGTCCGGATTTCGCCAGTTTCACGCCCATTGCGGAAAACATCCGCTCGGTGTGATCTCTCGACTCGGCTGGCTGAGTGAGGGTAGTGATGCCGTTGGCCCTGAGCCCTGCCAGCAGCAGACAGGATTTCAACTGCGCCGAAGCGACCGGCATTTCGTACTTCGTGCCCTTCAGCGAACCGCCGTGAAATACCAGAGGGGCCAGGTTGCCGCCCGCCCGGCCTGTGATTTTAGCGCCCATCTTTCTGAGTGGTTCGACAACGCGCCCCATCGGTCGAGTTTTGAGCGAATCGTCACCGGTAAGAATGGTCACGATGTCGCGCCCGGCCAGTATTCCTGACATCAGGCGGGTTGTAGTACCGCTATTACCAGCGTCCAGGATGTCGGCCGGCTCCCGCAGTCCGTTCAGACCGACTCCCTTGACTGTCAGGCTGTCACCCATTCCGTTTTGTCCGGATTCGCGGGTTATCTCGACCCCGAGGGCGCGCATTATCCCCACGGTCGAAGTGCAGTCGGCGCCGGGCGAAAAATTGGTAATCCGCGCAGTTCCCGTGTGCGACAGGGCGTTGAACATGATCGCCCGATGGGAGACCGACTTATCCCCCGGGGCAATGATTTCTCCGCGCAGAGTACGCGGCCGTGCAATCGTGACTGGCATTCGAGGCCCGTTAACGCATTCTGCGACGATCGTATTTCGTCGCGTCCTTTTTCTTCTCTTTGCCGCCGCCCATCGCTCTTGCGACCCGGCTCCCGAAGAACATGCCCATCATGCCTTCGCCTGCCGTTGGGATCGTAAAACGCTCATCGGTAACGGGACGACGGTCGGCGATCCCGGCTTCGAGACGTGCGCGCTGTTCCCACGCCTGCACAAATGAGTTAGCCACCACGCCATCGGGCGAGAATCGCTCTTCTTCGTCGATCAGACCTTCTCGCAAAGCCTGAAATCGCTCGATCAGTTGATCGATCCAGTGGACGAGCATGTCGGAGTTTGTCGCTGCAGCGCTCTGTGACGATGCAGGGTCAGCCGACGCGGGCGATGTGACCTGGTCGAACTCGGTACCGACGAACCGGCTAATCTCCGACCATGATGGTGAAGTGCTTACCGCGTTCATGACAGCCGCTGCGACAATCGCAGGCAGTCCGGTGGTTGCAGCAGCAAACGAATCATGCTCGTGTGAGTCCATGAATACCGGACTGGAGCCCACGGCTTCGATCAAATCGGTCAACGCACGGATGGCGTGTTGGGGCGCATCAGGCGGGGCGACGACAGCCCACTTGGCGTTGTGGAAAATGTGACCGGACGCATTCTTTTGCTCGGTGACCGACGCACCGGTCAGGGGGTTGCCGCCTACGAAACTGACATGGCTGGGGAGGAGCTCATCCGCCCATTTGAGGACGGCGCGTTTGGCCGGCGATGTGTCGGTTACCACAGCACCTTGCTTCAGATACGGTCCGATCGCTTCAAAAACGTCGTATAGCGCTCCGGCCGGGGTTGCGACAATCACTAAGTCGGCATCCTTAACGGCATTGTCCAGGTTCCATTCAACGTCATCGACAGCGCCCATTTGCCGTGCAACGGTTTGGGTTTTGCTGTCGGCATCGTATCCGATCACGCGTGACTTCCCACCCTGTCGACTTCTTATGGCCATTCCAAGAGATGTGCCTATGCGTCCGAGTCCGATAATCGTGTAGTTAGGCATAGATATTCCTGTTCGTTGTCTCCTGTTTCAGGCATTTACGCTCGAAACCGGTTCCCGGCTTCAATAACTGCTACTCCCAGTCTTCGTCTTCATCAGGTTCATCAGGGTGGTCAAAATCATCCTCTTGTTGAGGCGCGGGTCCGCTGCCACGGGGCAAAACGGCACCGGCTGAGGACTTGAATTTTCTCGGCCCTAATTTACCGATCGTTTCTCGCAAACCCGCTAAGTCTACTTTCCCGGCCGAGTTCGAGTCGTAGATCAGGGCGGAAACGCCCATATCCCGAAGCATTTCCAGGTCTAATTTTTCCGGTAGTTCGGCGAGCTTCAGAAAGATATGCCTCGAATACCGTGCAAGCTGCTCCTGGATATCCAGCGTCGCTCCGATATTCAGGGGCATCGCAATATTTGGCCCGTCGAGAACGAGAAAGTCGAACGGACTTGCGTTGATCGCTCTTGCCCGGTCGTCCGTGACTTCGTTTCCAACCACGAAACCCCTTCCAATTTCATCATCCTTCAACGCGGCGCCGGGGGCTGACTCGTCTTCAACGATGACGAAATCCGCTCCGGCCTTTATTGCCGAGTCGATCTCGCCTCCCGACCCGCCCGAGACCGCGACACCCCACAGGTCGACGTCCTTGACGGGACTGGTCTGTGCAGCCCCCGCTGAATTTGGCGCCAGTATGAAGAGATCGGCGCTCAAACTGTCCGCGTCGCCCGGTCTGTCTATCCTGACGCCAACCAGTAATACGGGGATTTTCGTGCCGGTCGCGTGTGCTGCAAAACCAAATCCAGTTCGTTCAACCTGACCGAGTTTCGCCAGTCGGTCTGAAATCTTGCTCAATCGTCGGGTTCTCCGTCCTCAGCCGGGCCGTCCGTGGTCCGCTGCTGGCGTAAAAAGTCTTCAAGTTCTTTGACCAGCGCTGCTGGCTCGGGGCTCTGCCGATACTCCTCTTCCGAGTCGTATCGTTCCTCCAGCCGTTTTACGTAGCCCTCGATTTCCCGCTGATCGGAAAGCGCCCTCACCAGATTTTCGTCGAATTCTTCGGACTCCCTGGCGATCTTACTCAGATCGATCGGTGCTGAAATGAACTGCTGCAGTTCAGAAAGGATGGCATGCGTTAGCGTGGGGTTCTGAGCCACCTGCAAATAGTGAGGGGAGTGTCCCCAGATACTGGCGGAAGGCACATCATCACGGCCCATACGGTCCATCAGCACCGACGTGAGCCCCGACGGACCTTCGTAGTTCGGCACTGCGTACCTGATGTGCTCAAAACCCTTCCCGAGAAACTCGTTGGTGGAAGATCCAGTTACCCTGGGCGACCGGGTGTGGGGAACGGAGTCCAGCAGGGCCCCGACGGTGACCAACAACCTGGTATCGCTATCGCTTGCCACCTGGTGTATCAGGTCGGTGTAGGTCCTCCACTTCAAGTTGGGTTCCACGCCGATGAAAATCAGCAGGTCGTGCCCGCCATCATCGGCCTTCCAGTAGAAGAACTCGTTCTTTGGCCAGGTCAGCTCACGAGCCCCGTCCGGACCGTTCGAGACCACCGGTCGCTGCTGGGCAAAATCGTAAAATTCCTCAGGGTCGATAGAAGCAAAGCGGGTGGCCGAGAGTTGGCGCACCAACTCTCGGAGAGATCGAGTTGCCGATTCGGCTGCGTCGGGCCAGCCACCCCATGCGGCAAGTAAGACCGTGTTATTGAGTATTGGGTGTTCGGTGTGCTGAAGTGCCGACAAGAGTCTCGCCTGTAGCGCATACCAGTTGCGCTGGTTGGTCACGGGTCGAAGGCGTGGATAGCCGGTCGCGCCCGCGCGGACGCGACCCGAAACAAACAGGATAAACAGGTCAGCAAGTCTAGCACCCAATCAGGGCATCATCCGCGCAGGTAACGTACCAGCGCTCCGTCGTAGGGCAGGGTAGAAGTATCGAAGTGGGCAGGAGATCTGAAACCCGGCACCGCCATGGGCGTCCCTGCGGAATTCTGACTGTAGGCATACTCAGCGAGCAACGGGAGCGACGCCACGTCCTCGGCGTTGTACCTGATCAGCGTCTCGAGTGCGCGTGGTTCCCCTTCCTGCGCCATGTTCCAGAGCACGACGGCGTCTCGTCCCGACAGCATCGACAGGTCGTCGCCGCGGTCCAGCCCGATTGCCCGTTCGATTTTCTTCAGGCCGCCCCGGAAGCCGACATTGCGCAGGACGTGCATCATGTCGACGTGCGCCGCATCCTGCAGCAACGGGCCGAGTTCTCTGCGGAGCCACGGGACATCGAACGAAATTCCATTGAACGTTACGACCAGCTTGTACTGGCCCAGATCGGAAGCCAACTGGTCAAGGTTTTCGCTGCGCACGTATGCCCTGTACCCGGTGGAATCGAGCACACCGCACATGGTGATGTACGCTTCGCCGCCAAGCCCTGTCGTTTCGATGTCGAGGAATGCCGTCTCGTCGGCGAAATCGGGCAGTAGCCGCCAGCGCTCGCCCGGACGATATTTTTTGCCAAAATAAACGGAATCGCGCCTGTCGAGGGCCGCGGTAGAACGCCGCAGCGCCTGTTTACCCCTGGCGTCAATGTGTTCGGACGCCATGGCGCCTGGCCAGTCTTTTACGCCAGCCGCCCACAGGTCTTCTTCGTCATCGACGTTGAAACCGGGAAGATGTAGAAAGGAATTTCTGAGCAATCGTGGTCTGTCGTACGGATAACGCACTCGCCGGAGCCGGAGGCAAACCGGCCCGGCCCCGCCGGGGCTCATGGCTCCAGGGTTCAGGGCAAGAGTAACGCTTTACCGGCGGACAGACCTATGCGCCGTCAGGACTTTCGCCGGCGAACTGCTCGCCCATCGCGGCGATAAGCGTGCTGGTCACCAGTGACTGCGACCCGTCGTACACGACGATCATTTTGCCATTCTTGAAGAACTGCGGCGTGGCGATCCAGTTGACGTACTTCAGGCCGATGCCGTAACCGTCTTCGGAAACAAGGGCAGCCTGCTCGGACGCTTCTTCAGGCGTGGCGAATTCAAACGCCAGGATCTGCTCGCCGCTGGCGGTCAACTCGATGCCAGAAACCGAGAACAATCCCGAAAATAGAAAATTGTTCTCACCCTGGTTGTCGACCTGCATGCCAGCAGCTTCGAGCGCAGCTTTAAGAGAATCGTAAGAATCAGCCGGCTCGATCTCGCTGCCTCCACCTGAACAGGCGGCCGCGACCACGGAGAACGCTGCGAGGGCAAGAAAAAATAAGCGACGTAGCATCATCTGTCCCGTTGACACACCAGGGCCGATACTCGCCTGGCCGGTAAATATTTGTTCGATACTAGGTGTGCTCAAGGTGTGCCGGAGGTGGGGTAAACCCACAAACCGTCTACCGGCGAGCGTACATTCCCGAAAACGAACCAGTGCCGAGCACGCGTCCGCGCAGCGCGGCCGCCACCTCGGCAGGACTCGCTCCGGCTTCGAGTTCGAGCGGCTCTGAGAGTGCGTAGATGAAAAACACGTACTCGTGCTCCTGTCCTCCGGGTGGACAGGGTCCGCCGTACCCGACTCCTCCGAAGTCGTTTTTGCCCTGCAGCGTCGTGTTTTCGAGTTGAGACGTCGTGGGCCTGGATTCCTTGAGAGACCGCGTACCGGACGGAATGTTATAGACAGACCAGTGCCGAAAGATTCGGCCGGGGGCGTCGGGGTCATCCACCACCACCGCCAGCGCCCTGGTCCCTGCTGGCGGCTCGGACCAGCGCAGAGGAGGCGACGAGTCGTTACCGTCGCAGGTGAACTCCACCGGGATCGAATCGCCATTACCGAACGCTGGTGAAGAAAACTCGATAGTTGCCAGCGCCGAGCTCTGCGGGTCGAACGGCTCCTGTTCCGAAGTGTCGCCGCCACACGCGGCTGCAATGAGCGTCATGAGGATCAGGGCCGATAGCGGGACCATGAAGCGAAGACATATTCGCGTATCGGAGTTGCCTGATTCGAAGGAGGTCAATGGCGCGGAACTGGATGCTTGGCTGGCGAAATGTGAGGCAAATTATTTCATATCGGGTAAATCGGCGGGGTTTAACCGTTGTCATGCTGTTTCGCAAACATTACCCAATTCACACCGTTCAGTCGATCAGTGTCAAATGAGTTCGCTCCGAACTGCATAACAACAACAAACATTTTGTTTGACCGATGATGTGCACATGCCATATCCTCCGCCCCAAATTAGGGGCCAGGGTGACTGGACCTGACCAGGACCGGAGTATACAAATGCGTTTTTCGCGATTAATTATTCTGCTGTTTGCCCTTTTTGCGATCGGGATGATCGCAGCGGCATGCACCGCAGACGACAACGGTGACGGTGATGCCGCGCAGGGGGAAACCCTGAAAACTGTGCTCGACCGCGGGGTCATCAAGGTCGGCGTTAAGGATAGCCAGCCCGGCTTCGGGAACCTCGAGCCGGACGGCACCTTTGCGGGCCAGGACATTGAGTTCGCGCGTGCGCTCGCAGCTGCACTGTTCAACAATAAAAATTCTGTCGAATTCGTGGTGGCAAGTGCCGCCGACCGTTTCGAGTTGTTGTCCTCTGCGGAAATCGACGTCCTGATCAGGACGACTACATGGACGTCCAGCCGGGACATCGACCTGAACGCGTCGTTCACGGTGACGACTTTTTATGACGGCCAGGGAATCATCGTAAACGCCGATTCGTCTATCCAGACTCTCGCCGACCTCGAGGGCTCGACGATCTGCGTGACCGGTGGTACCACGACCGAGGTAAACCTGGCAACGCGACTCGGTGCGGCGGGCATCAACCACACAGCGCTGAGTTTCGATGGCGACGCAGAGATCCTTGCCGCGTTCGGCGCGGGCCGGTGTGACGCCTGGACGGCTGACAAGGGCAACCTTGCCGGCCAGCGGGCGAACTACCCGGCCGATGCCGGCGGACCTGATTCACTCCGCATTCTGCCGGTGACTCTCTCGAAAGAGCCGCTCGGACCGGTGGTCCGTGATGGCGACACCGAGTGGTTCGACCTTGTGCAGTGGGTCGTGTACGGAACGATGGTCGCCGATGAGCTGGGCGTGAACTCAGGCAACATGCAGGCCATGGCAGCGAACCCGCCGAACAAGGACATTGCCACTCTCCTGGGTGTCAGCTTTGCAGGCGGAGCGGTCTCAGGGTTTGGCGCAAGCCTTGGCCTGAGTCCCACGTTCATGCAGAACGTGATCGGCCAGGTCGGCAACTACGACGAGATCTACAACCGCACCATCGCCAAGATTGGCCTGGAGCGGGCCGGAAGTCTCAACGCATCGTGGCTCGACGGTGGATTGATTTACGCTCCACCGATCAGGTAGTCACCTGCTGTAAACAGCGCATTGCGCACCGTGCACGGTCGGGCCGTCAAATAAACAGACGGTCCGGCCGCGCGGTGCGTCGCTGACAACTCCCCGGGTCCTTTGACGTTCTGTTTTTCCGGGTCTGCTGATTGGAAAGTATCCTGCCTGTTCTAGGTCCGTTGTGGCGGCGGCAAAAAACGCGACGCATCATGATCCAGGCCGCGATTGCCGCGGGCGCCGGGTTGATCGTGTTCTACCTGGTGGTCAAGGCACTCGACCTCGATCTCGGTTACGGGTTTCTGTCCGGACCAGCCGGGTTCAACTTTTCGAACCAGTGGCTGACCAACTACGATTCGAACGATTCCAGGCTGGGCGCATACGGCGTCGGCATCCTCAACACAGTGCGTCTCGTTGCAATCGGCATCGTGATGACCACCGTCCTGGGTGTGTTGGCTGGCATAGCAAGGTTGTCGGACAACTGGCTCGTCTCGCGGGTGGCAATGGTATATGTCGAGACGATTCGCAACACACCACTGCTGATCCAGATCGTCATCTGGTACACGGTCGTGCTGCTCCAGCTGCCCAGGATCGCCGAAGCCATCAACGTTTTCGATGTCTTCTATCTCTCCAACCGGGCGCTGGCCCTCCCATATGTCAGCACCGGAGGCAATTTCGGGCCCTGGTTGATTATCGTGGTAGTCGGTGCCGTTGCGGCGATAGTCCTGCGCAGCTGGCTGCGCCGCCGGGAGGAACGTGCCGGGGGCACGCAGCATGCGACGGCCTGGGCGCTGGCGCTCTTTGCCGTCGTTTCCGTTGTCACCTTCTTCCTCACGGGGACCCCGCTCGAACCAGACACGCCGTCCCTTGAAATTTCCGAAGTCGGTCTTCTGAGCATCATCGGCGGTCTTCAGGTATCGCCCGAGTTCGCCGCCGTCCTGCTCGGACTCGTCATCTACACCGGCGCATTCATAGCGGAGATCGTGCGCAGCGGCATCCAGGCCCTGCCGAGGGGCCAGGACGAGGCGGCGGCGGCCCTGGGTCTGAGCGGGTACCAGCGCATGACGCTGATTATTCTTCCGCAGGCGCTGAGGGTCATCATCCCGCCACTGACCAACCAGTACCTGAACCTGACCAAGAACTCGAGCCTGGCGGTCGCGATCGCCTACCCGGAAATCATCTGGGTCGGCAAGACCATGATCAACAACATAGGCCACGCGGTCCCCCTGTTTGTGCTGATCTTTGCGACCTACCTCTCGCTGAGCCTGGCCATCTCGGTCGTAATGAATACCTTCAACCGGCGTGTTCAACTGGCGGGCAGATAAATGACGCTCGCCGATACGAAACGCCACTCATCGGACACCGGCGCTGCACGCGGCTGGTTGAGCAAGAACCTGTTCAGCAGTCCCTCAAACTCCGTGCTGACCGTGGTCGTCGGCAGCTTCCTGTTCTTTGTGCTCTACGCCGCGGTTAAATTCATATTCTTTGACGCCGACTGGACGATCATCAGCGTCAACAAACGGCTTATTTTCCTGGGTCGGTACCCGCAGGGTGAAGAGTGGCGGGTCTGGCCCCCGCTCTGGCTGGTGTTCGGACTGGGCGGCCTCTCGTACGGCCTGCTGGCCCGGGCGAGCCGGCGCGACCTGGTCTGGCTCGGGGTCATCCTGGCTTTTATCCTGGGGTTCCTGGCCCACGGCGGTGTTGGCCTGCTGTTCGGCGGGGCCACCCTGTTCGCGATCGCCGCGTACAGGGTAGGCCGGATGGCCGAAGACCGGCCCCGGTTACGGTCGCGACTGCGTCGGGCCGTCATTGTCGGATGGCTTGTTTTGATTCCGTTCACGGTGGTCATGATCGCCGCGTTCGGGGGCGTCAGGCCTGCGCTGTGGGGCGGACTGCTGCTCAACGTGTTGCTGGCGATCGTCGGAATCGGCGTCGGGCTGCCGCTTGGCATTCTGCTCGCGCTGGCCAGGGCCAGTTCCCTGCCGGTCCTCAAGGCCGTCTCGACTGCGATCATCGAAGTGACACGTGGCGGCCCGCTGGTCGCGTGGCTGTTTATCTCGCGGTTCGTGCTTCCTGCATTCCTCCCCGATTGGCTCCAGGTCGACCCGATCATCAGCGCAATGTTCATCGTCAGCCTGTTCACCGGCGCGTATGTTGCAGAGATCGTGCGGGGCGGACTGCAGTCTGTCGATCCGGGCCAGTCAGAGGCGGCGCACGCGCTTGGCCTGAACACTTTCAATGTGACCCTTTTCATCGTGCTGCCACAGGCGATACGCGCCGTAATTCCGGCGCTCATCAGCCAGATGATCGCCCTGTGGAAGGACACGACACTTTTCACAATTCTCGGCTTCACCGACGCACTGGGCGGGGCGGAGGCAGCTTTCTCACAGACCGAGTTCATAGGTCGCCAGAAAGAGGCGCTGCTGTTCATCGCGCTCCTGTTCTGGAGCGGGTCACTGGGTATGTCGCGACTCAGTCAGCGCTTCGAGAAAGTGCTGGGTATAGGGGAGAGATGATGACCGATAACGATTCCATAGATGCAAGAGTACCGATCATTATTTGCGAGGACGTGACCGTCTCGTTCGGAGATTTCCAGGCCCTGAAAGGCATTTCTGCCAGGGTTTACGAACAGGAGGTCGTCGTCATTTTCGGGCCGTCAGGCTCGGGAAAATCGACCTTCATCCGCACTATCAACCGGCTCGAAGAGCACGATGGCGGCCGGATCGTCGTGGACGGGATCGAACTTAACGACGATGTCGGCAACCTCGAGCAGATCCGCTCGGAAATCGGCATGGTCTTCCAGCAGTTCAACCTGTTCCCGCACCTGTCGGTAATGCGCAACATCACGCTCGCACCCCAGAAGGTGCGCGGTGTTCCGAAACAAGAGGCGGAAGAACAGGCGATGGAGTTGCTGGAGCGTGTTGGCATCCCGGAGCAGGCCCAGAAATTCCCGACTCAGCTTTCCGGTGGTCAGCAGCAGCGCGTCGCTATTGCACGGGCACTCGCGATGAAGCCGAAAATCATGCTGTTCGACGAGCCGACATCGGCGCTCGACCCCGAGATGATCAAAGAGGTGCTCGACGTGATGGGTGAACTGGCCCACTCGGGCATGACGATGATGATCGTGACCCACGAAATGGGTTTTGCCCGCGAAGTGGCAGACCGCTTCCTGTTCTTCGACGAAGGCCTGGTAGTCGAGGAGGGGACGCCGGAACAAATCTTCACGAACCCGAAGGAAGACCGCACCAAGCTGTTCCTCTCGCAGATTCTGTAGGACGGCAGGGTGTCACTGCGACTGGCTGCCCGGCAAACATACTTTTCGCCGCAAATAGAAAGGCCCTGCCAGTTAGCAAGGGCCTTTCTATTGGTCGCATATGGAGCCAACGGACAGGATTGAACTGTCGACCTGCTGTTTACGAAACAGCTGCTCTACCACTGAGCTACGTTGGCATGTATTGGGCGCACGCCGGGCCCGTCCGAAGCGAGAATCGAACCATCTCGCGACCGACCGGATGACCGACTAAACAGGGCGCTGATTCAAGACTACGACCGGCAGGTCGGTTCGGCAACGAAACAAAAAGCCCTGAAAAACCAATAACGAAGCCGGTCGCCAAAAACCGGGCGGTCTACGGCGATCTCGAACTGGCATCGACCGGCGACGATTGACGCCAGTCCCGGCATTCGCCGCTTGATGTTGTGGTAAGCCTGTTATTCAGTTCGAACAGCCAGTGCAGAACAGCCTCTCCTAAAACCGCTACCCCAACACCATCCGAGCGCTATTCAGGGCGTTGTAGCAAAACTCGGCAGCGCCCCGTGGGTCGTAATCGTCTTCACGGGACTGCTGAACGCTCACTTCGGCGAAAACCGGCGTATTTTCCAGCCCGTTCGCTCTCAGCGCCGAAAGAAAACCCGGGATATCGATATCGCCATCGCCCGGCAGGCAGAACTCGATCCGCCCGTCGACCTTCACCCCGTCCTTGATGTGAACCATCGACGCGTACGGCGCGCATAGCTCCACGCTGTGGACCATCTCGCTGCCCTCGACAACAAAATGTGAAATGTCGAGGTCGAGTTTCAGGTTCGGGTGCTCCGTCTGCTCCATCATCCAGACGGCCTTTTCCGGAGTCTCGAAGTCCGTCCCGGCGTGGGCCTCGATCGCCACCACGACATCGTTCTCAGCCGCCATGTCGGCCAGGATCAGAAATGCATCCCGAATCTGGTCTTTTCCCGAATCCCACGGCGGCGCAGAGTGGCCGGGCGTGGTGGTGACCAGGACCCGGGAATCATCGAAGTGCAGGCGTTGAGCCATTTCGAACTTGGTCTTTGTCAGGTCAAACATGGCCATGCGATCGGATTGGGGAGCGCACACGTCGATGTTGCCGAACAGTATCGGAGATGGAAATCCCAGGTCCTGCGCCAGTTTCCCGAGATCGTCCTGCTGCGTGGCTGAAAACCGCTGTGGAGAAGTCGGCCAGTCTTCGCTCAGACATACCTCCAACGCTTCATATCCAACGTCCTTGATGAGTTGCAGCGCTTCGAATGGATCGAGGTTTTTCAGGGCATACGTCGAATATCCAAGCATGAATCCCACGATTGTCGTTCCTCCCGAAGTCAAATATATAAAATAATCGGCCTGGGTTCTCGAAAAGCGAGTTCCGTTGCGACCTCCGCCACTACGCAGGTTCCACGAAGAAAGTACGGGTTTGCACGTAATGGCAACACCGCAACGCAGTGGGCGGTTTACCCATCGAATCGGGGACTTATCCCTCGCGTGCTTGTGTGGTTCACCGGGCGACAGATTCGTTCGTGCGCGTCGATATTAGAAATACTGCCCTGGCGGTGGGATGTTCATGTGGCTGACCAGTGCGCTCTGGCCGGGAGTTGCGTTTGGGCTGCTTCGTGTCGCCCTGCCGCCAGGGTATTAATCCCCGAGGTTACGCGCGCATGGGCGTGCTGCCCAAGTGTGTCCCTAACGCGATTGACTGCGTATGGACTGTTGGCAACCTGCGGGCAGCACAGCAGGGAAGGCCAGTAGCCCGTGGATAGCACCGTACCGAGCGATCACGCAGTTCTCGACTTCACAGTCGGCGTGCCCGAAAACCAGATCGCACGGCAATTTGCCGACGATGCCGAAACGATAGCGAACGAAATACGCCGCGTGGTCGTCACTTCGTCCAAGACGGTCCTGCTGTCGATCCTGGGGCTGCTCGCGGAAGGGCACATCCTGCTCGAAGACAACCCCGGTGTTGGAAAGACCCTGCTCGGTAAGACACTCGCCGGGGCCATCGATTGCAATTTTAAGAGAATACAGTTCACTCCCGACCTGCTCCCGACCGATATCACCGGCACCACGATCTTCGATATGAAGAGCTCCAAGTTCAAGTTCGTGGCGGGCCCAATATTTGCAAATATCGTTCTGGCCGACGAAATAAACCGAACCGGGCCCCGGACGCAGTCGGCGCTGCTTGAGGCCATGGCAGAACACCAGGTGTCTATCGAGGGCGACGTGATGAAACTGCCGGCGCCGTTCATGGTGATCGCCACGCAGAACAATTCGGAAAGCCACGGTACTTTCCCGCTGCCCGACAGCCAGAAAGACCGGTTCATGATTTCCATGGGCATGGGACTGCCCACCACCGAGCAGGAAATCGAGATCCTTACCCGATCTCAACACGGGATGCCAGAGGCCGGACCGGTAATAACTGCCGAACGGATCGTTGAGATGCGTGAAATCGTCAAGCGAGTCGAGGTCGATATCAAGATTCGACAGTACATTGTGAAGCTCGCCGGCCACACGCGGACAAACCCGACAGTCCGCCACGGACTGAGCCCGCGCGGAGGGGCTGCGTTGCAACGTGCCTCGCAGGCCTGGGCCGCTATGGACGGTCGCACGTATGTCGAACCGCAAGACGTGAAGGAGGTCGCTGGATACGTGATATCCCATCGGCTCATGATGCAGCCTGCCGCGGAAATTTCAGCGAACGATGCCGTGCTTGCGGCCGTCGACGAAACGCAGGTGCCGGCGTAAGCATGCGCAAGGCAAAGCTCAACATCCCGCACGGACCGCAATACGGACCGCAATTACCACAACCACAGGGGGAAGGCACTTCGTGATTACGCGGAGAGGTGCCGGATTTATCCTGGCCGCCGTCGCTGCCTTCTTCATTGCCAGTGCCACCCGCGTTGGATGGGTGCACCTTGCAGACGCGGTCCTCTGGGGCGTCGTGATCCTTTCGGCAATCACACCGTGGTTTTCGGTGTACGGCCTGTCTGTTCAGCGCAACAGGCGGTTCAACTCCCTTGTTAATTTGGCCGGGCCTGTGGAAGGCAAGTCGCTTGATATCGACATTCGACTCACCAATCGGTGGTGGATTCCCAGGTTTTTACTGAACGTCGAGTATTCCATCGATTCACCACGGGCAACGTCGGGCGAATCGATAGTGCTGGTCGGGGTCGGCCCCAGGGCGAGTTCACAGGGCACATCCAGGCCCGTGTTGACGACCAGAGGGGTTCACAGACTGTCAGCGGTCTCTGTCGAGGCGAAGGGATTGTTCGGGCTCTTCCGCCGGCGAAGGTTGTTCACCGCAGAAGATTCGCTGCTGGTATATCCGAGTTGGGAACGAATCTCGCGGGTCGGGTTGCTCGAATCTTCACTGGGCGTATCGGAGGGGATGTCCAAGTCCCGGTCGGGGAGCGAGATTGCGGGTACGCGCCGATACGTGGCAGGTGACCCCTACCGGAATATCCACTGGCGAAATTCTGCCCGGACCGGCCGGCTGGCCGTAAAAGAGTTCGACTCGTGGTCTGAGCGCTCAGTAGCAATAGTTATCGACGCTGACGACCTCCCTGTTCAGGACCCCGGCGACCGGCCTTCGGACTACGCGGTAAGAATGGCCGCCACCGCTGCCGCCCCACTGATCGAATCGGGCGGTACGGTGCGAGTGGTGACTCCGAACGGCGGGCAGGCCCGGACCACATGGGCGGACGTGATGACCGACCTGGCGCAGATCGAAGACCAGCCAGCAGGGACCTCGTCCAGCTGGACTGAAGGAGTGAACGTCGGTGAGCGGGTCATCGCTTTTGTTCACTCGGGCAATTCCGATTTGCTGTCCGCCCTTGCCGCGATGGCCCGATCAGGGTCAGACATCGCCGCCGTGGTGTTTGAGGGCTTCATGCCGGGCGATAACGCACAGCACGCGGTCAACATACTCGCCTCAGTTGGTGTGAGTGCAATCTCGTGTCGACGAGGAGAGCTCACCAGGGCCATGAAGACGATGGAGCAGGGCGTGGCCGGAGACGGGTACCAGGCTGAGAAAACCGCGGCAGTGGCAACCGCGAAGACTGCGACCACCGGCGCCAGGACGAAGGAACACGCAGCGTGACCACTGTCGAGCGCTCCGTGCAGCCAGTAGTCCTGCGACGATACGAGTCGACGGTTGGCAGGGTGTACCGGAAGATCTTCAACGACCGGCCCGAACTCTCGCTTCGAGTCAGATTCCTGGTAGCCGCTGCGACAGTGTGGGCATCGTTTTCTCTGTTCTTGATCGGGGTCTCTCCAGTTGTCCCACTCTTGACCATCCCGGCAACTCTCATAGGGCACTGGGTGGCGTTGGGGGCAACTCGCAGGCGGATGCCCTGGATATCAATGATGATTGCCGGGTCGATCATCACTGCGGGGGTGACGATGCGCTTCGAACTGGTCGAGGCGCTGCAGGGAAACAGAATTCCGGTTGCCAACTTCCTGCTCATCGCTGGTGCAGCTTCAGTCTTCGACGCCCGGACGCGGGCAGGCCTCTACACCCAGCTCGTATTCAGTTGCCTTGTGATGTTCTTTGCGGCAGAGAAGGCGTTTGGGACCGAGTTCGTTGGGCTGCTTGGCGGATACATGGCGATCGTGGTGATCTTCCTCGCCACTGTGCAGTACGTCGATCTGACCGCCGGCGCAACGGTAAAGGGTCTTAATAGTCGTTTCGGCAGCACTGTTTACTGGCTGGGGGCCTCGCTGGCAGTGGTGATTGCTTCCATCGCGTCGTTCTTGATCCTGCCCTGGGACGCCTCGCAGACCCCGCAAGCCGCACGCATGGCGTTTCTGCCGGTGACCGGCGAGGACTCGCCGTTGCCGCGGGTCGACCTGGAGACTGCCCGGAACCTCGTCGATGAAGGGGCAAACGGGGGGTCCGGGCAGGCCAGGATAGACCCGGACCTTTTCGCTCCGAGCGGCCCGGCAACTACAGGAGGCCCCGCAACTGCAAACGATCTGCTCGGTGAAGCATCCGACGTTCCAGTCGAAATCCACGGAGCACCACTGATATACGAGCTTGGCGGTGCGGACAGGATCGCATTTATCCGCAGTCCTGTGGCAAGTTACTGGCGTGGCAGGGTGTATGACACGTTCGATCCCGGGGCCAATGATGGACTGGGACTCTGGTACTCGACCATAACCGATGACCGCCAGTTCCGTTCGCTGTTCGCCCGGGCGGGTCACACCCACGAAAGTCAGCGCTATCTACAGACCTATTTCGTTCAATACGATCTGGGAAGCAACTTGCTCACCGGCTACGAACCGATCGCAATCGCCGTTCCACGCGATAACCGCGGGCGTATCGATCTCACTCCTGGTTCGACGTACCAGGTCGTGTCGGAACAGCCCGAGACCGATCCGGACATCCTGCGGAGAGACCGGGCTGGATGGATCAAAAAGGAATACGGCACGATTCCCCCGGGGTTTGAGGAAATCCGCCGCCTGACATCCGCGCTGACCGAGGGTGCTGAGAACGATTTCGACAAAGCGTCGGCCATAACGTCGTATCTGCAAAACCTCGAATACGACACAGAAACCGAATCGCCGCTGACGCCATCGACAGACCTGAAGCGGTTTGTGATCGGTGAGTTGCCGGGGTCGGCTATCGATTTCGCAACTGCACTGACTCTGATGGCCCGCTCAGCCGGTCTTCAGTCGCGAATTGCGATCGGGTATCTGCCTGGCGAGTACAACACGTTCTCAGGTGCCAGCAAAATCACGCCCAGAGACGCCCATGCGTGGTCAGAAATCTACTTCCGGAGTGCCGGTTGGATACCGTTCGATGCCTCGACGCGACCCGACCTGCCGACGGTCGCCGATATCGAACAGGCGCCGCCGTCAGGTCTGAGTTCTCTCCTCGACCGTCGGCTTGGCGACAGTCTTGCCGCAGCGGCCGGACGCACGCCTGGCGCATTGCTTAAAGCCTTCGAATTTGCGGTGAAACACGGCGTGAACTGGGGACTGTTCGCACTGTTCGGCGCGGGATTCGCGGCAATGCTTGTCTGGTACCTGTTTTTCTACAGGAGTAGATCATCGGACAGGCCGGTCAGGTTCGACTACGAGACAATTAGTGACATCGACCGCAAGGCGATTATCAAGGCCTTTGTGTCAGTCGAGAAACGACTCGAAAAGAGCGGTTTCAGGCGCCGGATGAAGAACGAGTCTTACCGTGAGTACGCGTTCACTGCCCTATCTCACGGCCAACTTTCTGGCCAGACCGCCGACCCGGCAACTGCAGGCCAAACCACTGAATTGCTGAACTGGCTCGCCGACGCCGCTTCCCGTGCAGCGTTCTCGTCGGTCGACACGTATGCGAACGAGGCAGAAGCAGCCTCAGGCCACGCCAGAGACCTGCGCAGCATACTCGGTTAGAGCTGCCGGTTTTACTAGATTCCCGAACGGGCCGTGCCCAGGACGTCCGGGTTGATCAGGTTCTCGGGCAGCTCGCCGTTCAACACACGGATAACTTCCTGCGCGGTTCGCCGTTCCAGTTCCAGGGTCGAGGCCTGGGAGAAGAACGCCGTGTGAGGCGTAATAATCACGTTCTCCTGCTTCAGCAGCGGACTCGCGGGGTCCGGCGGTGCAGGTTCGACCACATCGAGACCAGCGCCCGCCGTATGACCCGACGCCAGCGACGCGGCGAGCGCATCTTCATCGATCAGCCCGCCGCGGGCACAGTTGACGATGATCGAGCCGGGTTTCATTTTGGCCAGTTCCGGCGCCCCTATCATGTGCTGCGTTTCAGGCATCAGCGGCACATGCAGCGATACGAAGTCTGATTGTGTGAGCACCTCGTCGAGCGAGACCGCGCTGGCCCCGTCCACCTCTGTGCCCGGTTGAATCAGCGGATCATAGGCAAGAATGTTCATCCCGAACCCAACCGCCTTGGCGGCAAGCGCCCGCCCGATACGGCCAAACCCGACTATCCCGAGCGTCGCGCCACGGGTCCGGTGCATTGGCTGGTTCAACACAACGTCGCCCCAGCCACCGGATACAACCGAACGGTTGTGGGGGATGAGTCGCCTGTTCAGGGCCAGGATCATGCCCAGCGCGTGGTCGGTCACCTCGTCCATGCAGTAGTCGGGCACGTTGGTCACTACGATGCCAAGTTCCGTGGCCTTCCCGATATCCACGTTGTCGACGCCTATCCCATACCTGGCCGCGACCTTGCAGTTCGTCGCAGCTTCAAGGACGTTCCCGGTGACCTGTGCGAAGCAGAACATGATCGCATCGACCTTCTGGGCCAACCCCGCGAGAGTGGACTCAGAGGCGTCAGGAGCAACTACCGTCTCGATGCCTGCAGCTTCCAACACTTCCCTTTCGGGGTCGATCGAAGGCCAGACGTAGTCGGTTATAAGCACTTTGGCTGTCATGGGGCGAAATGATACCTTCGATTCAGGATTAACCGTGCTGCCATCTCGGACGCGGGCGCAGACACCCGTAGGAACACCGTCATTATCATTCTGAATCCCATTCGGCTGGGCCCTGCGTCAAGCTCAGGATGTACTCAGGACAGGCAAGTTCAGAATGACAATGGTTCGCCAGTTTTCAGACTGACAACGGCGCGACGCTACCCCTGGCCACCCTGCCACACATTTTCCATCGGCTTGAACATGCAGCCTTCGACGAAGAAGTCGAAAAAGTCCGGTGCTGTTTCAAGCTCGATATGTTCAATCGTCGCGGTGAGTTTCTCGATCTCTTCCCGCTTCAGAGTCGACAGGAGCATGATAGTTGCGCCCTCGAGTGCGGCGTTGCCGATCTTTTCCACCCTGTCGAGCGGCATGTTTGCGATGAACCCGATGTCGATAGCATTGGACTCATCGACATAGTTGGCAAACCCGCCGGCCAGATAGAGTTTCTCAAACTTCTCAATCGGCAACCCGTACTCGCGCAGCACGATCGCCTGGCCGCAGTAGTTGGCCGCCTTCGCCTGCGCCAGCGCAGAGATATCGGCCCTGGAGATAGTCAGTTTGTTGGACTTTGAAAACTCGTATTCATCAGAATCGTCGGTGAACCTGCCAAGTTCGTTCATCAGCCCGGTCCGTCTTAATTCGGCCAGCAGATCGATCAACCCCGAGCCACAGATGCCAATCGGCTCGACGTCCCCAATCACGGTCGACTTCGCCTCGCCCCGGTCGTCGATCGCGACCTTCTCTACAGCGCCGTCGTAACCGGGCATGCCGTAGGTAACCTGGCCGCCCTCAAAAGCTGGCCCGGCGGGACACGAAGCAGCTAGCAGCCTTTCGTTGTAGCCGACCACGACCTCGGTGTTGGTGCCGACATCGATCAGGATCACCGGTTCGGTTCGGTCTTCCATGCCCAGCGCCAGCAGGTCGGCCGCAACATCGGCCCCGAGGTGCGACGCGATCAGCGGGCCGCCGTAGACCGTCGCCTTTGGATGAATCCTCAGGCCAAGTTTTACGGCGGTGGTCGAGAGCGACATATTCGGGCGCTTATGTGCTCTGAACTCGTCCTCGATAGTGGATTTATAGGGACGGGTCCCGATGCTCTGTACGTCAATGCCGAAAAAGAGCTCGCGCATAGTGGTGTTGCCAACTGCGACGATCTCGTAGATCTGGCGGCGCCTGATCTTCAGCGCCCGCACCATTTCGCCAATCTCGAAGTTAATCGACGAAACCATCACGGCCTGCAGTTCGCCGGCATCTGGACCGCCGTCGTACGTGATGCGGTTCATGATGTCGCTGCCGCCAAATCGCTGCGGATTTTCGAACGACGCTGTGTATACCGTTTCGCCCGACTCCAGGTCCACCAGGTTCAGTACAACCGTAGTGGTGCCCAGGTCGGCAGCTATCCCGTATATCGCACCGCGGTACGTATCGATTGTGATAGGACCATCGGGCCCGTCGAACACGACGTTTTCGCCGTCTTTTCCGCCGCGGGTGTAGGCGGGATGGAGCTTAACATCTCGCCTGGTGCCCGATGTAAGGATGCGCGGCTGCCTGCGCAGAACGGAAAAATCAATGTCCGCTGAAGGGTCGGCCACCAGTGCCTGGCACGCCAGCCGGTAGTTGCCGCGCAGAAATTTCTCGGAATCGGTCGGCGGCGTAAGCGCGTCGGCACCCCGCCTGACCTCGACGATACACTCATGGCACTCGCCAGTCCTGCCGCACGACGTCGGAACCCTGATCGACAGGGAGTCGGCAAAGTCGAACAGCGAATCGTCTTTTTTCGAATCGAGTCGCTTGGAATTGAGAAAAACAGGGCTCAAATTTCAGGTGCCTTTGAAACTACGTCCGAAACTCCCTCTCCGTCAGGAGAGAGTTGGGGTGAGGGAATGGTTGATCGGTGAGCAAGACGCTTTTGACAGCTTCTACTCCACCGCCGGCACCATTCCCCCTCAACCTGGCCAACCCCCCGGAGAGCAGGAATTGACCACACATGCTCGCCTCGGTGCCCCCCTCAGAGATAGCTACAGAGTGGGTGGCTGCGCGTCCCAGGCATCACGATAGTCGATTTGATCGCTCCCGGCACAGGCCGGTGGGGCGGTCGGGTCTTTTGTGAAGAACTGATTGCGGCAGCCGAACTTGGCCGTGCACAGGCTCTGGGCGTTCTTGTACGGACACCTTGTCTGCATTACTTCGTCAGCGGTGGCGGAGATGTCCTTATAGATCGTGTACAGGCGGTCCAGGCTGGCACGCGCCTTTTCGGTGTCCAACCTGTCCTTGCCGTTTTGGGCCAGTCCTTCAGCCAACGAACGTCCCTCGAAAATAACAGTTGCCGCCAATTCAGCCGGTCAGCTGGACTTCAATTCTGCCAGTAGTATGACGAGTTCTTTTGCCTTATCGACAGCTTCAACGGCATTATCGCCGTATGCATCCGCACCCATCTCGTCAGCAAAATCCTGCGTTACGGGCGCACCACCCACCATTATGCGGACTTCGTCACGCAGGCCCATGTCTTCGAAGGTCGCAATCGTCCGGCCCATGTTTGGCATCGTCGTGGTCAGCAATGCCGACATTCCCACGATCTGGGCGCTGTGTTCTTCGACCGCATCGATGAAATCTTCAGGCGACGAATCGACGCCAATGTCGTGAACGACGAAGCCCGCTCCCCGGAGCATCATGATGCACAGGTTCTTGCCAATGTCGTGCAGGTCGCCCTTCACGGTGCCCATGATCACGATACCCGCGGGCTCCGCCCCGGAGGCCGACAGAATCGGCTCAATGTGGAACATCCCCGCTTTCATCGCCCGCGCGGCAACCAGTACTTCAGGTACGAAAATGATGTTGTCCCGAAACTTCACGCCCACAATAGCCATGCCGTTTAGCAGGCCATCGTCGAGGATCTGGTTGGCCGTGTAGCCGTCGTCCAGTGCCTCTCTGGTAAGTCGGTCGACGTCCGTGTTGTTTCCGACGATCAACTGGTACGCCATCTCTTGCATAATCGGGTCGGTCCCGTCGATCGCATCACCAATATGCTTTTGCTCACCGGGTCGGGTCACATACTCGAACTCTCGTGCCAGGCCTTCATGCGTGATCGCCATTAATTATCTCTAAACGTGTGGGCACACGGTCTTGTGAATTTGGAAAACAACGCTGTTTCAGAACCGGCGCCAATCATTCATTGTCTCATTGGATTGCCGGAAAACGCCAGAAAACGAGCTGTTGTTCAAAACGGGGGTTTTTTCGTAAGCTAGTTCTTGCCTCGCTCCGCAACCCAGTCTTCGATCGCAATCGGGATCTCGAGCAGGTTTTCCAGCTTGGTCTTGAGCGGAATCGCGCACTCGGGGGCGATCAACTGCACCCCGGCATCGAGGGCCGCGTAGACCTCGGCCCTCACCTCTTCAGGTCCGCGTGCGTACAGCGTGGTCGGGTTGTTGATATTCCCGACCAGCCGGATTTTGCCATCGACGGCGGCCATAGCTTCGACCGGGTCGTTCTTCGAATCGAAGTGGAACGCGGCCATGCCGGTCTGCGCAATGTAGGGCATCCGGTCGACCGTACTGCCACAAATATGCAGCATGATCGGAACCGGCAACGCCTCTCTGAGCTCCTGGTGCATCTCCAACAGGAACCGCCTGTAATACTCGCTGCTCACAAGGTCGCCGGTTGCGTGATCGGGCAGGGTGAGAACGTCGGCGCCTGCATCTATTTGCGCCAGACCGTACAGGATAGTTACTTCCTTCAGGGCATGAAGCGCCTTCATCGTTTCGTCCGGGTCGTCAACGGTACCGAGCAGGAACGGTTCGACGCCAAAAACATGGTAGGCCAGGGTCCACGGACCCATCGTCTTCCCGACTATCACCACCTCGCGACCATATTCCTTCTTCAGACTGCTTATGGAATCGGTGATCGTTTTCGTGTCCCGGTGCTCAAGAAACCCGGCGGGGATCTTTACGTCGGACGCTTTCTTCCAGATCGGGTTCGACATTCTGACGGTCGGCCAGTTGTCCTTCTGCTCCCACTGCATGTCGCAACCGAGCGCGGAAGATTCCTGGATGATCGAGAAATAAGGTGCGATCGTGTCGAACCCGAGCTCGGTGTAAGCAGTGGCCGCCAGCCGAGCGTTCAGCTCCCCGTCGCGGCAAGCGTCGGGAAATGGCGAGTCGACCAGGTCCATCAACTCAACCGTCGCAACGTTTGTCGGGGTGCAGACCGGCGGGCGGTCGACCGGTTCGCCCGCGAGTGCGGCCAGCACTCGGTCTCGGGGCTTCATTTTTTCGGCTACGGGTGACATTTTTTTATTTTTCGCCTGGTCCGTCTTGCATGGGACCGTATTGTAAATCTTGATCAGGTCTGGCTAGCTTTGCGAAAATCCCAGTGTCTGAGTCGTCATTTGTCCCTCAAGTTCACTTGCCGCCAACTGCGATTCCACGGCGCTGACATTGCGGGCGAGCGGCAGGATCAACCGTGCAAAGCTGTCGTAACGCTTTCCATCTGGAAACGCGAATTTGTTCTTGTCGACACGCTCGCAGTCAGAGTATCGAACAAATCCACCAACAGTTGCCCTCACCCTCAACTCCGCTTTATCGGAACGACCCTCGGCTGAGATCGTGTAGACATACTTGCCGTTTTCCTCAGCCCCGTTTATCACGAAAACGAGCTTGGTCTTGGTATCGGGCGCAGTAATCCTGCCGGTGGGCAGTTCGCGAGCAGGGTCTTTCTCGACCGCGAAGGTGAACATGAACCTGAGCGCCCGGTCAAGGTACAGATCTGAAGTCAACTTCAGTTGGTCTGTGGTCCCTTCGACGGCAATTACATCGCCAAGCCGGGTACAGCGGTCCCTTACCTCCTCGATCCGGCCAGCGATCCCCTCGCGGTTACTGAACGACCAGATCGTCATAAGGCCGTCTTTGATGAACAGTCCTATGGTCACATCGTGGAAGTGTGGGTCGATCGAAACGAGCTCGATACAGTGACCAAGCTCCTTGATCCGTTCCGCAATACGGGGTTGTTCAGTCAGCGTCGGCATCGATCGTCTCTCCAATCGCGAATTAAACCAGTGTTGGTTCGCTTTTGACGGATTGTACGAGCGCACGTATGTGTTCTGCGGTCGTCCCGCAGCAGCCGCCGAGAATATTTATCGGCAATTCGGCCAGTTTGCGGTAATGCTCGGCCATGAACTCGGGCGTTTCCGGATAGCAGATCTCACCCTGACGTATTTCAGGAAGACCGGCGTTCGACTGCACAACGAGATATCCGTCGGTCACCGCTCGCATTCTTGTGGCAATCTCCACCATCCGTTCGATGCCGCTCCCGCAGTTGGTCCCGACAATATCGGCCCCGGCTTCCTGCAAGCCCTCGACGGCCTGTTCCGGTGTGACGCCGAACATAGTGAAGTAACCGCGCGGCCCCTTGTCGAACACCATCGTCGCCATCGCAACCAGACCCGTATTTTCTTTAGCCGCACGAACGGCAATGGCAGCTTCTTCGAGGCCGAGTTGTGTCTCGACCATCACGGCATCGGCGCCGCCCGCTTCGAATGCCTTCGACATTTCCGCGAACGTATCGTACAACTCGTCTTCAGTCACATCGCCCAGCGGCTCGATGAATTCGCCTGTTGGCCCGATCGAACCTGCGACATATTTGCCGGGAGGAGCCACGGCGCGGGCGTGCTCTGCCGCCAGACGGTTCAGCTCGAACAGCCGTTCGGCTGCGCCGTATTTGGCCAGCATGAACCTGTTGCCGCCGAACGAGTTGGTCAGGACGATGTCGGACCCTGCATCGAAGTAGGTCTTTGCCATCCCCCGGACCACATCGGGGTCGTTGGCGTTCATCAGTTCGGGGCTGCCACCGGGTTCCAGACCGTGCTGCTGCAAGTACGTTCCGGTCGCACCGTCGAAAATTAGCGTGTCGCCCGCCGCCAGACGATCGAGAATGCCGGGATGCTGATCAGATGCTGCCAAGCGATTTCTCCGGGTTTTTGTTGATGGAAGCATGTTATTAATAGTGTCAGATACAAATGCCGCAGACTAAGACTTAACCCAGGTCCAGCGCCCAGTGATCGATTGCACCCGGAACAGGGTCCCTGGTCCCAGCTTTGTGCATATCGATAATCTTTAAAGTGAAGTTGGCGGGCATATGCTCCAATCGAACGGCAACCGCTTCAGCGGCATCGGTCGCCGTCCCCTCACCATCTTCGTAGGGGCCGAATCCCCATCCATCAAGGTATTCGTCCGTCCCCTGGCTGCCGTCCTGCATCGCAACCATGTCGGCAGCCTGCTGGAAACGGTCTTCAAGCTGTCGAGAAACACGCCCGTTCGCATCCTCGGCCTGGACCTGAACGGGGATCTCTTTCCAGTACATTACGCGAACGCGCGCCATATTCAGCCCCTGCATCCTCCGCGCAAAACAATCGTTATGCCAGCTGGTCGGCTACTTGCAATGTACCGGCCGAACATTGGCCACGCACAGGCCGCACACTAGTAAAGTGACTCACAATCGTATCATCGGGGTCACTGAATGAGTGTTCGGTCCGGGCGAAAGCCGACTCTCGCCTATATGCTCGCATTGCGCCAGCCATATTTTAGGAGCCAGGCCCTCGGGATTATCGGTAAACCCGCTAAACGAAGAGACCGGGCCCCCGATCATCGGCTCCCGGGCCAACAGGCCAAAGGGCCGTGAGTAAAGTAGCGAGCGGCGGACTTCGACTTGACCTCAGAACAAACAGATGAAGTGATCCGGGTAGTAGTGCCCGACGACGACCCGCCGGTATTCGCCGATTCGGCCGCGCTCGCCCGCCTGCGCAGGCTGCCGGACGTCGAAATCATGTCGCATACCCGGCGGCCGGGAAGCGCATATGAGCTGATCGAAAGGGTTTCGGGCGCTCACACGCTGATCGTTGCCCGTACGTCCACCAGGGTCACAAATACGGTCCTCGAAGGGGTTTCCCCGGGCTTGAAGCACGTGGCTATCTGGGGCACCGCCGTCGATCATGTGGCGCTCGAAACCACCAGGCGTCTGGGCATCGTGGTAACAAACACACCGAACGCCGCCACCGTTGCCGTTGCAGAACACGCACTGGCCCTTCTGCTTTCCCTTGCCAGGAAGATCCCGCAACTGGACCTGAGGGTCAGGGAGGGTGAGTGGCCGGGGGGGCAACTCACGCAACTGGCCGGGAGGACCCTGGGAGTAGTCGGCACGGGTGCGGTCGGAATCCGTTTGGCCCGGATTGCTGAGGGCATAGGCATGCGCATCCTGATGAGTTCATTGAGTGAGACCGTCGCCAGCGGTGAGAGTTCGAATTGGACCGAGGTGAGTTTTGCGGAATTGCTTGCAAATTCGGACGCGATTTCTTTGCATGCACGACTTACGCCCCAGACACGCTCGATGTTTGGAGCCGCAGAATTTGCGCGTATGAAACCGACGGCGCTGTTTGTCAATACTGCCCGCGGCCAGTTGGTGAATTCACGTGCGCTGGCCGAAGCTCTGGCGAACGAAACAATCGCTGGAGCGGCTCTGGACGTTTTCAATGCCGAACCGCTCGACCGGAATTCACCGTTGACCCGCCTGCCCAACGTGATTCTCACGCCCCACATCGCCGCCAATACGAGCGAGGCCCTGAACGTTTCTCTAAATATGGTGATCGATAACGTCATCGATTTTCTACATGGCCGCGTCCCTCACAGGGTCAGCTAAACGACCGGAAAAAGGCGTTTCGATATGGCAAGCAGGCCCGCCTGAATGTTGACACTCTGAAATCAGGCTTCATATACTTTCACGGCTAAGTTTCGATGCACCTCCCGGGGTGCGCCTCTCGTGCGTTCACGCTCTAGCGCGTGCACGCGGTCGGGTGTGCCTTAACAGGTTGGCGTTATCGGACATGCAATGGACGTGGGGATCTGACCTTGAAGTTTGGTCTCCGAACAAGGCCCAAAATTCGGGTCAATGCACGTCTGAGGAGGAATTCGATTGTTTATTAATGGAAAATTGAAGCTCTTAATTGGGCTTCTTGTAGGCGGCGTAATTGTCGTCGCAACCGCTTGTGGCGGTGCTGATGAAGCGGCAGCGCCGGTGATCATCAGAGAAACCGTGATCGTCGAGGTCGAGGTCAAAGGTGACGAAGTCATCGTTGAGCGAACGGTGATCGTGACCGAGAAGGGCGACACAGTAGAAGTCGTAGTCACGGCAACTCCAGTCGCAATGGCGCCCGAAGTAGTGGCAGACCTTATCAAGGCCCCGGACCCCCAGACCCCGGCCGGCACGGCGGTTATCGCCGTTGGCGGCACAACTCTGGGCAGTGAAAACGGTCTGGGACAGGCCCAGTCTCCCGATGGTCTGAAAAACGTCGGAATCGGTGAGACCCTGTTCCGCCGTGCACCGGATGACAGCACTCTCAACTGGCTCGCCAATGACTTTACGATCTCACCGGATCTGTCGAAGGCGACTGTGAAGATCCAGACTGGCGTGCCGTTCCAGATCGTTGACGGCAACGATTTTGGGGACATGACCGCCGCGGACGTGGCGTTCTCGATGAACGACGCCAACAGCATCACGACTCCCGAGTCCATTCACGGACAGGCTGGTGACTTCGCCGGTCTCTGGGGCGAGTGGGTCGCGATAGACGACGAGACCATCGAGTTCAACTTCAACGCATACGACTCGACATGGAAAGACGACTACGTCAACCAGTCGGGCCAGGCATTCAACGTCTTCTCCAAGAGGGCGTTCGACGAGATGGGCATCGACTGGGTCCGCGACCATATCGTGGCAACCGGTCCTTACCAGGTCGAGGAATGGCTCCGGGACGAGTCGTACACGATCGTCAACCGGCCTGGCACACACTGGCTGGCGGAACTCGAACCCAAGACCGAACGCATCCAGATCGTTCAGGTCAGCGAACCCACGACCCGGCTGTCGCTTCTCCGCAACGGTCAGGTCGACATGGCCCACCTGGAGCCGAAGGACGCAGCCAAGCTGGACCTGACTGAGTTCACTCAGACCACGGCCGGTGGCGCTGTTCAGCTCGGCATCTTCTTCTCAGGCAACCTCTGGGAAGACGTTTACGCCGGAGGCGCGAACAAGGGTCAACCACTTCCGACAAAGGCGACGTTTGTCCACGACCTACCATGGATTGGCAAGCCCGGCGCGTCACATGGTGAAGGCGACCTGGAGCAGGCGAAAAACATACGCCGTGCGCTGGCCATCGCTGTCGACCGCGAACTCGTCAACGAGACACTGGTCGCTGGCCTGGGCCGCGTGGTCCACGTTGAGTACTTCTCAACAGCCAGCCCGAACTGGGACTCGAAGTTCGAGTACCCCTACGACCCGGACGGCGCCATAGCGCTGATCAAGGCGCAGGAACTTGACTACCAGCGCGGTTCTGCTCCGAAAGACGGACCTCTCGGCGATTGGGCCTTTGAGATCTCGATCTATGCGGGACCTGAGCTCGGTGGTGGTGCTTCCATCACAGGTGAAGTTGCTGATGCCGTTGCCGGTTTCTGGCAGGACATCGGCCTCACCACCTTCTCCCTGAAGTTCTCGTACGCGACGTTCCGACCGACTGTTGTTGGCCGGTCCAACACGCACCCCTGGATCACTTCATGTGACAAGGGCCGAGAGTCGAACCCGTGGCACTTCCCGAAGGGCCTTGTGCAGACGACCCTCACACGTGGTGGTTTCGCATGTGGATTCGAATCCCCAGTCATCCTTGACCTTTACAGGCGAATGGCCGAGGCCCCTGACTCCGCAACCGCGACGATTGCTGCGAACGAGTACCTCGCATACGTCTACGACCAGGTCCTTCAGCCTGGTGTAGTCGCCATCCCGGACGCTTTCTACTTCAACAACAAGAAGATCAAGAGCTTCAAGATGGACCTGGCAGCCGCCAGCAACCTGAACTCTCTCTGGAACCTCGAACTGCAATAGTCCGATGTCCTGAGCAGTTCAATTGCAACCGGCAGTTGACTTGAAATAAGGAGAGGCCCGCCAGTTGGCGGGCCTCTTCGAATTTAAGTGAGTTTGCAGTCTGAAAACCGCATGAATCGCGCTGGCGTATATGGTCTGACACCCCCGTTTCAGAACAGAATTATGGTACTCTCAGCGATCTCTGATAATGGGCAGTTTTCTCGTGTGACTCAAGGAACGTAATGCGGCGTTTTATTATTCGCAGGTTCGTCTTCTCGCTCGTCAGCATCGTAGTGGCGACCGCAATAGTCTTCATACTGTCGCGCGCCGCCGGTGACCCGCTTCTTCTCTACGCAACCTCCGGATACGGACTCACGGCGGAAGGCGAAGTGGCCCTTCGCAAGAGGCTCGCACTGGACCGCCCGATCCCAGTGCAGTACGCACTCTGGCTTGGTCGCACACTCAAGGGCGACATGGGAGAGACGATTCTCGACCGAAAGCCTGTCTTCCGCGTTGTGACGCAGAGACTTCCATCGACGATTCGTCTGGGCGCGGCGGCGTTCCTGCTTTCGTTCTTGATCGGTATACCGCTCGGGGTGTTATCCGCAGTAAAGCGCGGCTCAATCTGGGACTATCTAGGCAGGTTTTTCGCGCTTCTTGGACAGGCAGTCCCCTCGTTCTGGTTGGGGCTGGTCCTGATCCTATTATTTGCGGTTCACTGGCAAATATTCCCGGCAGCTCTGAAGGGCGACAGCATCTGGGACGTTAAACACCTTGTGTTGCCGACCATCACGCTGGCAGCCGGTGGCTTCGCGTTCTATATGAGGATTACCCGCCCCGCTATGCTCGACGTGCTCGATTCGGAATACGTCAGGATGGCCCGCGCAAAGTGCGTTG
>JADFLG010000015.1 GCA_022564545.1 Chloroflexota bacterium | reverse complement strand
ATCTGAAGTTCGTCGCCGCCAGGCGCGAGATTGTCCTGTACTCAAATGTCGCTGATGACGTTGGCGGTAACCGGCGTAATTTGGGAGGACGCGAACTCGCTGAAATCTGGCGGATTTGCAAGAACCGGAATTGGCCCCATCTGAACGCCCTGGCGGTGGGGCTGGTAAGAGGCCTGCATGGCGAAGGCTATACACCGAACGGTAGGCCAGTCGACGCGGATGAGTATGAGTTGATAAGACAAGAAATCTATGATTTCGATTGGACGGACAAGCACCTGTGACATCATCCATCACCCAAATCGAAGACATCGTCCTGCAGGACGACATCCGGGGCATGAAGGCTCTGCGGGAGCACATGAAGGACGGCTGGCTCGACTCCTCCGCACAACTGCTGCTCGACCGCCCCGGCAAGGTCCTGATCGCCACCGGCTTTTACATCTTGCGTGCGGGCGAACCCGAAACCGACGGTCCTCCCGGAGCCGTCGCAATTGGCGATGCTCTAAAAGCCCTCGGCGGCACGGTCGCCTATGTAACGGACGAGAAGAGCTCGACAGCGATGCGTGCGATAGCGGGCGATGATGAAGTGATCGAGTTTCCGATCACCAATCACAAGGAATCGATGGAGTTCGCCCATGACCTGCTCGTGAAGCACGCACCCTCGGCGCTGGTTTCGATCGAAAGGGCAGGACTGGTCGGAGACGGCACATACCGCAACTGGAAGGGCGTCGATTTCTCGGAACACAACGCCAAGATCGACCACATGTTCGAGCAGCACCCCCACTCGGTCGGCATTGGCGACGGCGGCAACGAAATCGGGATGGGCAACATGCGCGATGTCATTCCCGATATCGAAAACCTGCCCGACGACCCGTGTACGACCACGACCACCGAGCTGATCATTGCCAGCGTGTCGAACTGGGGCGGCTACGGTCTCGTCGCGGCACTATCGATCAAGACAGGCAAAAATATGCTGCCGTCGGTCGAAAAGGGCCACGAGTGGGTCACGGACATCGTTGCGGTTGGCGCTGTCGAAGGCATGTCGGGCGAATCGAAGGACTGGGTCGATGGCCGGGCACCTGAAGACGACGCCATGTGCCTGCGTGACCTGCACGAGCTGCTGGCCGCTGAGGGGCTGTAAGAAGCGCAATACGACCCCCAGACAGTTCAATTTCCCCTCTCCCTTTGAGGGAGAGGGTTAGGGTGTGGGTGGGATCTGCGGATGGGAAGACTGATCATTTGTGCAGTTCGACCCACCCACTTCGACAGGCTCAGCACATGCTCTAACTCCCTCCCTCGGAGGGAGGGAGAACAGGCCAATCCCGTCTCCCTCAGAGGGAGCGAGGATCGAATCAACCTTCGGCGGCTAACGTGGCCCTCGCGTCATGGTTTCTCGAACGATGAAGATCAGCATTAGCGCGCCGAACACACCGACTCCGGCCGTCGCTACCGAGGCGACACCCAGGGTGACGACCTGGGCGATGCCGCCGATCACGATCGGGCCGCCCGCACCGCCGGTGTCCGAGATCAACCGCCATACACCGAGAAACTCGCCCGGATTGTCCCTCGGCGCGAGGTCGGTCCCCATGATGAGAACGAATCCGCTCGAGAGACCGTTGCCGAGTCCGGCGAGCAACCCGACGGCCAACAGTCCCCCGAAGCTTCCCGTGGTTGGAATGAGCGCCAATGCCAGTGCCAGGACGATGAAAGCAGGGATCCCGGTCGACTTGCGTCCCCAGCGGTCCATCGAGTAGCCGACGAACGGGAACAGCATCGAGTCGATTGCGAACGACGCCGTGACGATATACCCGATCAGGTC
The DNA here is from genome assembly GCA_022564545.1 of Chloroflexota bacterium. Classification (GTDB taxonomy): domain Bacteria; phylum Chloroflexota; class Dehalococcoidia; order Lucifugimonadales; family Lucifugimonadaceae; genus Lucifugimonas. The sequence continues at coordinate 33,068 of JADFLG010000015.1, read as the reverse complement.
TTTGCCCAGCCCGATTTCGCCGCCCCACACCGGGATGAGGAACTCGCGTCCCGCCCGCACGAACTGCAGCATGATTGCCGCCACTCCGGCCGTGGCAAAGTCCCGGCGGTGCCTGGTCACAACGCCACTCAGCTCTCTGAAGACATTGTGCCGTGCTCCGGACTGCTGCGGCTCGACCATGTTCCGGGTGGTCGCGATAATCATTATCAGCGTCAGCAGGGCCACCCCGCCCTGTGCGAAAAACGGCACGCGAATCCCGACAAATGCCGCCAGGAGACCGCCGATCAGCGGGCCAAGTATCGTTGCTATTCGCGAGATCCCACCAAACAGCGACAGAGCACGTCCCCGGACATCCATCGGCACCGTGGTTGCGATGTACGAGTGGCGTGAGATACTCCAGAGAGCGAAGCTGATTCCGGCAAGAATGCGGGCTGCCAGCAGCGATGTGAGGTTTGGCGACAGACCGGCCCACACCGCGGCCAGGCCGAACAGGACCACACCGCTGATCATGGTGCGGCGCATTCCAAGCCGGGTCACCAGTATCCCGGCTGGAACGTCGAATATCATCGTCCCCAGATAGCGGGCGGCAACGACCACACCAACCAGCGCCACGGTCGCTGCCATCTCTTCTTTTGCGTATCCGGGCAGCACCGGGATGAGGATGCCCTGGCCGACCGAAAGCATGAAAGAGGGTACGTAAACGGTCCATACCAGAGATCGTATGGTCGATCGGAGTGAAGAACGCCGCGGGTTGACATTTGGGGCCCCTGGGGGCCCTGGCGATGACATGGATAGACCATGCTATCGCCAGCATGGGCAAATCGATGGCCGATGGGGATTGAACAGCGACAGTTCCACGGATATCGTCGATACCGGGTCTGGCTGTATTGAATTGAGCAGAAACCCACAGAACAAGAAGGCGACCTGATTGGAATTCGAATACGACCGGCTGGTCGAGGCCCCGGCAGAAGCAGTCTGGGCGGCCCTGACCGAAACTACGACCATGGAATCGCACCTGCCCGGGACCACGCGCGTCACCAGCGCCGGTCCGGAAAAACTTCGAGTTTCGATGAAGATTTCGATGGGTTTTCTGCGCCCGACCGTGAATGTCGATGTCCGGCTATCGGACGTCAACCCGAAAGACTCGTTCAAGTTCGAGTTTGACGGAAAAGCCATGGGCGCCGGGATAGAGGGAGCGGCGACGGTATCGCTAAATTCGGGTGAGAATCCGCATGGGAACCCAGAGGGGGATTCGACGCGGTCAACGCGGGTCAAGATGACGGGTACGGTGCATACTTCCGGATTACTTAAGAAAGTCTCCGACTCGAAGATACAGGCCGCCGTAACCGGGTTCCTTGACGAATATTTCGCCAGCGTGGAGCGGGCGAGCTACCCTGCGTAGCGACGGATTTCCAAGTCGGCCCAGGCCGGAAGCTACAGCAACTCGCCGTTCTCGCTCGTGTAGCCGTTTTCGTCGACTGTGCGCGGGGTGTCTGAGTGATCGCCGCGCGTGGCCAGTTCGAGCCGGTTGCCGTCGGGGTCGTAGATGAACAGGAACTGCTGCCCGTCGTGGCGCGTTCCTGGCGCCCCGACGATTTCGATCTCGGCCTCTTCCAGGGCGTCAGCCGCCGCTTCGATGTCGGCAACTTCAAACGCAACGTGCTGCCGGCCGTCGCCACGCGGGCCGACCGATTTCGGCGGGTCGATTACGTGAACCATCGAGCCATCGCCCATCTCTGTCCATGCGAGGCTGTTGCCATCGATCTGGTGGGGGATCACGTTGATATTCAGCAGGTCCCGGTACATCCCCATGCACCCGGCCCGGTCATTTATCGGCAGTCCAATGTGATTGATGGTGATGATCTTGATATTCGCCGAAGACCGGGACGGAGATCGAACGGGCGCGTCGGTTCCCGAATCACTGGTGTAGCCGTTAGCGTCAACCACCCGTGTTGCAGGGCGCAGACCGCCTGCCGTGGTGAATTCGAGCCGGTTGCGGTCGTTGTCATAGATGGAGATATGGCGCTGGCCGTCGTGCCGTTCGCCAGGATCACTGATATCCGGAAATCCCGAGTTCCGCAGGTCCTCGACCGTCGAGTCGAAATCTTCCACCTCGAACGCCGTGTGCGGCTTGACGAGGGTTTCACCGTCGGAAGGCTCGATAAGGTGGACCATCGTTCCGTCCAGGGTCCTGGTCCAGACGATGTTCTGCGAATCGACCATTGACGGGATTACCTGCAGGCCGAGGATGTCGCGGTAGAACGGCAGCGAGACCCGACGGTCCCAGATTGGGATTCCGACGTGGTTGATAGTCTTGATCCGAATGCTGCTCGGCATCGCTTTATTCAGGGTGAAGCCTTCGGCTCGGTCATGGAAAGTGGGTCAAGGATTTCGTCAAGTTGTTCCGCGGTGAGATCGGTCACGCGCAGTGCGACCTCCCTGATCGTCTCACCGCTTTTTGAGGCTTCGTGGGCGATGCTGGCAGCGGCGTCGTAACCGATGATCGGGGCCAACGCGGTGCCGATCGCCAGACCCTGCGTGACCATCTCGGGTCCCTGGTCCGTCGCCACCAGGCCGTTAATGCACTGCCGGGCGAGGTTCACCGTCGATGTTGCCAGCAGATCGATCGATTCGAGCAGGTTGTGTGCTGCCACCGGCATCATCACGTTCAGCTCAAAGTTGCCAGACTGACCGGCTATGGTGATCGTGGCGTCATTGCCAATTACCTGGGCAGAGACCATCGTGACTGATTCGGCAATGACCGCGTTGACCTTGCCCGGCATGATCGACGAGCCGGGCTGGACTTCAGGAAGTGTGATTTCGCCGATTCCAGCACGGGGGCCAGAACCAAGCCACCGGAGGTCGTTGGCGATTTTCAACAGACCTACAGCAATGGACTTCAACTGGCCGGAGGCAGCCACAACGGCGTCGAGTGTGCTTTGCGCCTGGAAGTGGTTCGTGGTTTCGGAAAGATCGAGACCCGTCAGTTCCCGCAGCCGCGCGATGACGCGACCGCTGAACTCGGGATGCATTCCGATGCCTGTGCCGACGGCGGTGCCGCCCAGTGCAAGCACAGAAAGTTCGGCGAGCGCTGCCCGCGCTCGTTTGCCGGCGAGTTCAAGCTGACCGGCATAGCCGAGAAATTCCTGTCCAAGCCGGATTGGGGTAGCGTCCTGCAGGTGTGTGCGGCCAGTTTTTACCACGCCCCAGAGCTCTTCCGACTTGGCCCGTAGCGAATCCTCGAGTTCTTGCAGGGCAGGGAGCAGGTTGTCCTGGATCGCGCTGGCCGCTGCAAGGTGAATCGTGGTCGGGATCACGTCGTTGGACGACTGCCCCTTGTTCACATGGTCGTTCGGGTGGACCGGGGTCCGGGAGCCAATCACACCGCCGAGGGATTCGATCGCGACGTTTGAGATCACCTCGTTGGCGTTCATGTTGGTCGATGTGCCAGAGCCGGTCTGGAACACGTCGACAATGAACTGGTCGTCGAACTCGCCGTCGATCACTCTCTGCGCCGCGGCGATGATCGCTTCGGCGATGTCGCTTTCGATCGCCCCGAGTTCCAGGTTTACGACCGCTGCCGACTGCTTGATCTGGCCAATGGCTTTCACGAACGACCTGCCCAGCCGCAGTTTACTTATTGGGAAATTGAGTTCGGCGCGCCGGGAGTTGGCCCCGTAATAAGCGTTGGCCGGGACCTCCAACTCTCCCATCGAATCGCGTTCGAGCCGCATTTCCTGCGAGGCCATTATTTTCCCCCGGTACCGTTGGTCGTCTGGGTCGTCTGGATCGAGTCTTTGATTCAGCACAGAAAATAATGATAAGCGTGGTCGGCTATCGTGGCAGTTGCTTCACGAGGACCGGCGCACGACCCGGTGCAGTGGCGACCGCCCAAGAATTGGGGCTAAGAAACTATCCCAAAACACATTAATAGGCGAAGTGAAATTCCTTCTCCCCGAGGAGAGGGAGTTTTGGGATAGTTACTTACGTGCAGTTCCTATTAACATCGCCAGGCGAGTTCAGGACGACAGGGGGCTCGCCGCAGCCTCGGCCTGCTTCACCAGCTGCTTCGTCGAGACGATGTGCTTCTGGAGTCCCAGCGCCTTTTCGCTCATGCCCATTGCCAGACCGATCAGCTGTGGCAGGTGGATGATCGGCAGGTCGGCCTTGTCGCCACGTACCTGCCTGCGGGCTTTCGGCTGGTAGCCGTCCAGGTTCAAATGACACAGCGGGCACGGCGTGACCATCACATCGGCGCCAAGGTCTCTGGCGGTGCCTGTGTGGTTGGCGACCATCTTCATGGAGTTGGCCTGGTTGATGAACAGAATTGGAAATCCGCAGCATGCTGTCTTACCGGGAAAATCGGTCACTGTCCCGCCGACCAGCTCGATAAGCGTTTCGAGTGAAGTTTCACGCTCCGGGTGATCAAGGAACCCGAGCGCCTCGGACGGTCGAACAATGTAGCAGCCGTAGAACGGCGCCATGTTCATCCCGGTCAGCTCCCGCGTGAAGGTCTCCTTCAGCCTGTCGAGCCCGATGTCCTCGATCAGCGCCCACAGCATGTGCTTGACCGTGGTTGTGCCCTTGTATTCAAGACCTTCTTTGGCCAGGTGCCTGTTGATCTCGGCAAGATACTCGGGGTCACGTTGCACACGGTGATTTGCCTGGCTCATCACGCCCTGGCAGGTCGAGCACAGGACCATGATCGGCAGGCCCATCTCCTCGGCCATCGCAAAGGTCCGTACGTTCAGGACGTCGCCCATCTTCAGGTTCTTTTCCTGCAGCACGCCTGCACCGGTGCAGGTGGCCCTGGTCAGCTCGACGTACTCGATACCGAGCCGTTCCATTACCGCTAAAGCGGAGTCGTAGAGTTCCGGTGCGCCGCCGCGGGCCACACATCCGGGGTAAAAGGCGTACTTCATTTCGATTCACCTTCCACGCTGTCGTACAGTTCTCTGACCTTCTTGTGATCCTCGGACTTGTGGGGGATCAGCGGCGGCAATTTGCCCCTCCGCATGGCGGCGAGACCTATCGGTGCGAGGTCCAGCAATCGCGGGATATTCGTCCAGCCTGCCGAATCTATGGCCAGCCGGGTCTCGTCGAGCCGACCGTTCTTTTTTACCGACTTGTAGAAGGATTCCGTGTGGTGGTAACCGTGCGTGTTGGTGTTGCCGGCTTCGATGGCCGATTCGCGGAGTTCCATGATCAGGTCCATCGGGTCGACACCCTTCGGGCAGACTTCGACGCACTTCAAGCAGCGTGTGCAGTCCCAGATGCCGCCGTCTTCATCGTTCAGGGCCTTGAGCCGCTCGTCACGTTTGGAATCGCGGGGGTCTTCAGTAAACCGCCATGCCTTGGCAAACGCGGCCGGACCGATGAAGTTGGAGTCGACTTCGAGGACCGTGCAGTCGGAAACACAGCAGCCGCACATGATGCAGTTCATCGACTTGAGAAGGTTCTCCATCGACTCGTTCGACACGACGTATTCCCCATGCTCGGGAACGAAGCTCGGCTGCAGGTAGGGCTCGACCCGGTTGATCTGGTCGAAGAACGTGTCGAGCGTAATGACGAGGTCGCGAACGACGTGATGGTTGCCCATCGGCTCGATGATCAACTGCTCGCCGTTGGGTGAAAGCGACACGACCCGCGTCTTGCAGACCAGCTTGGCGTTGCCGTTGACCTTCATTCCGCACGATCCACAGATCGATGCGCGGCAGGCGCAGCGCATCGCAAGGGTGCCATCGACGTGTTCACGGACCTGGATCAGCGCATCCAGCACCGTTGAGTCGGGGTGAACGTCGACCTCGTATTCCTGCCACCAGGTCTTGCCCCCCGAATCAGTGGGATCAAATCTCTTTACTTTCAGACCGACCTGCATTTAGTAGACCCTCTCCACCGGTTCCCACCGGGTGATCGTCACGGGCGCCGTCTCGACACGCGTCCCATGCTCCTGCGAACCGTCCTTGTACACAAGCGTGTGCTTCAGCCAGTTTTCGTCGTCGCGCCCGGTCATATCGGTGCGGTAATGCGCTCCACGACTCTCTTTTCGGGCCAGCGCACCGGCCACGATGGCGTCGGCGCAATCGACCATGAATTCGAGTTCGAGAGCGAACATCAGGTCGGTATTGAACACCTTCCCCTTGTCTTCAACTGACACACCGGGAAGGCGAGATTTCACGTTGACCAGGTTCTCGAGCGCACCTTCCATTGTCGCCTGGTCCCGGTTCACACCGATTCCCTTTGTCATGCCGCGTGCCATGTCGTCTCGGACCGCTGCAGAGCGCTCGCCCTTTGGACGGTCGAGAATCGCCTGCAGCCGGGTTTTCTCAAATGCCAGGTCTTCTTCCGCCCTGGAGGCGGTACCGACGCCCTTGATGTATTCGAGTGCGTGGACGGCAGAGCGCCGGCCAAAGACGACCGTGTCGAGGAGTGAGTTGGCGCCGAGCCGGTTCGCGCCGTGGACGCTGACGTTTGCACATTCGCCGGCGGCGTACAGGCCGGGGATGCTGGTCTCACCATCGACGGTCGTCTTGATGCCGCCCATGATGTAGTGCATGCCGGGCTGGACGGGTACGGGCTGCTCGGCCAGATCGATGCCCAGAAACTCGACCGAAACCTCCTGGAGGTAGCCGAGTTTCTGTTCGATAAACTCGCGACCGAGGTGCCGCAGGTCGAGGAGCACGTTGCCGTCGATTCCCCTGCCCTCGTCGATTTCGGTCTGCTCCGAACGTGACACAACGTCCCGCGACGCAAGTTCCATGTAGTCGGGAGCGTACTTCTCCATGAAGCGTTCACCGTCGGCGTTAAGCAGGTATGCACCCTCGCCCCGTGCAGCCTCGGAGATTAGAATTCCGGTGCGGGCGAGGGTTGTTGGGTGGTACTGGATCATTTCCATGTCCATCAACGGGGCACCCACCTGGTATGCCAGTGCCAGCCCGTCGCCGGTGCAAATGAGCGCGTTGGTCGAAGGCTCGAAAACACGACCGGCCCCGCCGGCCGCCATGATGACCGCCTTGGCCTTGATCGTGTGCATTTCGCCGGTCTTGATATCGAGGGCCACCACACCGCGACATGCGCCATCTTCAATTATCAGCCTGGTGACGAACCACTCTTCGTAAACATTCAGCCCCATCTTGAGCGACTGTTCGAACAGGACCTGAAGGATGGCTGAACCGGTGATCGCGCCAACATAGAACGTCCGGGCCTTTTTCTGACCACCGAACTTGCGGGTCCCGAGCTTGCCGTCTTCGCCCCGGCTGAAGATGACGCCCATCCGCTCGAGTTCGAGCACGGCCTCGCCGGCCTCTTGCGACATGATCACGACGGCGTCCTGGTCAGCAAGGAAATCGCTTCCCTTGATCGTGTCGTAAGCATGGCTTTCCCAGTCGTCACCCCGGTCGGTCAGCGGGGCGTTGATGCCGCCCTGCGCAGCGTTCGAGTGGCTGCGTACCGGGTGGACCTTGGAGATCACTGCGACATCGGTGCCCGCACGCGACACTTCGACGGCCGCTCTGAGCCCGGCAAGCCCCCCACCAATTATCAGGACATCATGCTCGTACACGGGTTCGCCTCGCACTGCGGTGATTTATTCGTCTGGTCATTCGGATTCGTTGGATCTGGCCTTGATGTTATCCATGTACACATGCTGCGCCGAGAGCAGAGCGGCTATAGACATCTGGTCCTCCAGTTCGCCTTCGATAATCAAGCGGTGGATATCGCTGAAGTCAAATTCTGCTACAACGATGTCTTCACTTTCGTCGGCAGGCAGCGGGTCGGGTTCCAGTTCCGTCGCTATGTAAGCATGGGAATACTCGGTTGAGTACCCCGGAGCGACCCACGAGCCGCCGATGGGGATTAGTTTCCCGGCTTTGTATCCGACCTCTTCCTGCAGCTCCCGTCGTGCTGTTGCTTCCGGGTCCTCGCCCGACTCTATTGTTCCGGCAGGTGCTTCCAACAGGACTTTTTCTGCCGACTGTCGAAACTGCCGGATCAACAGCACTTTGCCTGTGGTGGTGATGGGTATCAGCACCACAGATCCGGGATGTTCAACGATCTCACGATCAAACTCGGGACCATCATCGAACCTGGCTGTGTCGACCCTCAGGGAGATTCGATTTCCCTCGTACTTGCGGCTGACTGACACGGTGGTTGGGCGTTTGGGTCGCAATTCGTTCGTATTTTACCGAAATTATCAGTTGCTAGCGGCGGCGTTGCCGCGTTGTTTTGAATGAACCTTTTCGAAGTCCCAAACGCCTGGACAGGTCACCCCAGAAATCGGCCGGCGGTTTCCGTCTCAAAAACGACGCATAGTCGCCCGCCTGTGTGATCGTTACGGGCTCGCCAACGCCCAGGGGCTGATCTACGAAACCGTCGGCGCTCAGGGTCGCGTCATGATCGGTCAGGACGGTTAGTTCGACCCTTGAAGACTCCTGCAGTATCACGCCGCCAACCTGACTCATATGGGTCGCTATCGGTTTCACCAGGAAATCTCGTGATTGCGGGTCCATGACCGGACCACCCAACGCCAGGCTGTAACCGGTCGAGCCGGTCGCGGTCGAAACGACGACGCCGTCCCCCCGGTAGGTCGCCAGGTGCACGCCGTCGACGACCGTGCTTACCTCGATGACGCGCAACAATGCGCCGCGTGCAACCGTAATGTCGTTCAGCGCAAGCACTGACTCCGAATCCTGTCTCCCGGCCCTGATCGTGGCGCTCAGCATGTAACGCCGCTCTATCCGGGCGTTGCCATCGAGGTACCAGGAAATCTCGTCGACTGCGTCTTTGGCCTCGATTTCACTCATGAAGCCGACCCGTCCCATGTTCACGCCCAGAACGGGAATGTCGCGCGCCGCGGCAACGTGGACTCCCCTGAGGATCGTGCCATCGCCACCGATAGTAATAATCAGATCAGTAGATTTGAGATCGTCCTCGATGTCGTGCAGCGTGTCCTGCGTCGCCAGCCACCAGTTGCGCCCAGCCTCATATTTGTGCGTAAGACTTTTCGCCAGATCACCTGCCCCGGCCAGCAGACCGTGGTGGACGATTCCTATGTTCTTGTAGCGTGGCATATTGGCCGGTTGCCGTTCGTGGGTCCGATCCCGGCAAGAGCCTGCGGCCCTCACACGTACCTGCGGTCACTAAGAAACTATCTCAAAATACACTGGCAGGTGTGGTTAGTTCCCTCGCCCCTGGGAGACGGGGTTTCGGGAGAGTCTCTGATGAGCGACGTTACAAAACCAATTTACAGGTCGGGAAGTATCGAAAGTGCGCTCCTGGCGAATTCGAGAAGGAGGAATGGAGCAATCCCGAGCACCCCTGCGCCAACGGCCGCGACGCCGGTTGCCACGAGGACAGGCACATCGCTCTTGATGGGCGAGGTATCGACAGGGTCCTCGAACACGATCGCACGGATGACCCGGAGATAGTAGTAGGCGGCAATGACGGTGTTGACCACGCCAATCACTGCGAGCCATGCGAGGTTGGCATTCAGAGCAGACCCAAACACGACGACCTTGGCCATGAACCCAACGGTCGGCGGCATGCCAAGGAGAGAAAGCAGGCCGAATACGAGCAGAGACGCGAGCAACGGTGACCGCTTGATCAGCCCGTTCAGGCCCGCGATCGAATCGTCGCCGGTCCGTGACGTAATCGCGATCACGGCGAAGAAGACTGCAAGGTTCGTGAATGCGTAGCCGGCCAGGTAATACAGGACGCCCTGCGCTCCCGCCCCGGCAAACGTGGCACCGATCTGGTTTGCCGGCACAGATGCCACACCGACCAGGACGTATCCGGCCTGTGCAATTGTGGAGTAGCCAAGTAGTCGTTTTATGTTCGATTGTGAAAGCGCCAGCATGTTGCCGACTGTCATCGACACCGCCGCCAGAATCGCAAATAGTCCCGACCAGTCCTGCATCAGGCCGGGTTCGCCAAATGCGGAGTACATGATTCGCATGATTACGGCGAAAGCCGCCGACTTGGACGCGACCGATAGGAACGCGGCCACTGGAGTCGGCGCGCCCTGGTATACGTCGGGCACCCACATCTGGAACGGAACGACTGCCATCTTGAATCCGAACCCCGCAACAATCATGATCACGGCCAGCAACACGGCGTATGAACCGAACGGGACGCCAGCCTGAGTTGGCAGAACGGCCAGGCGTTCCAATATCACATCGAGATTGGTGCTGCCTGTATAACCGTAGATATAGGCAAAACCGTAAAGCAGGATTGCACTGGATATCGCGGAGAGGACAAAGAACTTAGTGCCGGCTTCGACTGCCTGCCGCGTGCGGTGAATCGCGGCGAGGGCGACGACCGGCAGGGCCGTGAGTTCGAGCGCCACGTAAATCGTGATCAGTTCTGTCGCGGATACGAGCAGCATCATTCCTGTTACCGAGAACAACACCAACGCAACGAACTCGCCGCCATAGTCTTTCATTCGGTCGGAAGCGATGTATTTCGTTGAGGCGAGGACCGTCCCGGCCGTGACCGTGATCAACAGGAAGTTGAAAAACAGCGAGAACCGGTCTGCCTCGACCGTCCCGAACAACGCGGGGCCGGTGGCCGGGTCGCCAAACCAGCCGTACCAGAGGTTCAGCGTCAGGACCAGCGGCGCGGCCAGGCCGGTGAGGGCCACCGCCGAAACCTTCGCCATGCTGCGCGTGACAAGGTCGACCGACACCACGACCAGTGCAAGCAAGGCCATCGCAATCTGGGGGGAAATTACCCAGAAGTCCTGAGCGGTCATCACCTGAGCACCGCCTTGATACCGATATCGAACACATCTGTGATCACAGAGGGCCAGATTCCGATGATGAAGATGGGAGCTGCCAGCGCGATGACGGGGACCATGTCGACCCAGTTTGCGTCGTCGAGCCTGTCGTAAATCTCATCGGACAGCCCGGGGTTCGCCGGGCGTGCGCCGAAAAATACCCGCTGCACCATCCAGAGCGTGTAGCCCGCCGCCAGGACGACGCCGAATGCAGCTACACCGGTTGGCCACGGCCAGACCGAGAACGTGCCCAGGAAGACCATGATTTCTGCCACGAACCCGGAAAGCGCGGGCAGCCCCAGTGATCCGAAGCCGGCGATCACGAAGAATATTGCGATCAGCGGCATCTTTTTCCACAGTCCGCCCAGGTGGGGGATGTGGCGGGTGTGTGTGCGGTCGTAGGAAAGGCCGACCATCAGGAACGCCAATCCCGTAATAGTGCCGTGCGTGAACATCTGGAGCGCCGCGCCATTGAGCCCGGCAGGCGAGGTATCGGCTTTCGACCCCCCTATTGCGGCCACGCCGAGCAACACAAAGCCCATGTGGCTCACCGAGCTGAATGCAATAAGGCGCTTCATGTCTGTTTGACGAACGGTGACGATTCCTCCGTAGATAACCGATGTTGCCGCTAAGATCGCCAATGCACCGGCCACATCGTGAATCGTAAAACCCCTCGTTTCTTGAAAAAAGCCAAGGTTGATCCTCAGCAGGCCGTAACCGGCCATCTTCAGCAGCACGCCGGCCAGCATCACAGAAACGGCGGTCGGCGCGTCGGTGTGGGCGTCGGGCAGCCAACTGTGGAGCGGCCAGAGCGGCAGTTTGATCGCAAACGCGATAAAGAAGAACCCGAAGATAAGCGCAGCCGGAATCACCAGGTCGGCCGCCGCGATGAGTTCCGGGATTCCAGTGATTCCCAGTTCTGGAATCGAGACCATCGCCAGCGTGTTCACACCCGGAGTGACGTAAATGGCGAGGATGCCGATCAGCATGAACGCACCGCCCGCCAGCGTGAACAACACAAACTTCATCGCCGAGTAACGAGGGCGGCCAGAGCCCCAGATTGCGATGAGCATGTACATCGGGATCAACTCGAACTCGAAGAAGATGAAGAACAGGAGCAGGTCGAGCGACATGAACACGCCGAGCACCGCGGTTTCCAGCAGCAGCAGCCACAGAAAGTATTCACGGACACGCGTGTTAATTCGCCACGATGCGAACGCCGCCGCCATGCCGAGCAGCCCCGTCAGCAACACCAGCGGGGCGCTCAGGCCGTCTACACCCAGGATGTACGACGATCTGAGGGCATCGACCGGAATCCAGCGCTCAAAGTAATCGATCATTTGCACGCCGCCGATCGCACGGTCGTACCCGGCGAATATCAGCACCGTGAGCGCGAACGTGACGACGGTCGCGCCGATCGCAATCCAGCGGATCTGCCGATTGGCATTTTCTCCGCGCGCGAACAATGCAACCAGGACCGCCACCGCGGCGGGCAGGAACACGGTGACCGTCAGCAATCCATCAAACATGGATCACCCCCGATTCAGTTGCCGGGTCTGTCACGATGTATTCGGTTTTGCTTGAGCTAAATTTCACGTGCTTTTTCAGCCCCAGAGCAGGAACCCCGCAACGATTGCGATCACCCCGATGACCATGCCAACGGCATATGTCTGCGTCTGTCCGTTCTGGACCAGGGCGCCGCTCTTGCCGAGTCGGTTCACCCAGGTGTAAAGGTGAACGTTTGCGTTATCGATCCAGTGTTCGTCAAACCAGCGCAACGCATCGGCGATGTACTTGTAGAAGGCCTTGCGGACCAGCTGGTCTTCGTACAACTCGTCGACGTAGTACTTGCGGAACAGCAGCCTGTAAACCGGCTGGAACCTGGCACCCACCGACGCCGGGGAGATCGTTCCCCTGATGTACATCAAGTACGCCAGGCCAATACCGGCCAGCGCCAGCACGGTCGATGCGCCAGCGACCACGAAATTGAATTCGGGGCTGGCACCCGCCTCGACCGCTGCGTCGTCGGTCGGGAACACGGCTTCGTTTTGGACCGTCACGAAATGCGCGAACGCATGCTTTTCGATTGGCCCGACATCCACCGTTGGATTCGAGAAGAAACCGATGAATATTGCGAACACAGCAAGCAGTGCAACCGGCCCGATCATCAGCCACGGAGCCTCTGCCAGGTGGGAGTGCGTGTTGCCGACCGGTGCCGGATCGCCAGCGTCTTCAGCGTGTTCCTCTTCAAGTTCGCCGCCGCCTCGCCACTCGCCATGGAACGTAAGGAATATCACCCGGAACATGTAGAACGCCGTCATTAGCGCGGCAATAAGACCGAGAGCCAGCACGATTGCGGCGGTGGCCGTCCCGACCTCTGCCGCATGCCCGAGAATCTCGTCTTTCGACCAGAACCCCGAGAACGGGAACAGCCCGGCAAGGCTCACACTGGCGATGACCATGCTCCAGTAGGTCCAGGGCATGTGCCGCTTCAGCCCCCCCATGTATTTCATGTTGAACGTGCCGGAAGCGTGATGGACGGAGCCTGCGCCCAGAAACAGCGCCGCCTTGAAGAAGGCGTGGGTGAACAGATGGAAGATCGCCGGGGCGTAGGCGCCAATTCCCAGCGCCAGCATCATGTAGCCAAGCTGACTGATCGTCGAGTAGGCCAGTACGCGCTTGATGTCGTTGGCGACGAGTCCCATCGTTGCCGCAAATACCGCGGTGAAGCCGCCGACGAGCGCGACGAGCGTCATCATGTCGGAGTACTGAAACAGCGGGAAGAAGCGTGCGACGAGGAACACGCCGGCAGTGACCATGGTCGCCGAGTGGATCAACGCCGATACGGAGGTCGGACCTTCCATGGCGTCGGGGAGCCACGAGTGGAGCGGGAACTGTGCCGACTTGCCAACCGCACCCGCGAACAGTCCAAGCGCGACCCAGGTCGCCACCGCGACCGCGATCTCGTTAGCCGCAATGGCCTTGTACAGCGTTCCAATGTCCATGTAGGACGGATTGACCGAGTAGAGGTACAGGATTCCGAGCAGGAACCCGAAGTCGCCGAACCTGGTCATCAGGAACGCCTTCTTCGCAGCGGCGGCGGCCGAGGGACGGTCCATCCAGAAGCCGATCAGCAGGTAAGACGAAATACCGACGAGTTCCCAGAAGACGAAGAGCTGGATCATGTTGCTCGACAGCACGAGACCGAGCATCGAAGCTGTGAAAAGCGACATATATGCGTAGTAGCGCGTGTAGCTCTTGTCGCCGTGCATGTAGGCCTGCCCGTAAATCTGTACGAGCAGGCTCACTCCGCTGACAACGACAAGCATGATTACGGTCAACTGGTCGAGCATTAGCCCGAACTTCAGGTTCAGGCCGCCAACCGCGATCCAGTCGTGTAGTTCGAGCGTGAGCGGTCGTCCGTTGGACATCACGGTCAGGAGGGCCCAGATCGAAAGCACGAACGACCCGCCGATGGCCGCGACGGTGATGTAACCGGCGTATTTCGAATCGGGGCCGGCGAAGGCGCGCACTAACACGCCGTTCACCAGCAGGCTGATGACGGGCAGCGCGATTATCAGCCATACCAGGCCTTCGGTAATCACAGAAATTCCCTGCTACAGCTTTCTCAAAATTTCGTCGGCCACGTGTTCTCGACCCTTGGGGACCATCACACGGAACGCGGCGTCCTCAGCCCAGTCGAGGATGTTGCCCTCCGGGATGATCATCGTGGGCAGCCCTTCACCTTCGAGAAGGTCTTTCCACATTTGCGCCGAGATCAGGTTCGGTGTTTTTTTGTAATCGACCCACATTTTTATTTAAATCCGAATCCCGTTTTATCGTTTATTACCCGGGGTGGGGCCGATCAGTTCTTCATTTGAGAGGCATCGGTAATTTCTATCGACTCCCCTGCCCTGTACATAGCGAACACAAGCGCAAATGCCAGCGCCGCCTCGCCGGCAGCGACTGAAATAATGAAAATCGCGAACGCATGCCCGGTCAGGGCCGAACGAATGGCTTCACCTGTCAGGGGGTCTCCGCTGAGCAGCGCGGCGGACGGCGTGAAGCGGCTGAACGCAACTGCGGCAATTACGACCCCGTTAAACATGAGCTCGAGCGACATGATCACGGTGATGAGGCTGCTCCGCGATACGACCCCGTAGGCACCAATGGCAAAAAGTACAGCGGAGACGAGAAGAACGTTTTCGATGGTCATACCGGGGCTTCTCGTTTCTCTGACCCCGTCACGACCTCAGGCTCTGGCTTTGGGTCACGTATCAGCAGCAGCCCACCGATCAGTGCGGCAACAAGCAACAGGCCGATGATTTCGAAAGCAAGGACGTATTCACGAACGAGAAGGACTCCGATCGCGCTTGTGCTGTCGACCAGCACACCGCCGTTTGGCACAACTACCTCGTCGGGATCAGTAAATCCCACTTTTTCGATCCTTATTTCGTCGCCGGTGCCAACCTGTACGTATCCCTCGGTCAGGGCACCTGCGACCTGATCGGAAATTTCATCCATCGTCGACCAATCGGTGTTTAACGCCGTAAACGCCACCGCCGCGAGAATGAGCACCGCCACCGCCGCACCGACCAACCGGCCCTGCACCGGTCGGCTACCCGCCTTGACGTCCTGAATGAACATCACCGCGAATGCCATCAATGACGAAATTGCGCCAACATAAACGAGGATCTGGACGACACCAACGAATTCCGCGCTGAGCACGAAGTACAGGATTCCAACGCCCAGAAAGGAACCGGCCAGCGCGATCGCCGCCCTGAATACATCGCGCTGAGTCACAACGATGAGAGCGAACCCGAGCGTCATCGCAGAAGCGCCCCAGAATGCGACGGTGGTCAGGGTCGAAACTTCAATCATCGTTCGTCCATCGCTCGTCGACCCACCTCTTCTTCATGTCTTCGTCTGAAGGACGTTCGTGCCGGCCTGCGTCGTAATGGTTTTCGATCGTTTCGGCGAACGGGTCGAACGCGTTTTCTTCGAATTGCGGCCGGTAGAACGAACTGGGCTTTTTTTCAGCTGCATTCAACACGTCGAGAGTCAAAATCAACTCGTCGCGAACGTAGGTCGACTGCTCAAACCCCGTGCCCATGTGAAGGGCGTCGTATGGGCAGGCCTCGACACACAGGCCACAGAACATGCAACGCCCGATATCGATGTCGAAAACCTCGAGCTTGTAGCTCTCACCCTCCAGGGCGTCGATCTTGCCGGGGACGCTTACGATCTCGATGATCCCGAGCGGGCAGTACTTGGCGCAACTGGCGCATGCCGTGCAGCGGTCTTCAAAGAACACAAATTCGTTACCCCGGAACCGGGGCGACTGTTCGAGCTTGACCGGCACAGTCGCAAGCCCGGCAATCGCCTTGATCGAATCGCCCGGCCTTCCGACCAGGAACCTGAACGGGTTCATCCCGGCCTCTTTTGCCGCGCCGAATAGCCCCACGTGACGGTCCGGGTACTGAATGGTGACAGGGGACCTGACGAAGTTCCTCAGGGTGACCAGGAACCCGCGCGTCAAACCAAGTCCGATCATCAGTCACCTCCCTGTTGAGTTTGAGAATTGCCGGGAGAACTGGGGACGTGAACAGCCGCTGCCGGTATCTGTTCAGTTGCAACCGGGTAGACCGGTGCGTCCGCGTCCGGCAGTGGGTCGGCGTAGCCCGACGTCCCGAGCAGCTTGCTGACAGCCCATATTGAGATAATTGCGACCGGCCAGTTCACTGCTGCCATGATCCACAACTGATTTGTCGTCGGTTCCGGCCATATCCCGATCAGCACGGCGGTAACGACAATGTTGATCAGCGTCAGTTCAAACAGCCCCTTCCAGGCGAGCTTCAGCACCTGGTCGACGCGGAGTCGGGGCAGTGTCATGCGGAACCAGATGATAACGAACAGGACCAGTATCAGTTTGGCGCCGAACCAGAAGTGCGACGGAACCGGATCCCAGCCCCGCCAGCCACCGAGGAACAGTACCGTGAAAATCGCCGATGTGCTGATCTCGGCCATGAACTCGGCGAGGAAGAACAGGCCGAACTTCATGCTGGCGTAGTCGTTCAAGTACCCGGCGGCCAGTTCCGATTCGGCTTCGGTCAGGTCGAACGGGGCCCTTGCCATTTCGGCCATCGCCGCGATAAAGAAGACGAACACCGCAAGTGGCTGTACCAGGATGAACGGAATTGCCTGTGCCTGCACTATTTGTCCGAGCGACATCGAGCCGGCAAGCATGATGACGCCGACGAGCGCCAGCGCCATTGGGATTTCATAGCTGATAAGCAGGGCGACAGCACGGAATGCCGAGAGAATCGCTATGCGGTTCGCCGACGACCAGGCGGCCGTGAGCACCGCCAGCGTGGTGAGCGAGCCAACGGCCATGATGAACAGCACGCCAACGTTAAGATCGGCAATATAGGTCCCGACGCCGAACGGAATCACCGCGAAGACCAGCACCGCTGGCGCAGTCATCATGATCGGTGCCATGTTGAACAGAATCCTGTCGGCGTCCTTCGGGACAACGTCTTCTTTGAACATCGTCTTGATCGCATCCGCAACCGAAGTGAGCATGCCGAACGGACCCCAGCGGTTTGGGCCGGTGCGGGTCTGGAAGCGACCGAACAGGCGGCGCTCGCCCCAGATGAGCACGATCACCCCGCCGAGGATGCCGTTGACAAACAGCCCGACGATCGCGAGCGCCGCGATGGCGAACGCCAGCCACTCCATTCCGGCCGGCAAAATGCCCTCAGAGTAACCGTGCGCTGCGCAACTGGCGCTACCTGTGCTGCCGCCAGCAAGGTTGCAGTAGATATTTCGCCATAGCGAGTTGTCGAGGAAGGCCTGGTCCACTAGCGGTCGACCTCCCCCATGTTCAGGTCGATGCTTCCGAAGCTAACGAACAGGTCGCCGAACAAGCCGCCGATCAGCATTTCGCGCAGCAGCGTGAGGTTGATAAGCGAGGGAGCCCTCACGTGCATGCGGTAAGGAGCTATTCCGCCATCGCTGACGAGGTAGAAGCCGAGTTCGCCCTTCGAGCTTTCGATCGCGACGTATGCATCGCCCTTGGGCGGTCTTATCAGGTGGGGTACTTCGTCGAAAGAAGGCCGGACCTCTCCCGGCTCGATCTGTTCGACGCACTGCCGGATGATCACCACACTCTCGCGCGCTTCCTGGATCCTCACCCAGTACCGGGCGTAGTTGTCGGACGCCGTGTGCAGTATCCGTTTGAACTGGATCCTGTCGTAGTAGTCATACGGGTTGCGGTGCCGCAGGTCCCAGTCGACACCGCTGGCGCGCAGCATCGGGCCGGTTATCGACGCGTTGATCAGCATTTCGGGTGGGAGGACCGCAGTCCCCTTTGTGCGGGAGAATACGATCTCATTCCCGCTCAAATACTTCTCAAGCTCGTCGAGTGTGTTCACAATGTCGACCAGTTCACGGTCGAGGGCCGGCCAGAACTCTTTCGGGGCGTCCATGAAGACGCCGCCCGGCCTCAGGTATGAGGTCGTGATGCGCGCACCGCAGAGCATCTCGAACAGGTCCAGAATATTTTCACGCTCGCGCATCGCATAGATAAGGGGAGTGCCGAGTGCGCCGAGGTCCTGCAAGAGAAAACCGGTGGCAACAAGGTGGCTGGCAATCCGCTGCAGCTCCGATGCGATCATCCGCAGCCACACTCCCCGGGGCGTCGGTTCTATTCCGGCCAGCTTTTCGACTGCCAGCATGTAGGCCTGGTTGTTGAGCATGGACGATACGTAGTCCATGCGGTCGGTCAGCGTGATGATCTGGGTGTATGTCCGCTCTTCGGCAAGCTTTTCCGACCCGCGGTGCAGGTATCCGAAGATCGGCTCCACATCGACGATCTCTTCGCCATCGAACATCACACGCAATCGGAATACGCCGTGAGTCGATGGGTGCTGTGGCCCGAGGTTGACAGTGACTGGCTGTGTCTTGATCGCCATTACTGTCCGGCCCTGGAACTCGTGTCATCAACGTCACTATCGGGGGCCAGAGTTGCGATCGACTGGTCGTAAGTTACGTAGTCCTTTCGGAGCGGGTGTCCGGGGAAGCCCTCCCACAGCATGATCCGCTTGTGGTTCGGGTGTCCTTCAAAGCGGATGCCCATCAGGTCCCACACCTCGCGTTCCTGGTAATCGGCGCCCCGCCAGATCGGCACGACGCTCGGGACCGAAGCATCGGTCCGGCCCAGCCCAACGCGGGTTTTCACCACTGCCGACGCATTCTTCGGGAGAGACGTGAGATGGTAAACGACTTCAAAATGATCGATGTAGTCGACCGCCGTAACGCTGTTCAGCAGATCGAATTTAAACTCAGGCCGGGTCTTGAGACCCTCGCAAACCCTGAAAATCGCTTCTGGCTTCAGCCAGACATCGCCATCTTTGCTCTTCTCGGTTGAGCCAGGCGCGAATGCCTCAATGGCCTCGGCAAGTGCGGCCCCGCTCCACGGCGTGGTCATGCCTGCCCTGCCACCTGCCCTTTGAGGCTGTATCGACGAATCTTGTCGTGGAGCTGCATGATGCCGTACAACAGGGCGTCCGGACGTGGCGGACACCCGGGCACATACACGTCGACCGGCATGATGTGGTTCACACCGGGAACGACCGAATAACTCTGGTAATAAGGACCACCTGACGTAGCGCATACGCCCATCGAAATGACCCACCGGGGTTCGGCCATCTGGTCGTACAGTCGACGCAGCGGAACGGCCATCTTCCACGTAAGCGTGCCGGCAACGATCAGGAGGTCGGCCTGCCGGGGCGACGCCCGGAACGCCTCCATGCCGAAGCGCGAGAGGTCGAACCGCGCCATGGCGGCGCTGATCATTTCGAATGAACAGCACGCAAGGCCCGACTGCAACGGGAACACTGAAGACTTGCGGGCCCAGTTCAGCAGGTAATCGATGGAACTGACGATCACGCTGCGGTGCAGGTCGTCTGGGACTTCAATCACGGGGTCAGGGAACGGCTCGAGGTGAGTCGCCTTCATCCTGTTGACCGCATCCCCTTCGGTCCGGTCAAGGTCGAGAGTAATCGACTGTAGCGCGCCCCGCGGGTCAGCGCCCGGAGGAGCACCGTAAGGGTCCGTTAATTTTGGCATTTTGGACCGGTCATTCGTTGTACACCCAATCCAGGGCATGTTTCCGCCAGGCGTAAGCATATGCGAAGGTCACAACGATCAGGAATACGAGCACCGCCCCGAGTGCAGCAAACCCGAACTGCCTCGACATTACGCCGTATTTAACGGCCCACGGAAACAGGAAAACGGTTTCGACATCGAAGATAACGAACAGCAGCGCGTAGTAGTAGTAGCGGAAGTTAAATCGTGCAGGCCGCCCCTCGAACGGAGGCATTCCACCTTCGTATGCGCTCTCTTTGACCGGCGTGGGGCGGGACGGCCTGACCCCGATGGACTGGGCCATGTAGCTCATCATCATCATCCCGACGGGGACGGATACCGCAGCGGCGGCGAAAATGATGAGCAGCGCGTACTGCCTGAAATAATCCTCGAACATCGATTGCCAGACACTGATTTAGAGTTCGAAAAAAGACCGGTTTGGAGCATAGCAGTCGCCCGTTTTGCCAGCAAGTGAAAAAATGAACAATCCGGCTAATTCGGCCTGATTCAGATGGCAGGAAGGGAGATTTTACGGGTCGCCCGAATACAGAGGTCAGCGCTGAACTGGCTGCGTTGTTCCGGGCAAATCACGTTGTACTTCCCACGGACGTTGCTCACAGTCTTGAGGCGGGAACTGCGCCACCGACGACGCCGTTCAGACGGGAGTGATCGCAGCCGTGGATGTAACCGGTCCGGCGAGGACCAGTTGCACTGCGTTTGCCACGCACAGCAACAGTGAGTCCCCCCACTATGGTTAGCCCGTGAGAATTACCATTCAGTGGGGGTCACCGGGGGGATTCGCGGCGGCTTAATCGAAGACAATCACTCCCCTGCCATCCTCACCCCTCGCCAGCGCTTCGTACGCCTCGTTGATCTCTTCGAGTTTGTGACGGCGGGTCACCATACCGGCCACGTCAATTCGCCCCTGCAAATAGAAGTCGAGCAGTTTGCCGAACGTTTCGTGCGGGCTGGCGGAGCCGTAATAGCTGCCAACCAGGGTTTTCTGGTTGCGGACCAGGTCGACCAGCGGAATCTCGGCATTCATGCCGTCTGGCGCGAGACCGATGACGACGGTAGTGCCGCCCTTGCGGGTGGCCCCGTAGGCCTGCTCGGTGGTGATCCTGTGACCGAACGTGTCGAAGGCGAAATCAACGCCGCCGCCGGTCATTTCCTGGATCGCGGGAACCGGGTCCTGCTCCCTGGAGTTAATGACGTGCGTCGCCCCGAATTTGTACGCAAACTCAAGCTTGTGATCGAATATGTCGACGGCAATCACCTTCGAAGCGTTCATCAGTCTTGCGCCCTGGAGGGCATTCAGCCCGACGCCGCCGGCCCCTATCACGGCAACAGTCATTCCGGCCCGCATGCCAGGCTGGTTTATCACCCCGCCAATTCCGGTGGTTACCGAGCATCCGATCAGGGCGCCGACCTCCATGGGCACATCGTCGGGCATCGGATAGCAGGCCTGCTGAGGAACGACTATCGATTCGGCGAAAACGCCGAGTTTGGCGAACTGGTGAACCTCGATGCCGTCGGCGGTGTGAAGACGAAACGTACCGTCGTACTGGCGGGTGCCAGTTTCCCTGTTGGTGTCGCAGAGGTTCGAAAGACCGGTGCGGCACGACCGGCAGTGGCCGCAGTTCGGAACGAACGACAGGACGCAGCGGTCGCCCTTTTTCACGGTAGTTACATCCGGTCCGATAGTCTCGACGACCCCGGCCCCCTCGTGACCCAGAACTATTGGCATCGGGGTCGGGTTATGACCGATCATCACGTGGTAATCCGAGGCGCAAACACCTGCGGCCGACATCCTGACCCGCACCTCGCCCGTCTTTGGCTCCGACTGGTCAAGCTCCATGATCGGCATGGGCTTATTCGACTCGAACAGGACGGCTGCTTTCACGCACGGGCTCCATTTGGTTTCAGGGGTTTCCGGGATTTTGATAGTCGTAAATTAGCGCTAATTTCGGGCTGAAACACATTGCTCTGCCGAACCGTTGCCCAAATCAAGAAAAAACACCCGGCCAGTCGCGACCCGGGTGTTCTCTCGATTATTACCCTGATGGGCTTGAACGATGGTCCCAGGCACGGGTCTCGGCCAGCGGTCTTAACTATTGGCAGCGGCCGCTTCAACCATGTTTGCCACCTTCGTCTTTATCTCCCTTGCGTCGGGCAAAGCCGGGTACCTGCCCTGCTCAGCCTTGTCCCATACAACCTCGCCGTTCAAGGTGACCTTGAACACTCCACCCTTGCCGGGCGTCAGTTTCACGGCCACCTGCGATCCGCCCGCCACATACAGTTCGCTTCCCATCCAGAAAGCCACGGAATGGTAGCCTCACGGCACGCAGTATTCGATTTCAGCATGCACCTTCGCCGGTACATCGGCCATAGAGACCTCCATATCAAAGACGGTTAGGGCCGTTCGGGTATTTGGTGAGTCGTTTAGCTGGTCTGGATTACGGCACCGGACTCGATCATGTTGGCGACCGTAGCCTTTATTTCCTTGACTTCCATGATGTGTGGAGACCGGCCTTCGGTCTTCTTGTCCCACAGCACACGACCATCGACGGTTACCTTGAACGCTCCGCTGTGTCCGGGCTTCAGCGAAATCGCCAGTGCAGGGCCGGCTGCCTGGAACAGCTCATTTACCATGTTCGCGGCCAGGTTGGCGTAGCCGCAGGGCACGCAGTACTCGATCTCGGCTTCCATTTTCCAGTGATCGGACATTTTTCTACCTCAAATCTGCTTGTTAAGCTGGATACCGGGCGTCGAGCCACCTGTGTGACATCGATTGCTACCGCCCAAGATGCCAAATCGTATCATGTGAAGCAATTCGTGCTACCAGGCGCGGCCGGGCAATCCTGATGCGACACGCTCCGTGAATGCCCACAATTGCTGTCTGGCGCTGTCGGGTATACTCGGGCACCCGGCCCTGATTGTCTTACCGCAGCTTGATCGGGCACCAGAGCCTCGACTGGTGTGTGTTCAGAGACCATCGCGTGGCCCCCGAAACCGTTAATATCGTCAATGACGCCGATATTGAGGAGGACGAAGTGCCCTCATTAGTTGAGTTGCGCCCGGTTACCCGTGATGACGTAAAACGGATCGCGGTATGGCTGGACGACACCGAGGTTGCAGATGCGTGGTTCGGCCGCTACACCTACGGCGACGCGGCGCACCTCGGCTACGAGCCGAAGATAATGATCGATGCGGACGATGACGCCTGGGACGAGGTATTCCACGACCCCCATCACGAGCCGCACCGGGACATCTTCTCGATATATACGCTTTCTGGAGAACATATCGGCGAGGGTCAGCTCTCGATCGACGAGGCCCTTGGCGACGCGCAAATATCTGTGCTGATCGGCCAGAGGTCGCTGTGGCACCACGGCTACGGCACTTCGGCGGTTATTGCCATGATCGAACATATTTTCGAACACCTCGGGCTGTACCGCGCCTGGGTCGACGTACCGGAATACAACACGGCGGCCCGTGCAATGTTCGAACACATCGGGTTCCAGCACGAAGGTACGTTACGGCAGAGCCGGCCGCATCATGGGGCGCGTCATAACTCGGTGATCCTGGGAATGCTGGCAGACGAGTATGCCTCTGCCTTCCCCGGGGGGACGCTCAGCCACGTCACCACCTGGGACTCACCAAAGGTCTAGCCAAGGCGATTGCCTTCCGCGACTTCCCGTCACACGGTGATAACGATTTTGCCCTGGTGTTTTCCTTCTCCAAAATATCGGAGTGCTTCACCGACCTCGCTCAGCGTGAAACTTTTGTCGATGACAGGGACTACTTTTCCGGCTTCAAAAAGCTCGATCACAAAGTCCAAACCCCTGTTTGCCCTGTGCCATAGAATTCCGATCTTCTTTCGCCCGATCATCGAAAATAGATGTCCCGCGATCATTGCCAGGAAAATTCGGGGCATGGAACCCCCGACCATGACACATATTCCACCGGGGTTTAACGCACGCCTGTAGGCGAAAACCGAACGACGTGCCTTGACATCAATAATCAGGTCATATCTCTGCCCGTTCCGAGTGAAATCTTCCCGGGTGTAATCAATCACATGATCGGCGCCAAGCGAACTTAGCATGTCCAATTTCATCGAACTGTCCACGCAAGTCACTTCAGCTCCTAAGGATTTGGCAATCTGCACGGCGAACGTGCCAGCGCCGCCACCTGCGCCATTAAACAAAACCCGTTGCCCCGATCGAATCTGGCTTTTATGGCGAAGACTCTGGACGGCAAGAGCTGCCGCATGCGGTACGGAGGCCGCCTGTTCGAATGTCATACTGGCCGGTTTCGGAGTTAGTGCGGTTTCACGGGCACAAACGTACTCGGCAAAACCACCGAACCCACATTCGGACAGGTCGCCGAATACGTCATCATCCGGCTGGAACTGCGTTACGTTCTTGCCAACCGCTTCAACCCGCCCCGCTACGTCAGTTCCAAGTATCTTGTGTCTTGGCCGAAGAAGCCCGGATATGCGGTTAATTAACGGCTTTCCCCTCAGGAGACCCCAGTCCCAGTCATTTATTGATGCCGCGTGAACTTTTACAAGGACTTCATCGTCGGCGGGGGTCGGCTTGTCGACTTCCTCAAGTTTGAGGACATCGGGTGAGCCGTACTTGCGGTAGACGATCGCTTTCATCGTGTTCTCCTGGTGCCTCGCCGTTATTCTGATCGGCATTATGCCAGTCGACTCGCCGATGTAGACGACACCGCAAATGACAATGCCCAATGAATCTGCTGGCTGCTGTCCCCTACAACCCCAGAGCCGGGCCAAGTACGTCCAGGTATTTCAGTGCGGAACCGGTATTCAGCAGCACAACGCGGTCGTCGTGGTTTACTTCGCCGGTTTCCAGAAGTTTTTCCAGCGCGGCGAGCGTGGCGCCGCCCTCTGGCGCCGGGAAGATGCCCTCGAAACCGGCCATATCCCTGACCGCTTCAACCATTTGCTCGTCGGTTACCGTCAGCGCTGTACCGCCGCTCTCTCGCACTGCGCGGATGACCAGGAAGTCGCCAACTGCGGCAGGGACTCGCATCCCGGCCGCCAGCGTCGTGGGGTTCGCGACTGGTTCTGCAAACTCCTCGCCTTTCCTGTAAGCGTTCACGAGCGGCGCACACCCCTCTGCCTGAACACAAATCATCCTGGGGCGTGCCGGGCCGATCCAACCGATCTGTTCCATCTCGTCCAGCGCTTTCCATATCCCGATGATGCCCGTCCCGCCACCCGTCGGACAAATCACGACATCGGGGACCTCGAAGCCGAGCTGCTCAACGATCTCGTAACCCATGGTCTTCTTGCCTTCTACACGGTAGGGCTCCTTGAGCGTCGACACATCGAAATAACCGTGCTTTTCGGCTGCCTCTTCGGAAGCGCGCCCGGCATCGGTGATAAACCCATCGACGAGATTCAGTTTCGCTCCGTAGGCTACACACTCGATCTGGTTCGCCTGTGGCGCGTCGCGTGGCATGAAAACATGGGCTTCCATTCCGGCCGCCGCCGCATAGGCCGCCATTGCACCGGCAGCATTCCCGGCAGAGGGCATTGTCAGCCTTGTCAACCCGAGCTCCAGGGCCCTGGAGACGGCGGCAGACAATCCGCGCGCCTTGAAGGAACCTGTCGGGTTTACGCCTTCATCCTTGATCAGCAGTGAACCCATCCCCAGGTGCTTGCCCAGTTGCCCGGCATGCAGCAGCGGCGTGAAGCCTTCACCGAGAGTCACAATGTTTGCCGGGTCGATGACCGGCATGACCTCGCGGTAGCGCCACATGTTCGGCTCTCGACCGGCAATCGCCGATTTTGTGAGCGTTTCGGAGGCCTTTGCCAGGTCGTAGCGGGCCAGCAACGGCTTGCCGTTTGCGGGGTTCAGCCGGTGCGGGTAATCGTGCTCAAAGCGCTCTCCCGTCAACGAACACTCGAGGTGTGTCAACTGGCTGTAAAACTGCGTTCTTTCTGGCAAGCGAAACTCCGTGCAATTCTGGCCTGTGGCATTTGGGCAAGTGGTGCCTGCGGCGGGTGGCGCATTCAGCAGAGGGCACAAATCCCGGTGTTGGTCAACTCTCGATGATCACGATCGACAGTATCGTTAACCCCGGGGTAGTCGAGGTCGCAGGATCACGTTCCGCCATCCCCGTGACAATCTCCATGCCACCGGTAACAACACCGAAAATCGGGTGGCAGGAAACCGCATCGTCGGCACAGTTTTTCTTCACGCCGTCATCGTACGCATCAAGGTGAGTGGCTGCGTCATGTGTAATGAAGAACTGGCTGCCGTTTGCATTCGCCACCCCCCCGTTCGCCATTGATACGACCCCTGCTGAATCATGCGATAACTCGCTGCTGAACTCATCGTTGAACCTGTATCCGGGGCCAACGTCCCCGCCATCCAATGGTTTCCCCGCCTGAGAAATAATGCCGGAAACTACGCGATGGAACTGCAGCCCATCGTAAAAACCGATACGCGCCAGGTTGATGAAGTTTTCGACTGTCATCGGGGCCAGGTCGTCGAACAGGTCAATGCTTATCTCACCCAGTTCGGTCGAAATCACCGCCGAATAGTTCAAGCGTGTGTCCAGGGCGCCAACCGGTGGCGCAGGTTCATCACCGGCTTCCAGCATCACCGGCATGCCCGCTGATCCTGGGTTTGCGACCCGTTCAGCCACTGGATCTCCGTATTCTCTTGGCCGCCACGACATGCGAGTCGGGAACTGGCCGGAATCGACAGCACGTCGCAACCCTGTGCCGTCCGAATCCAGAAACCATGCCGCACCAAGAAGGGAGTCGATTACCATCAGTTCGGAATCGTCAGGCGCCCATGCCGCCACCAGGAATTCCAGCGAGGATTCGATATATGACGGAATTCCTGTGTCCAGGTCGAACGTTCCCAGTTCCAGTGCACCATCGGAGGCCGACACTCCGAAATGGACACCCGTGCCATCTGCAGCCCAGCCGAATCCGACAGTGCCGAACGGGCTGATCGGCACCGGATCATTTGTCCGTGTCGGATCAAACAACACCATGCGAACGCTGCCGTCGGGCGTGTTTACGGAAACGAGCAGTTGCGAACCGTCGGGCGACCAGTGGGGGAGGATGTGCTGTGCCGAGTCGTCAACGCTGACGCGTGTAGCGTCTGCCAGCGTGATCGGATTCACCGCTGCATCGTCCGGTACCGGCGCAACATACAACTGCCAGGCGTCGCTCGCCAGGTGTACGAATGCGATCGATTTGCCGTCCGGCGATATCTCGGGCATCGACACACCGCCATCGATGCTCGTCAACTGGACTGTCTTTCGCGTGGCAAGGTCAAGTGTGTAAACCTGCAGGTCGCCGGCAAGGCTGGAGATATATACCAAACGCGAACCGTCAGGCCACCACGACGGCGACAACTCAACTGCCCCGTTGTCAACAAAATCGAGGTCGGCTGGTCTGAATGTCGCGGTTTCGAGATCGATAAGCATGATTATGCCGCCGTCCTGGTCGACGATCTCGATCGCGACGATGTTCGATGACCGTTGCCTGATGTTGATGTCGGACTGAACTACAAGCTCGCCGGTATTCCCGGCGACGCCAATCGGCAACTTGACGGTGATTGCGTTTTCGAAGTCGCCAAGCTCATAGCCGGCGATAAACACTGCTGTTTCGGTCCCCCGCCCGGCAATCGAATATTCGTACTCGTAATCTTCGTGATCAGTTTCGAGCAGGTTGCCGTGGACGTCGTATGCCACGACATTGAACGGTGACCCTGCCCCGATGGGGACGGAATCGCCATCGGGGACGATCTTGATCGACGCGGCCCGGCCGGGGGAAATCGTTACCGGGGCGGTGGTCACCGTCTCGACCCGGTCAAGGATTCCCCGAACGGTGAGCCCCTCTTCGATGTAAGTCCCAGCCGCGGTGCCGGCGGTGAACAACCCGAATTCAGTGACCGACCCGATGTCGGGGCCGGTCACCGTCCAGAGGAGTTCGTCGAGGTCGAGTTCGTTTCCGAACCGGTCTGTTGCGAATGCCACGAGTTGAACCGACTCGCCGATGTCCATGCTGGCTGGCAGGGAAGACACGTGCACCTCGTCAATTATTCCTGGGCGTACGACGCCGGATATCGTCGCTTCAATTATCTGGCCGGCCACTTCCACCTCTACCGAGACCAGTTCCGAGCCCTCATCGGAAGCAGTGGTGCTGGCCGTGAACAGACCCGATGAATCTACCGAGTCGCCCGTGCGCAATGCGGTGAAAAGAACGAGTGCTGAATCCAGCACATGCCCGGCCTCGTCTGCCGCCCGCACTCTGATTGGCACCTCTCTCCCCACGCCGATGTCCAGTTCGTTCGGCACGATTGAGATTGCGTGCAGCCGGCCTTCGACAATCGCGATTCCGACACTTTGACTGGCAGTCGCACCAAGCCTCTCGAATTCGACCGATATGGCATTTGGGAATTTTCCGAGGTCGGCTCCGGCAGTGAACAACCCTTCTTCGTCGATATCGCCCGCCGCGGCGTCCGCACTCCAGCTGAAGGCCTGGTCGATGATCGGGTTTCCAAGTGCGTCGAATGCGTTTGCGCTGAACTGGACGGTGCCGAGCGAAGAAATCGAATCCGCCCCTCCTTCGATCGCAACCCAGCCTGCCTCGCCGGGCTCGACCGTAATGGTGGTTTCTGCTATAGAGACGAGTTCGCCGTTTTTTACGGTCAGCCGTACGGTAAAGGTACCGGCATCCTGAAAAGTGTGGTCCGGTTCGGGTTCGTCGCTACCGCTCCCGTCACCAAAATCCCAGCTGAAACTCTCGCCTTCGACCGTCTCGCCAGGAAAGAATGAAATATCGAGGGGCGCATTGCCCGAATCATTCGTTGCACTGAATTCAGCGACCGGGGGCGGCGAAGAAGTACAACCGGCAAGCACCAGCATGGCGATTCCGGCCGGGACAACTGCCCATTGCCATCGCCTCTGGCGCCAGCGGCTCCACTGACTTTTTTTGCGAAATCTGGTCACGGACAACAGGGATATGTCTTGCGCGATGCCGTTCAGGGTGCTCTCCGGTACTTGCCCAGGTCAGGTCTCAAGTGAAATTGTATTGACCTCGGGGGGTTCCAGGCGTTTACAGATATCGAAATACGATACGACATGGCGTGGCATCAGGTTTGCCACTATGAATTTCCCAGTCCCTGCATGCGTTAGTCACCGGGCGTGCGCGGCGCACCAGGGTGACGCGCGGGATAGGGCCGGTCGGCCAAACGCGGGCATATGCGAACACGCACACGAACGTGGGGTTCACACGGACGTTCAATCCCCGGTAGAAAACTAATCTGATCTCAAACGACGAGTTAACGCCGCCTCCGACCACTATGCGCTATATGAGATTCGGTTGACTTCTATGCCCTCATTGATTCTTGTTGTGGATGACGAGCCAGATATTCTCGAGCTTGTCCAGACCCGCCTCGAAATGGCCGGGTACGAAACAATCACGGCTGAGAGCGGCGAAGAGGCCCTGAAGTGCTTTTTCACGGCACGACCGGACCTTGCACTTCTCGATCTTGAGATGCCCGGCATGGACGGGTTCGAACTTTGCGAGCGAATTCGGCAAATGTCGGACGTCCCGATTATCTTCCTGACGGCATTCGGATCGGAGGCCCACCGGGTCGAAGGCCTGCATGTCGGTGCGGACGATTACATCGTCAAGCCGTTTTCCAAAGACGAGTTGGTGGCGAGGGTCGAGGCAAACCTGCGCCGGGCGTCAATGCCTCCCGTCCAGCGGGACGAGCAAATCTACGCCGACCCTGTACTGACCATTGACCATCGCGCACACCTGGTGACAGTCCGTGGCAATGAAGTTTCACTCTCGCCGCTGGAATATCGTTTGCTCACTGCGTTGCTCCGGCATCCCGGCCAGGTGTTGAGCCACACACAGCTGCTCGATCTGGCGTGGGGACCGAACTCGGACGAAACATCGACCGACAGCGTGCGGCTGTACATTTCGTACATCAGGGGCAAGATCGAGGAAGACCCGAAGCGCCCGACGCTCATCGAGACGGTACGGGAGTTCGGCTACCGGTACGTGCGCCCGCTCGGGAACAGCAAACGGACCGCCATCGCCGCGTAGATCGCGCGCCAAGTTTCCGCCGACATGGCCGGTAGCAGCGGTTGAATCGACAGGGCCGTCCGGGGGAAGTGGCGAGGCGCTGGCCCCTGGCTTCCTCTCCCCCACGAGAGGGGCAAGTTGTTCAGCAGACAGAATGCTATCGGTGGCGACTACACCGTAATAGAAAACATTCCCCGTCAACCGCGCCTCGATTGCATCGGGGCACCCGTCTCCCCCGGGGAGAAGGAATTACTTACGACCCACCCTCTGACGCCCTCCCAAAATGGTAGGGAGAAGCTGCTCTTCACCTCTGGCCAAGTGCAGCCCGCAACCCCGAGTGCCTATTCGGGCCGCTCGGCAACCGGGAGTGAGATTGTGAAGGCCGACCCCTTGCCATACTCGCTTTCGAGTCGGATAGAGCCGCCCTGCAGTTCGACGAGGGTTTTCGTAATCGCCAGGCCCAGGCCCGTGCTTCCCGGTGGGCGCCTGCCGTCTCTCGACAGCCTCACGAACTTATCGAATACCCGCGCCTGGTTTTCGGGACGAATACCTATGCCAGTGTCCCGGACGCAGATCTCCACCTGATCCCCTACCTGTTTCGCTGAAACGTCAATCGCCCCGCCTTCCGGTGTGTAACGCAAGGCGTTGGTGAGCAGGTTTGAAAATACCTGGGCACAGCGTTCGCGGTCGGCCCAGACTGCCCTGAGTTTTGACGAGATATTCACCGTGACATCGAGCCGCATATCTTCGAACTGCGGGGCCATCGCCTCGACAAGTTCGGGAACCAGGCCCTGCAACGAAACCTCACTCATTTCGAGTGCCAGGTTTCCAGATTCGAGCCTGGATATATCCAGAATGTCTGCCACCAGGCGGCTCAGTCGAATTCCATTCGCATGTGCCTTTTTCAGCAACCGTTCCATCGCGGGGTTCACTTCGCCGCCGGCGCCATCCAGCACCAGTTCGATAAACCCCGTAAGCGAAGTGAGAGGAGTCCGTAACTCATGGGAAACCATCGATATGAACTCGGACTTCGATCGGTCGGCTGTCCTTTCGTTAGTGACATCACGAAACACCCAGAGCCTGCCCAGATACTCTGAAGTTGCGCTCGTCGCCGGTGCCGAAGTCATCGACAGAGTCCTTGCTTCCGGTGCTTTAATCTGCACGTCCTCTGAAGTGACGGCAAGTTCCCGATTGTTGTTGATCTCTGAAAGTCGTCGCAGGTATTTGCTGCTGTTTTCGAACTTGACGCCCGCGCCCAACCGGGTCGATTCCCATTCAGAGCCGATTATCGAATCTGGATCTCCGAACCCGAACACATTCGCGTATGACCGGTTCGCCCACACAATCCGGTCGTCGGCACCGACCAGCAAGATTGATTCCAGAGCTGAATCCAGAAGAATGTTCATCCGGCTTGTCAGTAACTGCAGGCGCGACTGCGCGGTCTGGCGGTCGGCAATCAGCGAATACATCGATGCCGTTGCCAATCCGGTGATCACAAG
The DNA here is from genome assembly GCA_022564545.1 of Chloroflexota bacterium. Lineage (GTDB taxonomy): Bacteria > Chloroflexota > Dehalococcoidia > Lucifugimonadales > Lucifugimonadaceae > Lucifugimonas. The sequence continues at coordinate 1,564 of JADFLG010000015.1, read as the reverse complement.
ACCAGCCGACAATACGATTACCCAGAGTTGTGATTCGAGCCTGCTGAGACCATACCCGGCAGGTTTGTTGAACTCCAATCGCCAGTTCCGGCCTGCGAGGTTCAAATTGCTGACAAAACTCGTATCGCCGGTCCAGTTTTCGTTCGTTGCTCCGTTGGGGACCGGGAAGACTTCCTGTCCGGTGCCGCCGTCTTCTACATCGACCACCCGAAACTTGATATCGCCCAATCCGGCCCTCTCGACTGGCCCGGCAAGGAAGTCGGCCACTCTGTAGACCCCCGTGCCAAAACCCTTCAGTTCGGGGGCTGCAAACGGGTCGTCAGAGGGCTTAAACACCGGCGTGAAGACGAGTACCACCGCCTGGTCGTGGGGGTTTGAAGCCGAAGGCACCGGAGGCGAGGCGACTATTTTTCGCTCAAGTTCCGCACTGTTCATCAATGGCGTGTAGGTCGGGTGATACAACATGTCTTCACCAGGGTTGAGAATCCCCAGCGTTTCCGGATACGTGAACGCCACTGGCAAGAAATACGGATTCAGACCATGGGATTCCAACGAAAAATCGTCGTTGATCTGCAACGACATCATTCGGTTGAATTCCGCAGTTTCATCAGCGTTTACCTTCTTGATGAAACCGAGTGCGTTGACCGACCAGTTCGCCTGTTCGAGTGCGGAAGCAAACGTTCGGAACTGTGCAGGCGTCACCGAGTCGGTCGCTTCGAGGAACCCTTTGATCGCGGCGAGTTCGCTCAAACTCTTGTTGAACTCGGCATCGACTTCCAGTGAAACCGAATCTACAAGTTCCTGAAATCGCGTGTCGCTGCGTGTGTAGTTGATACTACGAATCGAGATCGCCGTGGCCACGGTCATTGCGAGCAACATAGCAAGCGTCGCGGCAGCGGCGAGCGTCGGAAGACGCTGCAACAGGTGACCCCTATCGGAGACTCTTCCGGCTGGCGAGACCTCTATGCGGTTGACCGACTGTGAAATTGCTGGATTGGCCAAAACTGGCACTGCCCTGGCTCGAGAATTCCTGGCATGTTGGAACCGTAGTGCTGCGCGTGGAATACGGGCCCGACACGCCAGAAACGACATGCGGTACGGAGTTACTGCCCCGATAGCTTCATCATCGTGCCCAAAGGTGTGATTAGCGTTGGGGGCAACACCCAGCCGATGTGTGGATTGACTCTGAACTTGCAGGCTTCAATCGCCAGAAATCGACAGCGAATGAAGATCAGTTCGAACTGTGAACAGGCAGTTCAACTCGCCCGGACCATACGAGCGCCCGGTGCAGGTTCGCGCCAAGTTTCCCGGCCGCAACCCGGGCGCAGTCGAGTAGCGGAATAGACTCGCCGGTCTCCAATTGAATAGAAGAAATCGGCAAACCGGCCATTCCGCACGGGATGATGTGCTGGAAATAGCTCGTGTCTGTCGACACGTTTAAAGCGAAGCCGTGCATCGACACGCCACCGGTTATTCGAACACCAATCGCCGCGATTTTCCTGCCTGTTGGATTAACTCCAGGTCGCCGCTTGTCGTTCGGCAGCCCACCAACCCAGACACCTGT
>JADFLG010000110.1 GCA_022564545.1 Chloroflexota bacterium | reverse complement strand
GTAGCCTGAAATCCGCGTAAATCATCCTGGTGCAGGTGATTTAACGACCCCCGAGAGCAGCCTAATTTATGGTAATCTCAGCGGGCTCTGATACAGGGCGGATTTCATTCGTGACCCAGGGAAGGTAATGCGACGCTTCATTATTCGCAGGTTCTTCTTCTCGCTCGTCAGTATCGTTGTGGCGACCGCGATAGTGTTCCTGCTTTCACGCGCCGCTGGCGACCCGCTTCTGCTTTACGCGACCTCTGGCTACGGACTGACGGTCGAAGGCGAAGCCGCACTTCGAAAAAGGCTGGCACTGGACCGCCCGATCCCAGTGCAGTACGCACTCTGGCTTGGTCGCACGCTCAAGGGCGACATGGGAGAGACGATCCTCGACCGGAAGCCTGTCTTCCGCGTTGTGATGCAGAGACTTCCATCGACGATTCGTCTGGGCGCGGCGGCGTTCCTGCTCTCGTTCTTGATTGGCATCCCCCTCGGAGTCCTGTCCGCCGTAAAAAGAGGTTCGATCTGGGACTATATAGGCAGATTTTTCGCGCTCCTCGGGCAGGCTGTCCCACAGTTCTGGTTGGGCCTTGTCCTGATTTTCGTATTTGCTGTCCACTGGCAAATATTCCCGGCAGCTCTGAAAGGTGACAGCATCTGGGACGTTAAGCACCTGGTGTTGCCAACCATCACACTGGCAGCCGGTGGCTTCGCGTTCTACATGAGAATCACCCGTACCGCGATGCTCGAAGTGCTCGATTCGGAATACGTCAGGCTGGCCCGCGCAAAGGGCGTTGGAAACAACGTCGTCATATGGAAACATGCATTCAAGAACGCATTGATCCAGCCATTGACAGGGATGACGCTCGGGCTGACATTCTTCCTGACTGGCTCGGTGCTTGTCGAGACGGTTTTCGCCTGGCCGGGCATGGGACAAATGGCCATTACCGCGGTGAACAACAACGATTTCCCAATTTTGCAGGCCGTGGTGTTCTTCTTCACCATCCTTTTCGTTTCGATGACTTTCATTACAGATCTCCTGTATGCATTCATCGACCCAAGAATCCGTTACGACTAGGCATACCCACTCCTGAGAGATCATTAATTCTTATTGAAGGCATATGGCTGAACAGGCTGAAATACAAACGACAACTGTTGACGAAATTCATCGTGGCGTGGATACGCGAGAACTGGCAAAGCGATCATTCGCCTCTCAGGCCTGGTTCTTCGTCCGCAGGTGGCCCCTGATCCCGCTGATCATCATGGTGTTGCTGTTGATCACAGGCCTCTTTGCTCCGTTAGTCGCGCCTGCTGACCCGATCAGCCAGTCGCTCGGGTTCCGTAACTTCCCACCGACGTGGGGCCGTGCGAATCCGGAATATAATGTCGTTCCTGTTGAGGCCGACTTTGATGTTGAGACCACTCAGGGCAGGACCGCTTTTTCGCGTGCGAAAAAGAACTCATTCCCCCGAAACAAGTACGTTCTCGGCGCCGACAACCTGGGGCGCGACGTGCTTTCCCGGGTGGTCTTTGGCGCACGTATCTCACTTCAGGTAACCGGCTGGGCGCTAACATCGGGAATCATCATCGGTACCCTGCTGGGACTATTAGCAGGGTACTTCGGGGGATGGACAGATGAAATCCTGATGCGGCTCGTTGACGTCTTCCTGGCACTCCCGTTCATCCTTATCGCACTGGTAATTGCACAGATATTTCTGAAGCAGGGTGGCGCCTCACTCGGTGTGGTTATCTTTATAATCGCGCTCGTCGCATGGACGCCGTTTGTACGGCAGGTCAGGGCCGATGTCCTGACGATTCGCAGCCAGGACTACGTTATGTCAGCCAGGGTGGCCGGGGCCTCCAACGTCCGGGTCATCATCAGGCACATACTCCCCGGCACATTCAGCACGATTCTCGTCGTGGCCTCCCTCCGGGTCGGCCAGTTGATCCTGACCGAGGCCACTCTGTCGTTCCTCGGCGCAGGCATTCCCGACCCGATTCCGGCGTGGGGCAAGAGCGTAAACGACGGCAGGGCCTTTATCGAAGAGGCCTGGTGGATTTCGTTCTGGCCCGGCTTCGCCATCTTCCTGGTCGTAATGTCGCTGAACTTCTTCGGCGACTGGCTGCGAGACCGCCTCGACCCGAGGCTGCGACAGCTCGATTAGGCCTGTTTCAGATTGAAGTCAAAAAGCGTCTGAGAAATCCGACACTTTGTTGATTAGGGCCCGGAATTCCAGATTAGACTCAATTGCTGCCCGGTTCGACATGGCTTCGCCGGAGAAACACCCGGGATCTGGTAAGAATCGTTTGCTCAGCCGATATAATCGCCCGACCGGTCGAAATCGCTCAATTTTCCCCTTCGCTGACAGTTCCAGCGCGGCACGCCAGTATCCCCGGGCTTGAATAAGCCTCAATCGCCCTCACGAGGAGTTCCTGGACAATGACAGTCGGATTTATCGGCCTTGGCAACATGGGCCAGGGAATGGTCGACAACCTCCTTGAAAAAGGTGCCGACCTCACGGTCTTTACCCGCACCCGGTCGAAGATCGAAGCGATGATTGGCCGCGGAGCGAAGGGCGCAGCGTCGGTCGCCGACCTCACGCAAAAAGTCGATGTCGTCCTTGTCTGTCTACCCAGTGTCCAGACCACACGCGACCTGCTGCTTGGCGACGACGGGGTCATCGCAAACGCCAGGCCCGGCCAGGTAGTCGTTGACCACAGCACAGTCGACATCGCCACCTCACGGGCGTGCGCCGAGGCCGCTGAAGCGAAAGGCGCGCATTTCCTCGACGCCCCCATCTCGGGTGGGCCGGGGGGCGCTTCCGGAGGGACCCTTGCCATCATGGTCGGCGGGAGCGAGGCCGCATTCGAGACGGCCCACGAGTATTTCAGCAAAATGGGCGCAAACGTCAAATTGATGGGCCCCAGTGGCGCGGGTACCGCCATGAAGCTCATTAATCAGCTCCTCGTCGGAGTGAACACCGTCGCCGCAGCCGAAGCGTTCGCCCTGGCCAACTCGGCCGGCGTGGATATACAGGCCGCGGCAGACCTCCTTGCAGTGAGCTGGGGTAACAGCGTCATGGTAGGGCGGAGCGCCCCGATCACCGCAACGCGGGAATTTCCCAACTCGTCAGCCCCGGTCCGCAACCTGGACAAGGACCTCGGGATTATCAGGGACCTTGCCAGCGCCGAAGGTCTCTCGCTCGAACTGGCTCTCAAATCTCAGGAAATGTTTCATCACATGATCGAGCAGGGAAATACCGAGCACGATATCGCCGGTGTGCTCGAAGTGATCGAGGAACGCTCAAAAAAATAACGACCTCGAATAAATCGATTCTGCCGGCGGCGGCGCGGCCTCGATGCTGGTCGCATCTCCTCCACGTGCCGTGCACCCCGCAAATCGCAGGCCCGCCCAATTAGAAATAACCCGGGAAGCAATTCACAGGAATACACACGAATGGCAACTCATAAGATCGCGATAATCAAGGGTGACGGCATTGGCGTCGATGTAGTTAACGAGGGCATGAAGGTGCTCGATGCCCTTGCACCAAGATATGGGATCACGTGGGACTACACCGAGTTTCCATGGGGTTCGGACTACTACTTCGAGCACAACGAAATGATGCCGTCCACCGCACTGGACACACTGGCAGATTTCAACGCTGTGTTCCTGGGGGCTGTCGGACACCCCGACATCCAGGACAACATCACGCTGGACGGCCTTCTCCTGCCCATCAGGCGGCGCTTCGACCAGTTCGTTTGCCTGAGACCGTCGGTGCTGTACCCCGGCGTTACCTCGCCTCTGTCGGGAAAGAAACCGTACGATATCGACCTCACCGTGGTCCGCGAGAATACCGAGGGCGAGTATTTGAACATCGGCGGGTTTGCGTACCACGGGACCCCCGACGAGGTCGCCATCCAGACTTCGGTGTTCACGAGAAGGGGTTGCGAACGGGTGATTCGCTACGCCTTCGACCTCGCCCGGGAACGCGGCAAGAAGAACCACGTCACGTCCGTGACAAAGTCGAATGCACTTGGCTTCATGACGATCTGGGACCGTACGTTCTCAGCAGTGGCCGAGGAATACACGGATATCGATACCACTTCTTTGCTTATCGACGCCGCGTGCATGGACCTGGTGCGCAGGCCGGAAATGTTCGATGTGATGGTGGCGCCCAACCTGTTCGGTGACATCATCACCGATGTCGGAGCGATCATTAGCGGCAGCCTGGGCCTGGCCTGCAGCGCCAACATCAACCCCGACAGGTCCGTGCCTTCGATGTTCGAACCGACCCATGGTTCGGCACCGGATATCGCGGGGCAGGGCATTGCCAACCCGATGGCGCAAATACTCACTGCTGCGATGATGTTGCGGCACCTGGGTGAAGATGCCGCCGCTGCCGTTGTGGATGCGGCCGTGTTGCAACTGCTCGAACAGGGCGAGACACTGACTCCAGACCTGGGCGGGTCATCTACGACCGAACGGGTCGGCAGCGCGATCGCCGAGATCGTTTCCAAATAGAAAAGTAGCGATTTCCGGGAACACGGGACAGCGAAATGGATCCGTTCAAAAAAGTAAAAATCGGCAAAACGGGAGTGGAAGTCACGAGGCTCGGGCTCGGTACCGCACCGCTTGGCGGCATGGTGCTCGGTGACGGCCTCTACGGCGGCACAGCGCACGAAGAGGCGGTCAGGATTATCGACAGGGCCAGGGAGCTGGGAATCTCCTACGTGGACACAGCGCCTCTCTACGGGGTGGGGCGTGCCGAAGCACGGGTCGGAAAGTCTGCCTATGCCACGGCTGGCGCCCCTGGCAGGGACACGTTCGTGATCTCGACGAAGGTCGGGCGCGTTCTCAATCCTGTTGCAGGCGGTGTTTCTGCCGGAGACGACCCGGACGGCATTGGCGAGCTGGCCGCAGTGAACACGTGGTCTCGAGACGACGTTCACCGTTCGATAGAGGAAAGCCTGGTCCGCCTGAACCTGGACCGTATCGACATCATTTATGTGCACGACCCCGATGTAGAGGCGTATGGCGAAGTTCAGGCCCTCAATGAGGCGTTCCCGGCACTGATCGAGCTGCGCGAGCAGGGCGTGGTCAAGGCAATCGGCTGCGGTATGAACGAGTGGCAGATGCCGCTCAAGTTCATCCAGCGTTTTGACCTCGACATCGTCCTGCTCGCCGGTCGTTATACGCTTCTCGACCAATCAGGGCTTACGGAATTCCTGCCAGCCTGCATTAAACGAAAGGTGAAGGTCACAATCGGTGGCCCGTACAACTCGGGGATACTCGCCCGCGACCTCTCAAAGCCAGTCACGTTCAACTACGAGCGGGCCCCGGGGCATCTCATCGGACGGGCGCGCCGGCTGACCGAAATCTGTGTGGCGCACAATGTCGACCTCAAGGCCGCCGCCCTGCAGTTCGTGCTGGCCCACCCGGCCGTCGCCACTGCGATTCCGGGCGCGCAGACAGTCGATGAACTCGAACAGAACATAGCGATGGTCCAGCAGGACATTCCGGCTGCGGTATGGAGGGATATGCGCACGGCAGGGCTGATTCCCGACAACGCCCCGACCCCGGCTTAGAGCGCTTCTCTCAAAGCCTCCTCTCCTCGGGGAGAGGATTGAGGTGAGGGGAATGTTGCTATGTTGACAACACGCGTTCGATAGCATCAACCCCACAGTCGGACATTCCCCCTCAACCTAACCTTCTCCCCGGGGGAGAAGGAATTACCACCCCATCAGCCCGTGTGAAACCCTGCGGCGTGCGTTGCAGACTCCACATGCGTCTCGACCGGAGTCTTGCCGATAAGGAAGTCAAAATCGCAGCCGTCCTGCGCCTGGGTGATGTGCTGTGAGTACATCTTGCCGTACCCGCGGACAAAGCCACCGTCCGGGGCAGGCTCGGCAAGGTCCGTCCGACGGCGTTCAAGTTCGGCAGCGTCGACATTGAGATCAAGTCTGCGGGCCTCAACGTCCAGCGTGACCATGTCGCCGGTTTGCACGAGGGCCAGTGGTCCGCCGATTGTCGATTCCGGTGAAACGTGCAGCACGATAGTGCCGAAAGCCGTGCCGCTCATGCGGGCATCTGAAATGCGGACCATGTCGCGGACGCCCTGCGCCAGCAATTTCTTCGGCAGCGGGAGGAACCCCGCTTCAGGCATACCCGGCCCTCCCACCGGACCGGCGCCCTTCATCACCAGGATATCGTCCTTTGTCACGTCGAGATCGGGATCGTCAATCCTGTTTTTCAGGTCGGTCGGATTCTCAAACACAATCGCACGACCGGTATGTTTCAGTAGATCGGGAGATGCAGCAATGTGCTTGATGACCGCACCATCGGGCGCAAGGGAGCCTTTCAGAACGGTCAAGCCACCTTCTTTGGCGAGGGGGGCGTCGAGTGACAGCACCACATCGTCGTTGTGACATTCAGCGCCCTCGATGTTTTCACCGAGGGAACTGCCGGTAACGGTCAGGCAATCGAGGTTCAACAACCCCGACATCTTCTTGAGCACCGCTCCGACGCCGCCTGCGTAGTACAGGTCCTCCATCAGGTATTTTCCGCCCGGCTTGAGGTTCACTATCACCGGTGTGGATTCAGAAAGGTCGTTGAACCGCTCCAGTGGCAGGTCGACTCCGGCACGACCCGCGATGGCGATCAGGTGAATGATGGCATTCGTCGATCCGCCCGCCGCAAGCAGCATTCGGACTGCGTTGTCGAAGGCCTCACTGGTGAGGATATCGGAGGGGCGAATGCCCTTTTCGACCAGCCCAACAACTGCGCGTCCCGAGTCTTCGGCGTGGACCTTGCGGCGAGAATCGGCGCCGGGAATGGCTGCGCCGCCGGGCAGCGTCATGCCGAGTGTTTCGACGATCGCGCCCATCGTCGATGCCGTACCCATCACCATGCAGTGACCCGGCGAGCGGTAAATGGCAGCTTCCATCGAGTCGTATTCGGACTGTGTGATCGTGCCGGCGCGCAACTCGGCCCAGTAGCGGCGACAGTCCGTGCAAGAGCCGAGTTCTTCGCCTTTCCAGTTGCCCTTCAGCTGCGGGCCACCCGTGACAATAATCGCCGGTACGTCGGCCGATGCGGCACCCATCAACATTGCCGGTGTGGTCTTGTCACATCCCGAAAGCAGCACGACCCCGTCGATAGGAAGCCCGCGGATCATCTCTTCGACGTCCATCGACATCAGGTTTCGGCAAAACATGGAAGTGGGCGACAGGAAAAATTCGCCGAGAGATATGGTCGGAAATTCAAGCGGAAAGCCACCGGCTGCAAGAACCCCCCGCTTTACGTGTTCAGCGAGATCCCTCAAATGGGCATTGCAGTGGGTGGCTTCTGACCACGAGTTGGCAATACCTATTACCGGTCGTCCAGAAAACGATTCTTCCGACCAGCCCTGGTTCTTCAGGCCCGCCCGATGCAGGAACCCCTCGAGGTCCCTGGAACCAAACCACTCGGCTGAACGAAGAATTTTGCCGTCGGTACGAACTGTTTCCAGCAAAGTGAGTCCCCTTGAATATCGAAAAAAATCCTGAGAGGCGGCGAGTCTAGCAAACAACCCGGTATTATTTTGCCCACACTGCAAACGCACATGCTCCCGAGAACCAGCATTCGCCAGCATCCGAAGGGTCGGCAAACTTGAGATTCAGCAAGCCAGCATTGATGGGCGCGGGGCTCGGGTTCGCAATGGGCATCGCCTTCACAGTGTTCGCATTGTTTCAATACGATAGGACTGAGACCAATGCCAGGGACGTGGCGATTACGGGCCTGCTGATCGGCCTTCCCTTTTCCGTGTTGATTGGGCTCGCGATTGGCGGGCTGTGGAGCCGGTACATGGGGCCAAACAGCCTTTAGTGCGCTGGTTTATCGGCCAATGCGGAACGCTAGGCGCAGCGCTCTCAAAACGCGTTTAACGGCACCTTTCGGACCGGTTGCTGAGTAACGGTTCAGCCGGTCGGCCGTGCAGGCGGCACAGGTGCAATACGGGGGATGGTTTCCCCCACGGTAGGCACTTTCATCTGGTGGCAATGCGGTTGCCCCCCCACGAGAAGGTCTGGTCTGGCAGGCGAACAACGCCGACATCTACAAGTTTAGATGCAGTCAAGTTAGATGCAAAACGTGGAGGTTCGGACCGGTCCTGCCCTGAACGTTCTCTTGCTACCGGGCGTGTCCCGATTGTCGCGATCGTATCGGGGGGACACCTGGGTGACCGGGCAGCCGCGCGGGGAACGCCAGAGCAAATTCCGTGAGCGCGAAAAAACCCCGCAGGCAAACAACTTCGCTCGCGGGCGAGGTTATGCGGTCCGGCCAAGAACCAGGGGGTGTGCCCTAGCAGGGTGCTGAAATATTCGCGATTCAGTCTGGGGTTGCGTAAGCTGCGGTCAGATCGGAAATCTTACGTTCCCGGAGGATGGCCATGCGCGGTGATGCGACCTTTCAGACGACGATGCTCTCGCTGGTCACCACTGATGATTTCATCCCCGGAGACCATCCCATCCGCCGGATCAAGACGGTCGTAGAGCGTGCGCTCACCAAACTCTCACCGGTCTTCGCACAGATGTACTCACACCGTGGGAGGCCATCGATACCGCCTGAACAGCTGCTCAAGGGAAGCCTGCTGATCGCGCTCTACTCGATACGCAGTGAACGCCAGTTCTGTGAGCGGCTGCGCTACGACCTCCTTTTCAAGTGGTTCCTGGACCTGAACATCGAAGACGAGGCCTTCGACTCCTCGACCTTCTCGAAGAACAAGCAGCGGCTGCTTGAGCATGACGTGGCACGGCAGTTCTTCGAAGCGGTGCTCTCAGAGGCGAGGCGCAAACGGCTGCTGTCACCCGACCACTTCACCGTGGACGGGACACTGCTTGAGAGCTGGGCTTCGATCAAGAGCTTCAGACCGAGGGACGGGAACGGTCCCCCATCCGGTGAGGGCCGCAATCCCGATGTTGACTTCCACGGCGAGAGCCGTTCCAACGCCACCCATGCCTCGACAACCGACCCTGAGGCGCGCCTGGCACGCAAGGGACCGGGCAAGGAGGCGAAGCTGTCGTTTGCAGGACATGTGCTGATGGAGAACAGAAACGGCCTGGTGGTGGACCTTGAACTCACGCAGGCCACAGGTACGGCAGAGCGGGAGGCGGCCCTGAAGATGCTTGGACGGCTGAAGCGCAGACACCGCACCACCGTTGGTGCGGACAAGGGCTACGACACGAAGGACTTCGTGGCCGGGTGCCGCAAACGCGCTGTAAGTCCGCATGTGGCACGCAAAAGGAGGCATTCTGCGATAGACGGACGCACGGTGCGCCATACGGGCTATGCGATAAGTCAACGGGTCCGAAAGCGAGTGGAGGAAATATTCGGGTGGATGAAGACGGTGGGCGGCGGCCGCAAGCTCAGATACATAGGGCTTGAGCGGAACTTCATGTGGGCTGCGCTCACATCAACCGCCTACAACCTTGTCAGGATGGCGAAACTGCTGCCGGCATCCGCTTAATCCAGCCCAACCGCAGGCCAGACGGGGCAGGCTGCCGTCGGCAGCGGTGGTCAACACGTCCCGGACCTCTTGTTTTCCGCCCCCTGAGGCCACCGGTCCCCACAAACTTCGCCAGAACATGGCTTCAGCCGGGGAAACACCCCTTTTTCATCACCCTGCTAGGCATGGTCCAGCGTCGGGCGCCCGAATATCGCGCGTCCCGAGCGCAACTGCGAGTGGAACGCTCACTTCGATGGGCATCGATAACACCTTTATCGATGGTCCGGTGGCCCGGACGCCGGGGCAAACCGTCGCAGGCCCGGCACTAACCCTTCAATTTCTTCCAACGCGCGGCGATCAGATCGCCGGCGAGGGCGACGAAAACGTGGCTAAACAGACAGCCCTGTGGCAGGTACTGCAGTTGGTCTGGCCCGGTGACGTAATCGTCGTCGATG
>JADFLG010000014.1 GCA_022564545.1 Chloroflexota bacterium | reverse complement strand
GACCATCAACTAGATGTAGTTCCCACGGACGTTGTTTACAGTCTTGAGGTCGAGTCCATCACTGCCGTCATGTCGTCGGAAGAGATTGTGTTCGCGAACACGACCAGGGTGAATATGTGTCATTGCGGGCTTATTACTCAATTAAGTGTGATTTTGCCGGTCCGTGTGCAGTTTGGCTCAAACGTAAGATGTGACTGCAATCTATAAACCGGTTTAGAGATCAGGGTGTCATGTCCCCCAAAAACGCTGTCCGCGGTGCGGGACTCTAGCCCTGCGGAACGGCCACTACGCGAGCGGTCGTCAGAGGTGGTTTTGCCGTACCTGCAGACGCTCGTTCAGTTGGCGTAATCCCGCAGCCCGTCGCAGGCGGGAGATGGCATGGTTCCGCCGGTGGATCGCGGAGGGGTACTCGGTGCGCCAGCTGGTTCAGCAAAGCGGACACAGCCGACCCTGGTTGTACCGCCTGACCGACAGCCTCCTCGCCGATGTGCCCCCGGCGACAGTCCTGGAGCCTCAGTCCGCCCGGTATCTCCTCTTCGACGGAACATTCCTTCACCGCCCTCACAGCATCGTCGTCTTGATGGACGGTCAAACACACACGCTGGTACGAGGGCAGTTCGGCGTCCGCGAGAACTCCGAGCCGGAGTTACGGGCGTTCTTCGCACCGATGATCGATGAGGGCCTATGCCCTCGTAGCTTCACAGTGGACGGCAACCCGCAGGTGATCAGGGTCCTCAGAACGCTCTGGCCGGATGCTGTCATCCAGCGCTGCCTTGTCCATGTCCAGCGGCAGGGGTTGGCCTGGTGCAGGAACTTCCCGAAGACCGCCTACGCCCGCCAGCTGCGGCGGATCTTCCTGCGGGTCTCCAGTGTTGATACTGCGGCGGATCGGGAAACATTTCTCAACCTCGTCGCTACTTGGGAGGCTCAGCACGGTGCAGGGATAGCAGCACACAAAGAAACCGGTCGGGTCTTCAGCGATGTAAAGCGCGCCCGCAGCATGCTCCTGCGGGCCCTGCCCGACATGTTCCACTACCTCGACGACGCCCACATATCGACCACTACCAACGGGTTAGAGGGGTACTTCTCCCGCCTGAAATCACACTACCGCCAGCACCGCGGTCTCAGCCCTCGGAAACGACCGAATTACTTCGCCTGGTACTTCCACTTCACACCCAGGTAAATCACACTTAATTGAGTAATATGCCCGCAATGACAGAGTGGCGCTGCCCGCTGAAACCGACAGAAGTTGCGCTTACCGCGCTAAGATCGGCACCTGAATATCTTGTGATCGCCAGCATGGAGGCAATAAATGGGACTGCTCGACGGCAAAAAAGCCCTCATCACAGGAGCGCGGAAGGGCATCGGCCGGGGCATCGCGCTGACGCTCGCAAACGAGGGGGCCGACGTTGGAGTCAACGACATCGTCGACGACGAGGTATCTCAACGGGCGGCCGAACTGATTGCGAAACGTGGTGTAAAGGGCACTTTTCACCCCGGCGATGTGAGCACCGTGGCCGGGATCAACGCAGTAATCGACTCGTTTCTCGAAGAGCACGGGCAGATCGACATCCTGGTGAACAACGCGATTTTCCCGGACCAGTCACGGTCGTTGTTCGATACCGACGAAGCTTTCTGGGACCGGATGATGGACCTTTCGCTGAAGGGTTACTTCTTTGCTGCACAGCGCGCGGCGAAAGAGATGATCGCCCGGGGCAATGGCGGTCGCATCGTCTGCCTGTCGAGTGTCCATGCGTATGACGCCATGGAGAATTGGACCGCTTACGGAACGGCGAAAGCCGGGTTACGACGAATGGTCAAGGGATTGGCAGTCGATCTGTCGGGTCACAACATCACGGCGAACTGCATTGCTCCCGGTGCCATTTCGAACAAGCTCCCCGAGGGCGATGACGACGTGATCGACGGCCCGCCGCACAACGCCGCGTTGCTTGGGTCCAGCGTTCCCGCTGCGAAGGGCGGACTACCGAGTGACATCGCCAACGCCGTCCTTTACCTGACCTCGGACCTTGGCCAGTACGTTAACGGCGAGACGATTCTCGTGGACGGTGGCATGATCGCCGCGCGGAAGATGGGTGACTAGAACGCGGGCGAACCCGAAGGAGTTGCGTAACATGCCTCATTTAGTAGAACCAATACATAACGTCTCGCCACATGAATGTTCAACCCGTCTTGAAGCTTGTCTTGAGTATCTTGTAGCTGCAGGCGCAGAAGCTGCCAAGCGTGCCGTTACGGTGAAAATTAGCTCTGAATGGGGATTGCGGATGAAGCGCATCTCGGTTGAACTGGCGCGAGATGGAGCTCCGCCAGATATCGGACATGCTGGGAAGGAACACTCGCTAGCCGAGGTAATTAATCAAACTGCGAACATTCGGCGGATGCTGGACGTTTTGCTGTGGATACGGTCAGATGAAAGTGGACTGAAAAACCACCTTGTCGGTGTATGCCACCCATCGACGTCGAGCGGTCCAAAAGATGATCCTGAGACGGATCTTGAATTGAGCCACCACGGGGTCAAAAGTGCGAAATTTGAGGTCACTGATGTAGTAGGAAATAAGGACGGCAACAACAAAGAAGCGACCGATCTAAAGAAACTTGGATTTATCAACGAAATTACAAAAACTGCGAATCTACCACTGTCTGAGCCTCCCAAACACCGTGGATTCTTAGTTGTATCTGAGGAATTGGGAAAAGTGATGACGGGTAAAAAAAGATGGTGGAGATCGGATTATCCACCTGTAGTGAGATATGAGTTACAAGAATCTAGTTCCAGCACTTTGATTTTCGAAGTCTTTTCTATGTAGCCCCCGGACGAACCAGTGACAACCATGAAACTACTCGAAGGCAAAAAGGCGCTCATCACCGGCTCGCGCCGCGGAATCGGCGCCGGCATAGCGCTGATGTTTGCCGAGCAAGGTGCCGATGTAGGGATCAACGACGTCGTGCGGGACACAGAAGCCGACAAAACGATCGCGTCAATCGAGTCGCTTGGCCAGAAAGCTTCCTGGCACCGGGCTGACGTCGGCGATACCGAAGACCGGGCCAGGCTGCTGGACGAGTTTGTCGCCGAGCACGGGCGCATCGACATCCTCGTAAACAATGCGGTCGCATCGGCCGACGTCCACTTCACGAAGATCACCGAAGAATTCTGGGACAACCTGGTCGGCCACGCCCTGAAGGGCTACCTGTTCCTGGCGCAGGGTGCTGTGAACCGGATGATCGAGCACGGTCATGGCGGTCGCATCATCAACATCAGCAGCGTCCACAGCTATCGGGCCTGGCCCCACGACACTGTTTATGGAATCGTGAAAGCAGGGCTGAACCGGATGGTGATGTCGATGGCAAAAGACCTTGCAGGGACCGGGATTACGGCAAATTGCGTCGCTCCAGGCTATATCGACAGCCGCGTGCTGACCGAAGAGGAGGAGCCTGAACGCGGAGCTGCGGGTAATTTAGGCTCGGCCCTCTCGTTCATTCCGAGCAGGCGAGGTGGTGTTCCCCGTGACATCGCCGGTGCCTGTTTGTTCCTTGCCTCGGACCTCGGAGACTATGTCAACGGTCAGACGATTACGGTCGATGGCGGGTATCTTGCCAGCGGGGTGCCGTCCGACTCACAGCCGCTGGAACCGGGGCAGCCCGGTGCAATGGAATAACCGGGCAATTGAAAATCCCAATCAGCGATACGGAGCCGATTGATGGTTGACCCGAACGACTTTCCACAGCCGGAACCGGGCATAGAACATCTCGTTTACGAAACGCCGTGGTGGGACTTCTACTACGACGAAATCACGAACTTCGACGGCACAGCAGGTCATTACTGCTGGGCGCGAACACATTCGGGCGACGGCGCGGTGATGACAGTCCCGGTGACCCCGTCCGAACGGTACCTGCTAATCAAGGTGTACCGGTATCCGCTGAAGCGATATCTGTGGGAGTTTCCAGCGGGCCTGATCGACGATGATGAAACACCACTTGAAGCCGGGTGGCGCGAGCTGGTCGAAGAGACCGGGGTCACACCCGAGACGGTCGTGTTGCTCGGGTCGCAGACTCCAGTCTCAGGCTTCATAGGCGACATGTTTTACACTGTGCTGGCTAATATTCCAGAGATCGATATCGGTGACATCAAGCCGCAGGTCAACGAGGGCATCGTTGACGCAAAACTTGTGACCCGGCAGGAAATAGCCGCTATGGCGGCCAGCCAGGAGATCGAAGACGGCATGACGCTCATGTGCCTTGCCCGCTACTGGGCCAGCCAGGAAACGACTTCGCACGCAAGATGAAAACTGGAAATGACTCCGAATGAACGAGATTTACGCGCATATCGAATCCCACGTCGATGATTCGATAGAGCAGCTGTTCGAAATGGTCCGGCAACCCTCGATATCGGCCCAGAAACTCGGCTTCGATAAAGCACCTGGCCTGATGAGAGAAATCCTGGAGCGCAACGGATTCGAGGCCGAAATCGTTCAGGTCCCAAACGACGGGCTGCCGACGGTCTACGGCTACATGCCCGCTTCCGAAAATCCAGACACCTCTCCGACGTTGCTGTTCTACTGCCACTACGATGTCCAGCCAGTGGACCCCCTCGACCTCTGGGACACCGACCCGTTCGAACCCACCCGGGTTGACGATCGCCTCTACGGACGGGGGATGTCCGACGACAAGGGCAACATTGCGGCGCGCCTTGCGGCAATCCGGGCGTTCATAGATGAGCGTGGTGGTGTTCCCTGCAACATCAAGATGTTCTGCGAGGGCGAGGAAGAATCGGGCTCGATAAACCTCCCCGCGCTGATTGCCGAGCGGGGCGACGACTTTAAAGCCGATGCCTGCATCTGGGAAGGCGGGGGCCGAAACCTGAACGATGACCCGTTCATGTAC
Source organism: Chloroflexota bacterium (assembly GCA_022564545.1). Taxonomy (GTDB): domain Bacteria; phylum Chloroflexota; class Dehalococcoidia; order Lucifugimonadales; family Lucifugimonadaceae; genus Lucifugimonas. The sequence continues at coordinate 30,099 of JADFLG010000014.1, read as the reverse complement.
CTGGGATTAAAAGGCGTGCTTGGCGTTGGGTTAAGCGTCCGTGCGCTCTCGGGTGACGCCCACTCATCGTACGCAGCGATTCTTCCGTCGGCCACATGGCGACTTCTTCGTGCACTTGCATCCATCAAAGACGAAGATGAGCGAATCCTTATCGATGGTTTCTATGACGCTATCGTTGAACCGAGTCCAGAGGCCGTCGCCGCAGTTGAAGCTCTGCCAGACGACGCCCCCGAGTGGCTCGAAACGTTCGGAGTGAAAACGTTTTTGAAGGGCCTCGACGGAGAAGACCTCCGCAAACAACTCATCTTCCAACCGACCGCGAACATAGCGGGTCTCGACTGCGGATACCAGGACGCAGGACTGAAGACTGTATTACCGGCAGTCGCCAGCGCCAAGATGGACTTCCGGCTTGTTCCAGAGCAACGCCCTCACGATATTGCGGAAAAACTGCGGAAACACCTCGACAAGCACGGTTTCAGTGACGTTGAGGTCGAGTTGATCGCCGCGGTGAACCCGTATCGCACCGACCTCGATTCACCCTGGGTGCAAATGGTGGCCGAGACTGCGGAGGAGATATACGGTCGAAAGGCTGTCATGACCCCGAACATGGCGGGAACTGGTCCCATGTTCGATTTCGGCGACACGCTGGGCATGCCGATCGCCACATCGGGAGTCGATCACCCGTCTCACAAGATCCATGCCCCGAACGAGAACATCACAATCGAGGATTTCCTGCTCGGTGCGAAGCATGCGGCGTTGATCATCGACCGGTTTGCCAGGGACTGGGGGTCGCGAGGCGACGTTTTCTCCGGCAGGATAGGTAATGGCGGAATCGAGTGAGCCGTGCCGGTGGCAAGAGGTTCTGAATCCCATTCGACCGGGCTCAGGACAGGCGAGTTCAGAATTACGATATCGTTCTATCCCCATAACGCCCGCGGACGCTGCAACAACGCGTCGAAGCCAACTCATTCTCAGACAGTCTTGTGTTCACCCGCGAATTCGACTCTCCTTCGTCTCCATCACGAACACAAGCAACAGACCTTGTCCGCGCGGACAAGGTCTGTTCGTGTCCATAAAATGCCCTGCCGGCGCATTTTGTTGGCGTCGCGCACGGTGTAGCGTGTCAGCCTCTCCTTGCCCGCCTCCGTGAACTCTTTGGTCTACGAGTAGTAGTTGGCAGGGTTGATCCCCTACCTGCGGCACAGGTCGGAAACGGTCGTTTCCCGGCGGAACTCTTACAGCACGATCCGGACCTTCTCCTCTGGCGTGTCCAGAGGCGCGGCGCCCTGCGGACGCGCCGCATGAATGACTGGGGCTCACGGGTCCGTTCCTCGGCCTGCTCGGTTGTGTCGGCGGTATTGTTGTCGGGCACGGCCATGCTTCCTCATCTGGAATCTATCCCAGGGGTTCACAACCGCCGATATCTCGCTTATTTCAGGCCCGAAATCCGTCCCACTTTTGCTGACGGCCAACATTAGAGGTGGATCTGCGGCGATATTGCCTGATGGTCGCTGAATCTCAGCCAGTTCGCCCAGACCGAATAATCAGGTTTGTGCACAGGTGACAGGTTGCGCACCGAGTACGAAACTGACCGATAAGAGTTGGCCAACACAGAGTCGATCAAAGGAAATCCGCCAGGCCTTTAATCCTGTTTAGCCAGCCTGCCCGCTCGCGCCGTCAGGGTATTGCTTCGCCGGCAAGTATTCCGGTGCAATTGCCGTCCATTACCGCCAGCTGACCGTTGACCATCACGTGCCTGATGCCAGCGGGCGGGACGCGGGGGTCTTCGAATGTGGCCAGGTCATCGATACGATCTGCGTCGAATACCACGAGGTCCGCAAAGTTGCCCGGCTTGATCTCGCCGCGACCTGTCAGCCCGAACCGCCGCGCCGGGTTGGCAGTCATGCGCTGGACGAGTTGCTCAAGTGGTGCGCCGTGCCGCCGGCGCAAGCGTCCGAGGATGCGCGGGAAAGCGCCAAACGCACGGGGATGGGGGGAACTGCCGAGGGGTATCGAATCGCTCCCCACCATGTAGTCCTCTCGTTCCAGCAGCTGCATCACATCGGATTCGACCTGTCTCCAGACCGATACGCTCTCAGGTGGCAGGCCGGTCAGGCCGCATTCGAGATTCTCTTCAAGCAGGACTTCGCACATCATCTCTGCCACCGACGTACCCCGGTCCGTCGCGACATCCGTCCAGGACATCCCTTCAAGGTTTCGGTTCCCCTCCGAGCCGATGTACGTCCATGACGTGTGGCCCAGTGCATCGCCCCAGGTCTCTTCGAGAAATGCGATTACACGCCGGCGGTCCGCCGGATCCGCCAGCCTTCTCATGATCGCCGTCGGCCCTCCTTCGACGAACCATCCGGGAAAACGGCAGACTGGCATAGTTGATCCACAGGGGTAGGGATACGCATCAAGCGTGAGGTCAATGCCGTCAGCAACGGCGCGGTCAAGTTCGTCCATCATTGGGCCGGTCTCGCCGGGATTGTCGGGGGTCGTCCTGTAGTGTGCGATGTGCAGCTTCACTCTGGAACGGCGTGCGATCTCGAGCGCCTCCGCCACAGGACCAAGTCCCTCGGCGCGGTCGAAGTTGAAAAATCGGTACTGGATAACGAACACACCGTCCATTTCGGCCACGACGCGTGTAAGTTCCACTAGCTCCTCCGTAGTCGCGTATGCCGCCGGAAAAAAGCCGAGCCCGGTAGACATGCCGACTGCACCCTGCTCCATGCCCTCTCGTATGAGCACTTTCGCCGCCTGGAGCGAATTCCCGGTCAGCGGAACGTCTCGGAACCCGACCGTCGAGAGCCTTACCGCGCAGTGTGGCACGAGTGCCACGGTGTTGACCGAGCAGGTGCGGTGGTAGTGGGATCTGAAGGCAGAAATGGTCGACATATCGAGGTGTTGCGGGGGCGTCCCGCAGAGGCCCGACATGTACTGGCTGTACATCCGGTAGTCATCGGAGTTAAGCGGCGCATAAGAGAGACCGTCCTGCCCGAGTACCTCGGTCGTCACGCCCATCTGGATGGCGCTTTCGTGCTGCGGGTCGTTCAGCAGGGCGGCATCGGTGTGGACGTGCGTATCGATGAAACCGGGCGATACAACAAGCCCGCCGATCTCCAGCGTGGTCCTGGCGTCCGGGGTATCGAGAATTCCAACGGCGGCTATTTTCTGGCCGTTGACAGTCAGGTCGGCGCGGTAGGCCGGGGCTCCGGTTCCGTCGATTATCTGCCCGCCTTTAAGAAGAAGGTCAAACACGGAGTTCACCCGGTCGATTCACCATCGACCCGAAACTACCGGACCCGGAATGAAGCAGGCGTTGCCTGAATCGTTTGGCGGGGAAAAAATGCGTGATGAAACCGCATTGCATAACATTAGGTGCATATCCCGACTTTCCGTGTAATACTTGGCCGCGCCTGGCCAGTGCAGTAAAAGATCGTCGCGGAGGCGACCATGGTAGACGAAGACCGGAGGTTAATCGCACACCTGTTGCGAAGAGCGGGGTTTGGCGCCGGTCCGTCTGCGATTGACGCGGCGGCGGCAGTCGGGTACCGGGCCACGGTCGACGATCTCCTCGACACCGAGCGGCATGAGCGGCCACACGAAGACCTGCTGGAGCGTTTCCACTCTGAGCACTGCGATGAAGAATCGCCGCGGTGGGTAGCCCTGAAGTGGGTGTACCGGATGATCAACAGTGATCGTCCGCTGGAAGAGAAGACGGCCCTTATGTGGCACGGCGTCTTCGCCACGGGCTGGGCCAAAGTCACCAACGGGCAAATGATGGCCGAGCAGTACGAGATGCTGCGGGACTTCGGACTCGGCGACTATCGCGTGCTGCTGAAAAAACTGTCCCGCAACCCGGCGATGATCTACTGGCTGGACCAGCAGATGAACCACGCCGACGCTGTCAACGAGAACTACGGTCGCGAGCTCCTCGAACTGTTCAGCATGGGGCGTGGCAACTACACGGAGGAGGACGTGCGCTCGTGTGCGCGTGCGTTCAGCGGCTGGACAATGACCCACGTGCTGCCCCGTTACCCCACCGGGTACTGGCCCGCTGAATTTGTATATCGCGGCGACGACCATGATGATGGCGAGAAGTCCTTTCTGGGCGAAACGGGTAATTTCAACGGTGACGACGTGATCGACATCATCGTCCGTCAGCCGGCTACGGGGAGGTTCGTGGCCCGGGAGATCTACCAGTTCTTCGTCGCCGACGAAATAGACGATGACGCTGTCGAGCAGATAGCGGACTCTTATTTCGCCAGCGGTTATGAAATGCGCGAGATTCTGCGCTTCGTTTTCAATTCCGATTTCTTCAAGGCAGCGTTATTCAAACGCGTCAAAAGCCCGATCGAGTTCATCGTTGGCACTGTGCGGCTGACCGGGCAGCACCGTAACGCTCACCAGTTCGGGCTCGACCGGCTCGCAAAGCTGTCGGGCATGATGGGACAGGAGCTCCTGAACCCTCCGACAGTCGAGGGCTGGCATACCGGCAGAGAATGGATCGACTCGGCGTTCCTTGTCGAACGGTTGAACTTCGCCACAGAAAAACTGTCCGATGCCGATGCACCCGGAATTATTGAAATCGCCCGCCGGATCAGCGATGGCAGGTCGTCGATTACGCGCGACGGGCTTCTGGACCTGTGCACGGGCGAGTTCGTCCACCTGGACCTCGACGTTGCCACCCGGCGGGTTATCGCCGACGAACTGTCGAGTCCGGAAATTATCCAGTGCGGAGGTGATGAACTTGTGGCAGCGCTGACCGAAATACTGGCGCTGATCGGCACATCGAAGGAATATCAACTGGCGTGAAAGTCCGATTTACGGGCAAACCGTGACGAATGCAATCGCATAGATAAAATACTTGAGGAATCGGGGACAATGGCACAGAACGGAACGCGTACAGGCAAGGGCAAACAGCCCGTGCTTGTGGTCCTTCAACTGTCGGGCGGCAATGACTTCATGAACACGGTCGTGCCTTACGGCGACCCGCTGTACTACGATTTTCGCAAGACCGTTGGCGTTTCGGAAGACGAGGCGCTTCACATCGACAGCCGGATTGGCTTCCATCCGGCGATGGCCGAAATCAAATCGCTCTACGATGAAGGCAATGTGGCCGTCATCCAGGGCATCGGCTACCCGGCGCCTGACCGGTCGCACTTCAGGTCGATGGACATCTGGCATACGGCACAGCCAGGCGAATTCAGCAGCGAGGGCTGGCTGGGACGCGTGATACGCGAGCTCGACCCGAACAAGCAGAACGTGGTGACCGGGGTCAGTTTCGGCGCAGGTCTGCCGAGGGCGATGTACCTCACCGGCACGCCGGCGATTTCCGTTACTGAACTTGAAAGCTACGGCCTGCTCACCTCGCTTTCCGGGACCAGCCAGCGCCGCGCCCTGAGCGCGTTTACCCGCATGTACACACCCGAGGAGTTCGATGAAGGTGCAATGGTAATGCAGCACATCGGACAGATCGGGATGGACGCGATGGCCGGTGTCGACATGCTAAAAGCCGCTCCCGCGAACTATTCGTCCACCATCGAATACGCTTCCGACCCGCTCGCACAGAGCCTGAGGGGCATAGCCCAGATCCACCTGGCCGGACTGGGAACACGGGTGTTTTACGCCCAGCACGGGGGATACGACGTGCACGGGGGCCAGGTCCAGATCCAGGCGAAACTGTGGGGTGAGGTCTCCCGCGCAGTTGACGACTTCTTCGCCGATTTGCGCCAGCACGACGCTGCGGAAGAGGTGGTCATGATGGTGTTTTCGGAATTTGGCAGGCGGGTCCGGGACAATGGCAACGGGACAGACCACGGTTCCGGCGGGGGAGCGTTCCTGATTGGCGACCGTGTCAACGGCGGCCTGTATGGCGAATACCCGAGCCTTGAACCGACTGAACAGGTGAGCGGTGACCTCCGTTTCAACAACGACTTCAGGTCTATGTACTCGACGGTCCTTGACGACTGGTTCAATATTCAGCCGGATCCGATAGTGAACGGCCACTTCGAAAAGTTCGACGGGATTCTGGCTCCCCTGAATTCCTGACGTGGACGGCGCTTGACGGCACTTAAGGACACGAAACATGACAACAACACCGGCCCCCGAATCGACGACGAAGTTCACCGCCGCCACTTTCGACCCGCTGTCTTTATACCCGTCGATGATGCGGATCGGCCACCGCTACGAAAATACGCTGGGTCAGCGACTGGCGGCGGGCGGGTTCAAAGGCCCGCAGGACGTAGCCGTGGCTCCGGACGGCTGGCTCTACGTGATCAACCGGTACTCCGAAGCGGGCGTAACCGTGGCCCGGAGCCGGTTCGTGCGCGTTCGCCTGGACGACACGGGCTACGAAGACGACATCGTCATTTCGTTCTCGGGAGAGTTGGACCCGGTCGGTGCGGAAACTATGCCGTCGGCAGTGATGTGCGCAATCGACAGTTCGGGCACCCTGTTCGTGACAGACGAGCACGCCAACGTCGTCGCGAAGTTCGATTCCGCAACCGGAGACGCACGGGGTCACTGGGGGACCGCGGGCGACGGCCCCGGCGAGTTGAACGCGCCGTCTGGAATAGCCCTCGACGCAGACGAGAACGTATGGGTCGTCAGCTCTCTCAACCACCGGATCGAACGGTTCACCCGTGATGGGCAACATATTTCTGGCTTTGGCGGGTTCGGCAGCGACCCGGGGCAGTTGAATCACCCGTGGGGCATAGCGGTGGACCCGGTGACAGGCACGCTGGTCGTCGCCGACTGGCGGAACGACCGCGTGCAGCGCTTCTCGTTCGATGGCGAACTGCTGCAGGTGATAGGCCGCCCCGGCAACGGACCGGGTGAGATGAACCGCCCCAGCGGCGTGGCGGTCGACAGCCACGGCGATATTTACGTGGCGGACCGGAGCAACGACCGGGTCTTGATGTTCAACCCGCGCGGGATGTTCATCGAGTCGTTCCGCGGCGATGCGACGCTCAACGAACGCGGCATTGGAAAGTTGATGACCAACCTCGACATGGTCCGCATCCGCGAGAACGTGGTGAACCTCGACGATGAAAAGCGGTTCCGGAACCCGACCTCGGTGACAATCGGCCCCGACGGGCTGGTGCTGATGGTCGATTCGGGTCGCTATCGCATCCAGGTTTACAGAAAACTGTGCCGCGAACTCAGTCCTGAAGAGATCGATCCCGCGGCGATTCACGTTGACCCCGAGCTGACGTGAGCGCCGGGTGAATTTGTCGGCCAAACGATGTGGTTATCGGCAACAACGGCGTCCAAAATTACGAAATATGAGATACGGGTTTAGCGGGCGGGGGCATCTCTTCGAAGTTTTCTTTTGACGTATTGATATTTCTGGATATGATCTCGTTTCGTAATCCAGCCTGGTTTGTCTGAACAGGCAATATCGACGACCACAAACGCCCAGAACGAAAGACCGATCGGAAGACCGCAAAAATGACCAGCATTGAAGACCGGTTCCTGGAACTACACCCCGAATCAAAGCCGTTGGCAGAAAAATCTAACGCCCTGTTCGCACACGGCGTGACGCATGTGGGTCGCGCCATGTCGCCGTACCCCGTCTATATGGAACGGGGCAGCGGGCCCCGCAAGTGGGACGTCGATGGCAACGAGTACATCGACTACAAGACCGGCCACGGGTCGATGATCCTCGGGCAGGCACATCCCGCGATCGTCGAGGCTGTCCAGTCACAAATGACGAAGGGAACTCACCTGAGTTCCGGTACCCGCCTGGAGGTGGAGTGGGCCGAGGCCGTGATCAGGCTGGTCCCATCGGTGAAAAAACTGCGGTTCGTGGCCTCGGGCACCGAAGCACTAATGATGGCTTTCAAGATGGCCCGGGTGTTCAGCGGCAAAGAGAAGATCGTCAAGTTCGCAGGCGCATTCCATGGCTGGTCCGACCCGGCCTACGTGACGGACCCGGAGACGGACCGCCAATACGGCATTCCCCACGGCACGAGCGAGACGGTGATCAACACCCCCGCGCACGACCTCGATGCACTGGACGAGATTCTCGTGGCCCGTGACGATGTCGCAGCGGTGGTCTTCCAGGGGAACGACATTGCGCCTCCCGAATTTATCCGGGGATTGCGTGAACTGACTGCATCGCACGGCGTCTTGCTGATTTTCGACGAGGTTGTCAGCGGGTTCCGCTGGTCGAATGCCGGATGCCAGGGCCGCTACGGGGTAACTCCGGACCTGAGCGCATTTGCCAAGATCCTGGCCGGTGGGCTCCCCGGCGGTTGCGTGGGCGGCAGGGCTGATGTGGTCGATACTGTGGGAGAAGGGGGCATCAGGCATCCCGGCACGTTTAACGCGAACCCCCTTTGCGCGGCCGCGGGCAAGGCTGCTCTGGGCATTGTGGAACGCGATCCGATTGTGAAAACGGCGGATAAACAGGCCACCCGGCTGAAGGCGGGCATCAACAAGGTGCTCCAATCGATGGAAATCCCCGGTGGGGCTTACGGGGTTTCCTCGATAGCGATGGTCAGCCTTGGCACCCCGGTGGACACCGATGACCCGCACGCCGTTCCGGCCGGGGTCGAGCAGGGCGGCAGGCCGGTCTCGACCGAAGTCCTCGACCAACTCCAGCTCGCCATCATTAATGAAGGCCTCTGGACGCATCCGGCTTCGATGATCCTGTCGGCTTCGCACAGTGACGCCGATATTGACGAGACGGTAAGCGGCTACGAGGCGGGGCTGCACGCGGTGCGGGCGGCAGGCCTGATCTGATCACAACTCGAGAACCGGCCCCAAATTAAGATCACAGGCGAAGGCATCGGCCAGAAAAGCACGCGTAGTTAAATCCTTCTCCACGGAGGCTGTCTCATAAGTGTCAGACGACGCGGTTAATTCCTTCTCCTTGGGGAGAAGGTTAGGTTGAGGGGGAACGCGCGACTGGCGTTTTGATGCTTTCGAACGTGTATGGCAACTCAGCGACATTCCCCTCACCCCAACCCTCTCCCCGGGGAGAGGAAGTTATGGGTTTTGGGATAATTTCTAAAGTGAATCCTGCCTGCTTACATGGTCCTTACAACGGAGCCGCGTTCTTGCGCGATCCGCGCCTTGATCTCTACGGTATCTAGCGGTTCCTGCGGCCATTCTTCGGGCGTTGTGTGTGAAACACGGAGCATCAGCCGCGCCAGGAACCCGGCATATTCCTTCAATTCCCTGATTCGCACCTTATCCACCGTGTCACTTGAGCTGTGACCGAATGCGACATCAGGGTGTCGACCGACAAACCGCCAGCGCCACAGCATTGCGGCCTGGATGCCTTTGCGAGCGAACGGGAACCCATCTCCTGTTGCGTCCATCTGTGCCAGCACGTGACACTTCAGGCCTTCGCCCATCGCGTCCAGTTCTTTCTGAATCAGCGGTCTGAGTTCAGGAAATTGCAGAACGACTCCCTTCATCGAGCCCGTTCCGAGCTCGTCAAGGTTAACCATTAACCGCGGCATCGGGTCCGGGCCGTAGTGCCGCTCAACATACGCCGCCGAGCCCTGAAGGCCCTGCTCCTCGGAGCCGAACGTGACGAAGCGAATGGAACGACCGGGACCGATACCCTGTTCCCGCTTCAGTTGAGCCAGCAGTCTTGCGACTTCCAGCACCACGGTCGACCCCGATGCGTTGTCGTTTGCGCCGGGAGAATCGACCGTGGTGTCGTGGTGTGCACCGAGGACCAGCCATTCATCCGGCCAGATGTCACCCGCCAGGTCGCCCATGACGTTGCGTGAAGTCGCGGTGGTCCGTTGTGAATCCACCTGCAAGGTAACCGTGGCACCTGACGCAGCCCGTCGTGCCAGCAGCGCCCCGTCTTCGCGCGAGGTATGGACAAGCGGCAACGACACCGTGTTCGGGTCGTCGTCACGCCAGTCGCCCGCGTGGCCGTGCGACGTGCGTCGGCCCCCGGCTGCGTAAGGTGTAATGCACGCGACAACTCCAAGGGTGGCGAGCCGTTCGAGCCTGATTGTCAGCGATTCAGGCGGAGAAAACGGTTCGTATGCGCCTGAAATGAGGGCGATCGCGCCGTCCAACCTCCCCGTTAGCGGCCCGACCTCGTGTGCCATCCCGAAGCCGACATCTACGATCGGCGCCGTTGCGGTGACTGACGGACAGAACAGGCTGGGTCGAACATCAAGAATTCGGTCGTCTTCACCGTCGATCGATATCGATGAGGACGTGGCCTCCCATGTATCGACCTCGAACTCCTCGGTCGAGGTTTCCTGAAGACCATATTCCTCGAAACGAGACCTGATGTATTCAGCCGCACGCCGCTCTCCCTCGGAGCCACCCCAGCGCACCCCGATCGAGTCACAGAGCATGTTGACGTGGTCGTTCGCCCGGGAACAGACCCATGCGTTGCCCATCAGGGAACTTTCGGCAGAGGGCCAATCAACGGTCATATTCGAATCTCCGTTTCAAGTTTTTTGTCCGGTGCAAAAGACGGGTTTGCAGGTCATTTAGATAGACAGCACCGTGCGTTCGTTAATCTGATCCCAGTCGATTTCTCGCCCCAGGCCCGGGGTCTGCGGGACGTACATGAATCCGTTCTCGACGTGGTGTGTGTTGCGAATCATTTCCGAGGTCGCTGCAGTCAGCACACGGTCGGGCGCTGTCGCAGGCCATGCAGGATGTTCCCACCAATCGTCGTTTCTGATTGCAGCCACCACGTGAGGGTTGCCTCCGTGGCAGTTGATCCCAAACATCTCGGCAAGGTTCGCCAGCTTCATTTGCCCGGTTATGCCGAGCCCGGTCTGCCGCACTATGTCGATGGCACCCGACCTCAGGTACTCGACCGCGAGATACGGAGCTCCCTGGACCGATTCCAGCGCCAGGACGTGAAGGTCCAGGGCGTCGGAAAGACGCTTGAGGCCATGCAGGTCCGATTCCTGCAGCGGCTCCTCGATCCACAGGTAATCGAGTTTTTCCAGTTCTCTTCCGACCCTGATCGCTTCGTCCACCGTGTACTGCTGGACCGGGTCGTGCATCAGCACCATATCGTCGCCAACGACCGTGCGAAGTTCACGCGCCAGTTCGATGTTGGTTTTGACGCCGAGTATTGAATGATCTTTGAATCCGTGAAAACCCTGTTCCCTGGCGCGCCTGGCAGATACCAGTGCCTCATCGAACGAGACTGCGGTTTCCGTCAGGTAGGCAGGTATCCTGTCCCGGAATCCACCCAGTAGCTTGTGCACAGGCAGGCCAGACTTCTGGCCGGCGAGGTCCCACAGCAGTTCGTCGATCAGCGCCAGCGGCGCGGTTGAAGGCATGTGGAAATAGCGGCGGGCCATCCACATTTTGTGCCAGATGTACTCTCGGTCGAGCGCGTTCACCCCCACCAGTTCGGGTGCCCACTGGACCTTGAAAGTGCGGGCGTCCCATTCCAGCTGTTCCCGGCCCCACGACGACCAGAGCACGCCGGGACTCTCGATGCCATCGGCGGTCTGTATGCGCAGGATCGCGGCGTACGCTGGGGTTGGCGGGCCCGTCACGCCCTCCCCTTCGAACGGCCTGTGTGTGAACTTGACGCGGTGAGAATCCGGGTACTCCTGCATTTGCCGCAGGGGCCGCCACTCGGGTGCAAGGGACCCAAGTTCTACGATGTCTATCTGTAGCTCTTCAATTTTCATCTGATTTCACCAGCCGGTTCCAGTCAAGTGCTATCTAACCTTCTGGCGTCTGGCTGTTTACTCACCGCCGCCCAGCGTCGGTTCGCAAATTAACGAGTGTCTGTGGTCCTGTCTTGAGTCATCGGCCGGGGCGACAAACTCGTGCACGGCCTCCCTCTCGATTTCCGCCCTGTCCATCAAAAGCGGATGGTACTCGTTCCTCAAAGTCTCCTGCACCCGGTCATCATAGTGATCGCTGCCGGGCTGCCCGGACTGTCCGGCCAGGGAGGCGGCCCATGCCCTGCCTGGCTCCGACATATCTACGAATAGCCGGTAACTGACCCCGCTGGCATTCACAAACCCCTGGGGGGTTTCGATTGGACGGCGGTTGTTCACCACGCCACCGCCGCCCGGACACGAAAACGGCCCGCGGTTCATAAGTTTTTTCATTGCGCCCGTGCGGGCTGCGGGATGATCCAGGCTCACATGGTGAGCGCGATTCCAGCCCCAGTCGGAAATATCTGGCCCGAGGGCCTGCCGGAGGTAACTCAACGCATCGGAGGCTGCTGTTTTCACCAGGTCCAGAAGGTCGAGACCGTAATCACGTGGATTTTCTTCGCCCAATAGCAGAGAGCGGACGACCGCTCCCGCCGATTCGGCCATGAGTTCTGCGGCCGAAGAACCGAGCAGGGCCGCGCCCACTGCCTTCGACAATCGCGACCACAGCGCAGTCCACACCGCGGGGCCAGCGTTATCACCTTCGAAACGACAGTCCCACGATGTGAGCGCTCCGGCAGCGAGAAGGCAGTCTGTCTCGCCCCCCGATTGCAAAAGGTCGACTACGTGACCTTTCAGTTCGGATGCCCGCTGGTCGAAGTTGTCCCACTGCAAAGACCTGACGTCTGCTGGAGTCATTCGGTCGCCCTTGCCGAGGACCTGCCCAATCCGTCTGAACCGGTAGCCGTCTGCGTACGCGCCGGTAATTTCCCCCAGCAGCGATACCGGAGCCGGAGTGTTGTTGGCGCTTGCGACCCATCCTCGATCGGGATTACGCAGACCGGGCAGTAAATCGGTACCGGTGTAACCGCGCCACTGGTCTTCTACACCAGAGGCGTCACGGGTGCCGCGAGTCATGCGCCCGCGCCGCGGCACCGCGCCGCTCATCTGGTATCCGAAGTTCCCGGCATCGTCGGCGTAAACCGCGTTCCAGACAGATAACCTCCACCCGGATAGCGCCCGCTTGATTTCATCGGCAGACCGGGCGCGATTCAGGGCCATGAGCGAACTAAAATCGCCGATTCGCTCGTGACCGACCCACTTTAGCGACACCGGTCCATCGCCGCCTGAGTCGATCGGTGGAATGAACTGGTTCACTATAGGGCCGCGCCGGGTCAGTTGAATCTTCAAGTTAGAAACTTCTCCACCCCTGACATGAACTGTCTCTTCGATAATTTCGAAAGGGACCGAGGTTGTCCCATCGATGTACCTTGAAGGGTCGTCGGGATCCAATCGTTCGTGATACAGGTCCCGAACGGAGGAGACGTTGTTGGTGCGTGCCCAGGCGGCCTCGCGTGTGCGTCCGAAAACAATGGGACCGACACCCGCATAGGCAGCGCCAATGCAGTCGACACCGGGCCCGATCAGGTGCTGGTCGTACCAGAGGTCGGGAAAATGGATGGGCCAGTGGGGGTCGGACGCCAGTAAGGGCAGGCCGGTTCTGGAACGGGACGGGCCTACGACCCAGTTGTTCGATCCGGTGCCATCGTCGCCACCTCCTTCACCACCCCCGCCGTCAGGCACGCTCCCATCGGAATCCAGATGACCGGGCACAATATATTCCGTCACTTCCGGTGTAAGGAATCTGTCGGCAACGTCGGGTGGCGCATCGCGCAAGACGCGCTCCGCACCCACGATCTGGTGCAGACGGCCCGTTAGCGACCACCAGAATTCTCGCAGTACAGCGAGGGTGGCGATCGGCGACCACTCTCCCGGCTCGTACCCCAACACCTCAAATTCGACAGGTAAATTGTCAATGGCCACATCGGTCCAGGCGTTCACGCCGCGTGCATATGCCTCCAACGCCGAACCGGCCCGATCATCTATATCGGCAAACTCCAGGCGGGCAGCGCGTTCGAAGCCAATCGTTCGACTCTCAAGGTCTCCGTGCAGGGCCTCGCTGCCAACGACCTCTGCCAGTGTGCCGGTAGCGACGCGATGCCGATTGTCGATTTGCCACAAACGGTCCTGGGCCTGGACATATCCGCTCGCGAACCATAAATCGTCCGGGTTTTCGGCGAATATGTGGGGCACCCCGAACCGGTCGCGGATGACCGTCGCTCCGTGACCCGGTGCCCGTTGTTTTAGCAGCTGTGCGGGGAGTTTCGATTCCAGGTATCGCTTTATCCCAGTCTGGAAGTTTTCGTCCGTTTCGAACACGGCATTTTGCGGATCACGGTGATCGCTCCGCAAAATATCGATCAGATTACGCCGTTCATCTCGGTCCGACATTCCGGGTCTTTCGATATTGCGCCGCATCACATGTTCTCATTGTTGTTGATTTACGATTCGTAGAGTATGGTATGCCGTGCTCTGAACCGTGCATCAGTGCAATAGGAGGATCGAAAATGAATCGTTATTTACGAAAGTTTGGGCGTTACGCGTTGCTCGCGTTGCCGCTCACGATCGTATTCGCTGTGGCCTGTGGCAGCGATACGGTCACGACGGTTATTGAGACAGTCATTGTCGAAAGGGAAGTCCAGGTAGAAGTCACCCGTGAGGTCGAAAAAATCGTCGTTGCCACCGCGGCACCATCCGATGCAGCGGCACCCGCTCGGGTTGACGAAAGGTTCGGCGGAGAGCTGAGAGTAGCCCTTGGCGCGGCGATCACAACACTGGATATCCATCGGACGACCGGCACGACGGCGTACGAGATATCGTTCGCGGTCCAGGAGCGCATGCTTGCGTACAATCGGGACTTGATCGCGACGCCGTTGCTGATGGACTCGTGGACGGTGAGCAACGATGGTCTGCAGTGGAGTTTCAAGCTCCGCGATGGGATCAAATTCCACAACGGGGTCCCGCTTACGGCGGAGCATGCCGTCAACTCGTGGTCCCGTTGGGCAGAGCGTGACAACTACGGCTCGATAATTTTCGGTTTCATCGATGATGTGACCGCGACCGGCGAGCTGACTTTTACCGTCGATATGATTGAGCCGACAGCGCTGGTGCTCGAAGGCATGGCCCGCATTGGCGGGTACGCCCCGGTCATCATGCCGCCAGAGATGTACAACATCCCGGCTGCTGAGGGCGCGGAGGTAATGATCGGGACCGGACCGTACGAGTTTGTCGAGTGGGTTCCCGGCGACCACCTGCTGGTGCGGCGTTACGAGGCCTACAGTCCGGCCGACTCCGCTGGATCGTTCATGGCAGGTCGTAAGGATGCGTTCTTCGACACCGTCGACTACGTGGTAATTCCGGACGAGAACGCGAAGATTGCTGCGTTAGAGGTTGGCCAGATTGACTTGATTTCGCGCGGTATCCCGGGCGACATCGTTGACACTCTGGGAGCGAACCCTGACCTGGACATTCGGATTGCCACCAACAGCTCTACACGTGACGGCGCGTGGATTGACAACGTGGAAGGTCCGTTCACCGACGTAAGGGTTCGCCGTGCATTCGCAATGGCCTACCCGGTCGAGGATGCGCTGCGAGCGGCTGTCGGCGACGAGCGTTTCTGGACGACTTGCCCGTCGATGATGGCGTGCGCAGGCAAATGGGGTGGATTCGCCGATGGCTCGGAAGGTATCTACAACTACCGTGACAACGGCGGACTTGAGGCGGCCAAGCAGATCATTAAAGATCTGGGTCTTGTTGGTACCGACATTATCGTCCTCCAGGCCGGAGACCGCCCGAGGTTCGCTGGCCCGGCAGAGATTTCCCGTCAGACACTTGAGGAAATGGGCTTCAACGTCATCTTCAAGCAGACCGACTGGGCAACCCAGACGAACTGGCGTGAAAAGCCTGAGCTCTGGGACGTTTTCCACACTGCCGGTGGTGGGGCATGGGCCGCTAACCCGCTGCTGAACAGTTCACTGGCCAAGAACAAGTACTGGAACAAGTACCAGGACGAGTCGGGTCGAATGACTGCAGGAATGCAAAAACTGGCGCGTGCAACCACGGCATCTGAACAGCTCGCCATAGTCAAGGAAATGCAGAATGTCTTCTGGGAAGACATACCGTACATTTCCTTCGGCGACACGTTCGGGACCATGGGTATTCGTGCAAACATCGAGGGATCGGTAACGCTATTCAGCATGCCGGTCAACGTCTACAACGCCTGGCGGTCGAACTGAACGCTTCTGACCTCTGACCGGTAAGTAGTTGATAGCATTTGCGGCGGGGCTCACGGGCCCCGCCGCAAATCGGTGTGCGGTGTACGTTACATACGGTTTTGTGCAGGCCTGCCTGCCGGATATTCACTAAAACGCGTGATTCGGTGATGGCGATGAGCGTTAGATTTAGACAATGTGCTCACTCAGTATGATTTGGACCTTTAGTTGACTGCGTACATCATCAAGCGAGTGCTGGCCGTCATCCCCATCTTGATATTTGTGGGAGTCCTGACCTTTTCACTGGTGCATATAGCACCGGGAGACGCCGCCAATATCATGGCAGGCGACTACGCCGGTCCGGATGACGTGAAGCTAATCCGCAAAGAACTGGGGCTGGACAAGCCGATTGCCACTCAGTTCGTTGAGTGGGTTGGCCGTACCTTGCGGGGAGATCTCGGAAGGTCGATATATTCCGGCAAGTCGGTTGCAGAACTTGTCAGGACCCGGGTGGGACCGACGATAAGCCTGACGGTTCTTGGCGGACTATTTGCGGTGCTCATCGGCATCCCTCTGGGCGTTTTCGCAGCGTGGAAAGCCGGGTCTCGCTGGGACCGGGTGATCCAGATCTTTGCGGCACTGGGCATTTCCATACCGGGGTTCTGGCTGGGTTTCATAATGATCCTGGCATTCGCCGTTTACTTGAGATGGTTTCCGGTAATCGGTTATGTGTCGCCTGCAGAAAGTTTCACGGGTTGGATACGGTCGATTACGCTGCCTGTATCACTGCTGGCCATTAGCGGTTCATCGATAATCATCCGCATGACCCGTGCCTCAATTCTTGAGGTTCTCAGAGAAGACTATATCCGGACGGCCAGGGCCAAAGGACTGGCGAACAGGGCGGTGTTGTTCAGGCATGCGCTACGCGCCGGCGCCATCCCCATAATCACTGTAATTGGCGCCCTGGCCGGTGGGTTGATTACCGGCGTGGTGGTCACCGAAACGGTATTTACCATCCCAGGTCTTGGGAGACTGGTCGCTGAGACGGTCAAAAATCGTGACTTCCCTGTGGTCCAGTCAATGCTTATGTTGCTCGCGTCCCTTTACGTGTTTATTAATTTAATGGTCGATCTGGCATACGTGTTTTTCGATCCGAGGGTGAGGCTCTAATTGATATCCGGTACCGAAGGGACCATTGCGGCGGTGGATATTTACGAAGATCCTCCTCTCGGTGTTCGCCTTCGTAAATTGGTAGCTACCGGCTGGAGCACCATGCTTTCGAATCCGAACCTGCTGTTCGGATTGACGATCATCGCGTTCATGGTCGTGATCTCCATACTGACCATACTTCCCACGGCGACCTTGGTTGCGCGCTACGATCCTACGGAACTTGCGTTGATCGATCGGGTCAACGCACCATCTGCCGAGCACTGGTTTGGTACAGACACGCTTGGTCGAGACGTGTACTCGCGCACTGTTCACGGTACAAAAACATCGTTGTACGTTGGTGGCGGTGTGGCCATTATTGTCACCGTTATTGGCGTCACACTGGGTGTTGTCGTCGGCTATAACCGCGTTGCCGACAATATAGTCATGCGTTTTATGGACGGCATGATGTCGTTCCCAACTTTGATACTCGCACTGGCCCTTGTGGCAGCCCTGGGCAGCAGCCTCACCAATGTCATTATGATCATCGCGATCGTCGATACTCCCGTTATGACCCGAGTGGTCAGAGCAGTGGTACTAAGCCTGCGGGAGCGGACCTACGTTGACGCTGCGCGCGCGTCTGGGGCCAGTACCAAGCGCATTCTTTTTTTCCACATAATGCCCAATACGCTGGCGCCCGTGATCATCCAGGCATCTATATTCTTCGGTGGCGCAATTCTTACGGAGGCTGCACTGGGATTCCTGGGAGTCGGCACACCCGAATTTATCCCGAGTTGGGGCAATATCATCTCTTCGGGGCGCGCATTCATAAGGACGGCTTTCTGGATAGCATTCTTCCCCGGCATATTTCTTGCGCTGACGGTATTCGCGGCAAACCTGGTTGGGGACGGACTTCGCGATGTGCTGGACCCTCGACTGCGCGGAGAAGAGTAGGGGTCGAAAATCTCGACGCGGGTATTATTTATTGAAAAATCAAGAGACGATCTCCTCCCGTCAGGTAAGTCGCATATGTACCGAGTGATAGCGTCAATATTGTTGATTGTTCTCGCAGCAGGCTTTTCCGGTTGCGGAGGGTCAGACGATAGTCCTGCCGGTACCGGGCCGGTTTTTATCGAACTCACTCCGGGTGAAGCTGAACCCGTAATGGGAGCCCCCCTTGTGGCGACGACGGCGACTCCAACACCTTCGGCAGCGAACGAAGTAGCGGCGAGCCCGACGCCCACGCCGCCCAACAGGACAATTGACGAAGAAGTAACGGGCAGGCTCGTAGACGAACTGTCTTTCGATGAGTACCCGCGATCAAGTGCAAGAGACCTTGAGCGTGAGTTCCGGAAAACGCCCGAGACGGCGAATCAGAAAATCGGCAAACAGTTCGTGGTGCAGGGAGATGTTCTGGAAGCTGGCAACGACGCAGCGGGCGATTCTTACGTTAGCTTCAAGGCAGGGCTTGGGCGGGTCACATGTATTTTCGAGATCATCACCGAAGCTGAACTTCGCAGGTTCACGCCGGACGGTACCAACTCGGTAGTCGGAACGATTGATACCTGGGATTCCGAAAATAGAGTGCTGACACTCAAAGATTGCAGAGTGGTAATCGGCTTTTGAGTACCCGAGTTTCAATGAGGCCGGAAATGAGCCGGTCATATATGGCAACTATCTGGTTCGTCCTGAACATTCTCGGAGCGAGTAGATGACCGCTGAGACACTGCTGGACGTGAAAAATCTCTCTACCCATTTCCGCACCCGCCTGGGCGTGATCAAGGCCGTCGACAACGTCTCTTTTGTTCTGCATGAAGGCGAGACACTGGGGCTGGTTGGCGAGAGCGGATGTGGCAAGAGCGTCACAGCACTGTCGATAATGCGTCTTGTTCCGTCCCCTCCAGGCCGAATTGTGGCTGGCAAAATCATATTTCGTGGTCAGGACCTGCTCACCATGTCGGAACAGGAAGTGCGCAACGTACGAGGGCGCGATATCGGCATGATATTTCAGGAGCCGATGACCTCGCTCAATCCGGTGCTCACCATCGGCAGGCAACTGCGTGAGCCACTTGAACTCCACCTGGGAATGACAAAAAACCAGGCGCTTAGAAAGTCGACGGAACTGCTGCAGCTGGTCGGAATGCCCGATCCCGAAACCAGGCTCAATTCCTTCCCGCACCAGATTTCCGGGGGCCAGCGCCAGCGGGTGATGATCGCAATGGCGCTCAGTTGCGAGCCAACGCTCCTGATAGCCGACGAGGCCACCAGCGCGCTCGACGTCACGATTCAGGCGCAAATACTGGAGATCATCAAGGACCTTACGGACAGGATTGGGACTGCCGTGATAATAATCACCCACAACCTGGGTGTTGTTGCCCGCTACGCCGATACGGTGAACGTGATGTATGCGGGAAGGATCCGTGAAACCGGAAGCCTGGACAGCGTGTACAAGGACCCGAAACACCCGTATACCGTCGGGCTGTTGAATTCGGTGCCGACGCTGGACCTGGACGCGGATGCGAGGCTCGAACCAATCAGGGGCGAGATACCCAATCTGGCCGACCTGCCCCCGGGTTGTGCCTTCGTGGACCGTTGCGACTACGCCGTCCAGCGGTGCCAGGAAGAAGATCCGGAACTGGTCGAAGTTGGCGATCTGCATTACGGCGCGTGCTGGGAGCACGAGCGGGTCGCCAGGAATCTGCCAGGAGTGACCGTTTGACGGTCGCAGCCACGCGGAGCGACCCCGAGACCGAGGGCAACTCGCTCGACCGCGACAGCAGATCGCCGTTGCTGGAGGTGCGGGACCTGAAGGTCCACTTCCCTGTTAAAAAGGGTTTCATCATTCAGCGCAAGGTAGGCGTAATAAAGGCGGTGGACGGCGTAAACCTTTCGCTGTATCGGGGAGAAACGCTCGGGCTGGTTGGAGAGAGTGGGTCGGGCAAGACTACGATCGGCAGGGCGATTCTCAAGCTGGAGGATGCGACCGCGGGCGAGATTTTAATTGATGGACAGGACATCACCCAGTCGCGTGGGCTGCAACTGCGGCAAATGCGCCGCCGCATCGGAATGGTGTTTCAAGACCCCTTCGGTTCGCTGAATCCCCGTATGTCGGCGGGAAACCTGATAGGGGAGCCGCTGAAGATACATGGTTTGACTTCGACCAAGAGCGAATACCGGCGACGAGTCGCGGAACTACTGCGCCTGGTGGGCCTGAACCCAACGATGGCAGGACGTTATCCCCACGAGTTTTCCGGGGGCCAGCGGCAGCGGATCGGCGTTGCTCGGGCACTTGCCGCAAAACCGGACTTGATGGTCCTCGACGAGCCCGTTTCCGCGCTCGACGTATCGATACAGGCCCAGGTGATCAACCTGATCAAGGATTTGCAAGAGCAGTTCGGGCTGGCCTATATCTTTATTGCTCACGACCTTTCGGTGGTACGCAATATCAGTGATCGCGTAGCTGTGATGTATCTGGGAAAAATAGTTGAAACCGGGTCGATAGACGAGCTGTATAACAGTCCGCAACATCCCTATACAAAGGCGCTTCTATCGGCTGTGCCAACGGCCGACCCGGAACTGGAGCGCAAGCGCAGCCGCATCGTGTTGGAGGGTGATATCCCCAGCCCGCTGAACCCGCCGTCGGGATGCGTGTTCCGCACCCGGTGTCCGATCGCCATCGAAGAGTGCAGTAATGAAGTTCCAGAACTACGCCTGGTGCGGGGCACCCAGCGTGCCGCCTGCATAAGAGGCGACTGGTACAACCGTTCCACTCGTGAACGATCTCCAGCGTCGGGAGAGAAATAATTGTTCGATGTCGTGATCCGTGGTGGCATGTTGATCGACGGGAGCGGAACTCCGGGCTACCCGGCAGACATGGCGATTGCCGGCGACGCGATAGTTGCCATTGGCAAGCCGATA
This sequence comes from Chloroflexota bacterium, assembly GCA_022564545.1. Classification (GTDB taxonomy): domain Bacteria; phylum Chloroflexota; class Dehalococcoidia; order Lucifugimonadales; family Lucifugimonadaceae; genus Lucifugimonas. The sequence continues at coordinate 9,080 of JADFLG010000014.1, read as the reverse complement.
GAAGGGGAAGCGCGTCGAACGATCGACGCCACCGGCAAGGTCGTTGCTCCCGGCTTTATCGACCTGCACAGCCATGCAGATTTTTCGTTCTTTGTAGACCCCGACGCAGACAGCAAGATTACCCAGGGCGTGACCTTTGAGTATGTGGGCAACTGCGGCATCAGTTTTTGCGCCCCGCTGATCGGAGACTCGGGTTCCGACTTAGAAACGCGCAAGGCCTGGTACGACACCGAGTGGGCACCAGATTGGACCGGCTTCGACGGTTTCCTGGACGCGTTAGCCAAAAACGGCTCGACGCTGAACATTGCAACGCAGGTAGGGCACGGCACCGTAAGAAGGGCCGTCATGGGCATGGACACACGTGCCCCCGGTCCCGGTGAACTCAGGCAAATGCAAACGCTCGTTGCGGAGGGCCTTGACGCCGGTGCCCTGGGGTTTTCATCAGGCCTTTCGATGGCACCAGGCTTTTACTCGCTTGCGGGGGAAGTGTTCGACCTGGTCCAGATCGCCGCCGACCGGGGCAAGCTTTATTCGACTCACATGCGCGATTCGTCAACCGAGGGCCCCGGTCTTTTCGTCGCAACGATGGAGGCGCTGGAAGCCGGTCGCAGGACGGGGGCATCGGTTCAGGTGTCACACCTCAAGGCGAATGGCCCGATGCGCGGTCGCTCGGGCAAACTTCTCGAAATGATCGAGGAAGCGAAGGCCGATGGAATCGACGCGGCGGCGGACGTTTATCCGTATGTGTCGGCCAGTGGGCCAATGAGCGGCAACGTGTTCCCCCGCTGGGCTTTGGAGGGTGGCCGAGATGAGGCGTTGAAGAGACTGCAGGACGCCGACCTCCGCGCGCAAATAGTGGCCGATCTGGAAAAATCGTTTGCGAAGTTCACGGGTCCCGCCCAGGTCGCGATCGCGAACTATGCGCCGGATGCGACCCTGGAGGGGAAACGCCTTACTGACGTTGCCAGCGATATGGGATGTGGTGAGGCAGAGGCGCTTGCGAGACTTTACGAAAAATTCGATGCCCAGCTTGTTATCACTGGGATGGTCCAGGAAGACGTAGACCGGATCAGCGCTGCACCCTCGGTTGCCATCGCTTCAGATGGAAGCTCGTTGCGGGCGACCGGTCCATTGAGCGCCGGCAAGCCGCATCCCCGCAGCTACGGGACATTTCCAAGATTCCTTGCGAGGGTTCGCGAAACGGGACTGGTCTCGCTCGAAGAGGCCATTCGCAAGATGACGACACTACCGGCCGGGCGGCTGAGCCTTACACGCAGGGGAAGACTGGTGCCGGGCTATTTCGCAGACGTTGTCGTGTTCGATCCTTCCGATGTGCGGGACACGGCCACGTTCGAACGTCCCCACGAGTATTCAGAAGGTATAGAACAGGTCCTGGTGAACGGCACTCCCGTCGTCAGCGACGGAAAGACAACCGGTAAAAGGCCCGGTCGCGTGATCAGGTCACACGACGAGTGACGATTGCGTCAAAAATGGTGCCGAGGGGCAGGCTTGGGCTGCCGACGCATGGATTTTCGATGTAATGCTCGCCGTACTGGTGAGCGTTTCCAGGTGCGTTCGGGTTCGTTCCTCAGCTTTCTCGGTTCTGTCAGCGGTATTGTTGTCGGGCAAGGTCACGCTCCCTCATCTGGAATCTATCCCTGGGGGCTCACAACCGCCGATCTCTCTTATTTCGAGCCCAAAATCCCCTCCACTTTCGCTGACGGCCGACTTTCCTGAGGTCTTTCGTAAAGCTCGTTCGTAAGAAGGGCAATACCATCGAAATCGAGTACACCCTCCCGCTTCCACTGGAGAAATCCAGTCTTGGCGTGGAGGATGTACCACCTGCAGTGTCGTTTGGTGGAGCTGGGAGGATTCGAACTTTCATGCGGTCAACTTCGATCTCACAATGCCACTTCCAGCACGAATCTGAGTTGGTCTATTGTGTACACGCGTTCGGCAGGACAATTCAGGGTGTTGGCGCGGATTCCACCAATTAACCGAATCGGTCTGCGTCCATCCGCAGGGGTCGGGAAGGGGACGGCCTGCCAGTCAATTTGAGGGTTACAGCTTTATCTCGACTTCCAGGCCGTCGTAGGCGTACTGGATATCGAGACCCTCGGCGTCCTTGAGTTTCGCCAACGCGGCGTTCACCGAATTGTGGTCGATATCGTGCGTGGCATCCGTTAGCAGAGTTCTTTGCGGGCGCAACCTGCGCACCTGGTCGACAGCCTCTTCGACTGTGAAATGGGTACCGTGCGTGCGAGTGGGCCGAAGTGCGTCCAGGACCAGCAGCTCTGAACCCGCGACGAGTTCGGCTGTCGCATCTGATATTTCCGAGGCGTCTGAAATGTAGCTCACTGGCCCGAACCTGTAGCCGAATACCTCGTGACCCCGGCCATGCTCGACCGGCAGGGGAATCATTTCCAGTCCGTCGATCATGAAGGGATTGGCATCGATCGTTTTAAAAATGAGCCTGGCCACCCCGCCACCACCGGTCTGCCTGTTGCGATCGACCAGGTAGTAAAAAAGCGACTCAACGTTCTGCAAGTCGGACTCTCTCAGATAGATCGGGAGCGATTCCTGGGCGTTGTTCGTCCAGTCTCTCAGGTCGTCCATGCCGCCTACAGCATCCGCATGGGAGTGGGTAAGTACAAGAGCGTCGATGGTCGAGACTGAGTACTTTGGGAACCACTGCATTGCCGCCTCATAGAAGAACTTTCCAGCGTCGATGACGATGTTGCTGGTTCGCCCGTCGTCCAGTTGCCGCTGAATTAACAGGGAAGTATTTCGCCGCCGGTTACGTGAGTCCGGCTTGATCGCATCGGTACAGACTTTGCACACATGGTCTGGCCTGGTCAGACATGAGACTCGCGGCACACCTTCCGATGTGCCGGTGCCCAGGAAGACTATTCGGGAAACTGGCATCGAAGAAGGATAACGGTCGGATGCGGGGTAAACGCCAGAAAATCGCCAGGGCCGACGCGCCAATTCGCCCATAAACTCTGGCTATGTCGTCACAGATAGCAGAACTGCTGGAATGTGCGGGGCACGATCACCCGATTAGTTGGCGGTGCCGCTGATTGCCACTCGTGAATCAGGTGTCAGGACGCTTTGTTTCGGAAGCACGGAGTGATCGTTGTGCAAGGTAGAACTCGCCCCGCGTCTCATTCACAAAACGCCAGCTGATCGGGCAATAACGGAATTCCAAACTTCTCGCTGAGCGCCGTCACGTCGTCGATGTCTTGCTGTTTGAGGGTGTATCCGCTGTGACTGTTTATCTGGAAAGCGGCGGTAGGGCATCGGACCGATCTGCCGCCGATCGTGCCCGTGGCATCGATCGATTCCGCCGTAACGGGGATTGGGTCGTCAGTTGATCCGTATCTGTAATTACCGTCCGATAATTGTTCGATTACATGGAAATCAAAATTCTTGCCCGAAGCGGTGCCCATCACGAAGTTCCACGGTCTGTGATCGTCTGTGTGGACGTCCTCGAATCCGAGCTGTCGTATCGCTTTCACGAGCCGGTCAGAATCGGCCTTCTCGATTAGGAAATCTAGATCTTCATGAGGCCGGGACTGTTCGCCCAGTAGAGCATCCACACCCCAACCGCCGTCAATCCAGATCTCGAGGTCAAGCTCCGCAAATAGATCGAGATACCGATGCATGTCTTCGAGCGTAATTTCCTGGGCCACGAATTTCTCTGCCGATTCTGTTGCTCGGGCGGTAAACTTTGACCCGCTCAATAAAAGTTAATCTGGAATCGGTGCTCAGTTTGCAAAATTCGGCACCGCAAGAGAAGTATTAAAAATGACCAAGACCATTCGCGGCGAACTCAAAAAGAGGCTCCAGGCCGGTGAAACCGTTGTTGGTCCATTCTGCATCGTGCCGTCGACTACGATGATCGACTCTCTCGGCTACGCGGGCATGGACTTTTGCATCCTTGATACCGAGCACGGTTCGCTTTCGATGGAGACCGTCACAGATCTTGTTATCGCGGCGCAGGGTAGTGGTGTGGCACCGATAATCAGGGTCGGCGGCAACGAAGAATGGCCGATCCTCCGGGCATTGGATGTCGGCGCCGACGGGGTCCAGGTCCCACAAATCAACGAGATCGACGACGCCAGGCGGGTCGTTCACGCCGCGAAATATGCCCCTCTTGGTGAACGGGGCGTTTCCGTGTTCACACGGGCCGGCAACTACTACAAGGACGACGCCGTCGGGCATCCTGCGCGCCAGAACGAAGAGACGATGACCGTCGTCCACATTGAGGGCCGGAAGGGCCTGGACAACCTCGACGAAATTATGACAGTTGAGGGCATCGATGTGCTGTTCCTGGGCCCGTATGACATTTCGCAGTCACTTGGCGTTCCCGGCGATGTTCGATCGAAAATTGTCGAAGATGCGCTGAAGGAAGCCACGGCGAAAGCCCGGGCGCAGGACCGGGTCGTCGGCTCATACGCCAAAGATGTAGAGATGGGCAAGTGGCTTATTGACCTGGGAGTGCAGTACCTGTCGATCAATGTCGACGCGACGATCTACATGCAGGCGTGCGAGCAGATCGCCCGGGCCCTGAAATAAACGGCTGAAATAACCTGATGCAGGGGGCGTCAGAGCAACTCTTCGTTGGGATCGACGCCGAATCCATGTGCGTCGCCCAGCTCGAGATAGCCGTTTACTGGTTCGGGAGCTCCAAGCCACATAACGTCCTTTTCTGCGTTTCTTGTGCCCATAACGAGCTCGGCGAAATCCTCGCAACCCGATGCTGCGATCAGGTGAAGACCCCACGGTTCGCCACCCCGATGGGGCACCACCTCTGCCTTTGCCGCTCTGGCCATACTGGCAATGCGCAGGCCGGCAGTTATGCCGCCGCACCATGTGATGTCCGGCTGCCAGATGTCATATGCCCCGGCCCTGGCAATCTCGGCGAAGCCATGAGCTGTGAACTCATGCTCGCCGCCAGCCATGTTGATCGGGCGAATCTTCCATCGAAGGGCGCCCAGTTCCTGGAGATCGTCGGGCGTCAGGACATCCTCGAACCAGTGGATGCCGACGTGGGACAACGCGTCGGCCATTCGGAGGGTTATTTCCGAATCCCAGGACATGTAGACGTCAAACATTACCTCTGCGTCGGGACCCAGCGCGGTGCGGGCGCTTTCGGCCATTTCCACTGCCTGATCGACCGACCTGTCGCCGGTCCACCTGTGCGACATCTTCTGGGCCGTAAACCCCAGTTCTGCGTACCAGTCGGTGTCCGGACCCGTGGCGTAGCAGCGCATCCGGCGCTTGCTCACGTTTCCGAGAAGTGCCGCAACCGGTTTTGCTTCTGCCTTCCCCAGCGCGTCGTAAAGCGCAAGATCAACGCCGCTCAACGCCATGATCGCAATGCCTTTTCGACCGTAAGGGATCGACTCTGTGTAGAGAAAGTCCCAGGTGTCCGATATCTCTGAAACCGAATCGACCGACCGGCCGACGAGTATTTCTGAAAAATGCCCGTTTACGATCTCGACTGCTGCTTTGCCGCCTCCGCCGCAACCCCAGCCAGTCTGGCCGGTGTCGGTCTCGACCCTGACGACGATCTGCCAGAGGTTGGTCCGCCACGACGGAGCCGTGTGCTGGTAACTCGGGTAGACCGCGCTTAAGGACGTGATTTTCATTCGGTTCGTATTTTCCTTGCCAGGGACCTTGACGTCGCTCAGTGGCTTCGTCTTCTAGCACGCGACCCACACCCTAACCCTTGTATGTTGAACCGGTGTGTTCCGGTCGTGAGTGGTGGACCGTCCGACCCTGGATCATAAAAGGATCGTGGGAGAGCGTGGGTCGCCACTCATTCAGAACGATGTCTCGAACAGTCGTCATGGTGGCATCACGGCCGCCTGTATCTGGTGATGGGTTTGCGTCGACGTGGTGGCGTCAGCTCAAGCAGGTTTCCGAGGCGGGTTTCACCCACGCCCCAACCCTCTCCCTCACAGGACGAGGGGACTGGCGCCTGCCTGTCCACAACTTTTTGAACCGGGTTACCGGTGCCGGGCACGGGCGCTGGCCCAACACCGGTAATCCGGTATAAGAAAAGTTTCAACCGCGCCGTCTTACGGCTGAATTACCTGCTGCTTTCATTGCTGAACTCCCGGGCCTGCTGCAGTTGAGATGCCCTGAAATACCCTGGAATCTAGCCCCGGGAGGGCGGATCAGAGTTTCCAGATTGGGGTGCGAAGACTCGGGATACTATTTGCACGCCTGCGAACCCGAGGGCCCCAACTGCCGCAACGACCGCAACCGCAATCGGGGCACCGTGCGTTTCGGCAAGCGCTCCCGTAGTGATTGCACCGAAAGGCATGAGACCAATGACAAGGAACCGCACGCTGACGACGCGACCGCGGATGTAGTCGGGGCTCATGACCTGGACAACTGTCATATTGACCACCATGAACCCGGTTGACGCGAAGGCCGTAACGCTTACCAGCAGAATCGACAGGGCAAACCACGGCGACAGTGCGAAAGCGGCGAGCGATGCGGAGGCGAGCAGCCCGAAGACAAGCTCGAGTTTCTGATGATCGATCTTATCGTCGATAATCACGACACTGATCGAACCTGCGAGGGCCCCGACACCGGCGAATAGCAGCAACACGCTCAGCCCGCCGGCTCCGACCTTAAAAACATCTTCTGCAAACACCGGCATTAGCGATTGGAACGGTCCAACCGTGAGGATCATCACCATAGTCCCAAGCATCAGGAACCGGAGGGTAGAGTTGTTGTATGCGTACGATAACCCGGCCCTGATGTTTTCGATGATCGAACCCTGTGCGTGTGAAGAGTTGGGCTGGTGGACCGGCTTCAGTGACGCGTAAAGGAAAAGCGCTGGCAGGACCACCAGAGCGCTTACGCCGAGCGCCCATGTGGGGCCAAGAAACGGCAGGATAGCGCCGGCAATTGCGGGTCCGATAATTTGCGCCGTGTTGTACGTTGTGGCCGAGAGCCCGATCGCTGTGCGGAGCTGCTCTCGGTGGACGAGTCCAGAGATAAGCGCCTGCCGGGCCGATATCGCCATCGAGAAGGCGATGCCGTTGATGACAGAGATGGCAATGATGTGCCAGGGGGCCATCGCGCCCGCCGCCGATATGGCGAACAATGCGATGAAGCTGGCAAGGAGCGTGACATCGGAGACCAGCGTGATCATCTTGCGGTCGACACGGTCGGCCAGTGCCCCACCGACCAGCGACAGGAACAGCATCGGCATCATCATTGCAGCTGTCACCATCGTCACCATGAGCGGCGATGAAGTGAGGTCGTACATCATCCAGCCACGGATCAGCATCTGCATGTTGAACCCGGTAAAGGTTGCGAAGCCCGCGACCCAGTAACGCCGGTACTGGTGATTGCGAAGAACACCGAGCGGATGCCCTCGGCGGATGCGTCGCACCGGTCGGGTGTTGGGAGTCGTTCCACCTGGCACTTGAGCAGTACGGTGTCGGTGGAGCATTCGTAGAGTTGCCGTTGCTAGAACCCCGTCGCTGTCCCGGCGTGCCGGGACCAGCGCTCATTTTGAACCTGTGGGAGATGCAGTCGTTTGAGCCTGGAGAATTCGGGTGATTAGCCTGAAACCGCCTGAATCTGGCCTGACCTGGCCCGGAAAAATAAATGAACCGATTGCGAGAAAGGCTGACCTGTTTCGCCCTCGTAATTCAAAACTCGCGCTTTACTTCGCGAATCTCAATGCATCTGGCACGACATTTCAGGGAGAAAACCCCAATATGTCGATTTCTTAACCTTTGGTGAGTTGCCGCTTACTTACGGTGGTTTCCAGATTGGGACAGGCGAATTTGAACCGGAGCGGGGATTGGCCTGATTTGGTTATGTGATCGGGCGTTTACGGTTTTACAATAGTCAGGTTCGTCTGTTCCGGCCCATGCAAAGGCGCAGGCGCACCGGTCGGGGCGTGGCGCAGTGGTAGCGCACCCGTTTTGGGGGCGGGGGGTCGCAAGTTCGAGTCTTGCCGCCCCGACCAGACTGAACCCCTATTCAGGCCCAGCTTGTAGCCGGGCCTCTGTTTTGTTGGAAGTAGACCCACCCGACTCGAATGTTGGATTTCCGCTCACCCACTCACCCGCCACCCTCACCCACTCCAGCACCCGCTTGCCCCGACGACCAGCGCAGCAGCCCGCAGCGTGGTGTACCAGCCGTCCAGCCGCCACAGGAAGCTGGGCTTCGTGGCTACGGGATGGCTACAGGCGTGGAGAAGGTCGCCAGTCCACCTGGCACGGCGACTGGGTAGCTGCGGGTAGCCCCCCCCGCCTACTGCTTACGGAAATCTGTTGGCTGGTTGCTGGGTACTACCTGCTGACAATTCGCGCGGGATTTTCAGTACAGCCGTCCTGCGTCAGTTAGTACACCCGTATCTACTGCTCACTGCTGCAATCCTTGATTCTGTTGCTCATGCCGTGGGCGATAGTCGTGAGTCAGATCCACCACTTCGTGGGCGCCAAGACAGCGGTTACCACACCCAAATTCGTTGCCCAGATTCCGCTCCAATAAGGCTTCATATTGGCTGTCAAATAGTTGGATAGTGAGGACTCGACAAGGCTCAAGCAATGCATATCGACCCTTGCCAGTCACCCACTCTGCCTTCCCGGCCCATCGCCGGCGAACTTCGGCGTACCAATCGTCGGGATATTTATTACTGAATGATGCCACTCGCTGCGGCCTATTTCAGGAATGTCCGTCGCGAGGCCAAGCTCGGATGTGGATGATTATCCATAATGGCCCCGAGTATCCCGCAGCCCAGAATCAATGAATGAGTTGTGAAAAGCTGGCCCGCTGCGGTTATTCCGGAACACTTGCAACGAAAATGTTTAATCAGGCGCGACATTGGCAGCCTATTTTTTTATAGCTCCGGGCGCTCCCGGAGTCTGCCATTGCGACTACGCCAGCGTGGGTCGCAGGCACAAGCGCTGTCAACAGCCCTGCGCCCTCACCGGGAAGGCGGCAATCCGGCAATCCGGTGTCCTGCTCATCTCGTGCGGCAACTTTAACTGGCGAGGAGACTCCAGGGTGTTCCGAGCAGTCGGCGCGGGTACAGGCGACTA
>JADFLG010000109.1 GCA_022564545.1 Chloroflexota bacterium | reverse complement strand
CCGTCCCTTGGTGACCAGAGCTATTTGATCGTGTCTGGCAATGATGGGGCACTGATCGATCCTCAACTCGATATCGATCGTTTTGAGAAATGGCTGGCCGAAACCGGGACGGTCTTGCGTTGGGTGCTCGAGACTCACGTGCACAATGACTACGTTTCGGGGGGAAAAGTCCTGGCCGAGCGACACGGTGCGGCCTATGTTTTACCAATCGGCAGCGATGTGACATTCGACCATTCCCCGATACGCGATGGTGATTCGCTGCCGGTAGGTCTGTGTGCGATCCGTGCCATGCACACTCCGGGCCACACCCCGCACCATATGAGCTATGTGTTGGAATCGCCCGGTACCGCAGGGGCGGGGGCGGGTGCACTGGCGGTCTTTTCCGGTGGTTCGATGCTGGTAGGCGCAGTCGGCCGGTCTGACCTCCTTGGACCGGAACTCACCGAGCAACTGGCACGTGCACAGTACCGTTCGGTCAACAGGATGGTCAACGAGCTGCCCGACCCAACTATCGTGGGCCCCACACACGGTGCCGGCTCGTTTTGCTCCACGTCGCCCGCGGCCGACACCACGACTTCGACGATCGCCCTTGAGAAAACCCGAAACCCTGCGCTTACCGCGATTGACGAAGATTCGTTCGTGAGTGAGCAGCTCTCCGGGTACGCGCTGTTCCCGAGCTACTACGCTCACATGGGACCTTTGAACCGAGAAGGAAATGCCAGCGCGGAGCCGATTTCACTGCCAGAACTAACCCCGCACCAGATTACCGACGCAGCCACAACAGCGATTGTGATCGATCTGAGACGCGGTGGCATCTTCGCGGCCGGTCACATCCCGGGTTCAGTAAACGTCCCGATGTCCGTCGATGCCGGAGCCTACATTGGCTGGGCACTCCCATGGAAAACCGAGTTGGTCCTGCTCTCGGACCGACCAGCAGACATCGAAGACATCAGGGTCCAACTTCATCGGATCGGCGTTCGGTCGATTGTCGGCGTAGTCGATGATGGTCTCAAGAAGTGGCTGGCGGAAGGACGGCCAGTTACGTCTTACCGGACGGCAACATTCAGAGAGATGGCAGAAGAATCGCCGAGCACCATTGTGGACGCCCGCGATCCGCTCGAATCACGTATTTCGGCCCTGCCGCACACAGTGAACATCCACTTCAGCCGGATCGCTGAGGAACTGGCGCACGTCGGGCCGGGTACCGTGTGGGTACACTGTCAGTCGGGTTATCGCGCTGCCATTGCCGCGTCACTACTTGCACGGGCCGACCGAGAGGTAGTGCTCGTAGATGACGATTTTGCGAACCGGGCCGATTGAATATTTTTAAATATTTAGAATGGCCGATCCAGAGAATCACCGTCCAATCGCTCAACTGGCCGGGATCACAATCGACGTGAGCGATCTTAAACTCGAAAAAGAGTTCTGGCGAACGGTGTTGGCCACGGAAATCACCGACGAGAGCGACAAGTGGGTCATATTCAAAGCGCAGCCGGGATGTGCAGGTCTGAGTTTGCAGCAGGTCCCCGAAGGTAAAACGATTATCTTTCCACCGATTCGTGGTGCCGAATTATGTTCTGGTGCGGATTGCCGCGAGCAGCCATGGTGGCAGGTGGCAGAAGGTGGCGGTTTGCTATGGTTGGTCTGGTATCGGCGACCGCCGGAGGGACGACTTGAAACTACGATTTACCGGCATTGCCACACTTTTACTGATGACGGCCCTGGTGATGGCGGCCTGCGGTTCCGAAGATTCGAGTACAGATACCTTCATTGGACTGGCTGCAGACGAGACGCAGGCGCCAGTGGTCCGCACAGGCGAGACGTTTACGGTCGACCAGTTCGAAGCTGCCGGTTTCAAACTGAGCAAAGAATTCGACACCGATACAGTCCCACTCGCCGAAAACGTCTACTACGGATTTTCCGAGCGACGTGATATCGAGATTCGCAAATATGCGAATCACACCGATGCGAACTCGGCCGGGGTCGAGTCGGCACTTGCGGCCATCGGCCGCCCGGTTAACTCGAACGCGGGTGGTGGAATCATTACTTCAACCGGAAACCGCACCAGTTATCACGCTTACATGGTCGCCGGGAACATGGTCCTGCTCTGCCAGACCGATATTTCAGCCTGCGAAAACCTCGTCAACGCCATTCCGTGAACGCCGGCGACCAGCCAACCGACATCGTGCCCCGCAGAGCTTGCGACTAACGCCGCACAGAAAAAGGCCCGCCAAACGGCGGGCCTCTTCAAATATGTGAACCCTGTTGGTCCGGTTCGGATTATCAGGCAGCCTGATCGAAATCGTCTGACGAGTGCGAGAAGGTCACAACACGGACCGACCGGCCCAGCCGTGCCTTTTCGGCGATCTGGCCCCGGGACACCATGTCAAAGAAAGCGCCCTGGCCGCGAAGACCCTCCGGACAAACCGTGCCCTCTTCACCGGAACCGAGTACGAGGCCCAGACCACCCCTTGCCGGGATGATTGCGGTGCCGTTGGAAGTGTTCTTGATGCTGATGAGTGTCATCGTATCGCCCTTTATCGTTCTGGAGATCGAAGCCGGTAATGACCTTTGATCGCCACCAGTGCATATTCGCCTGATGACCATTACTTTAGGCCCCGGACGACATGGTCGGCTCCGAGCTAGCTACACAACGCGCTTGGGAGTCATCACCCACCACTATGAGACTCGCGGGTCACAGCGGTGAGCCACCCGGCTCACTCGACTCGAATCATAAGTTTGGAGAGGTTCATCCAGCCGTTGCGGAACGCCGGCGACGATGTCGCCACCTGCGCGAGTTTCTACGCGACCTTGTCGCGCCGTTCGGTGAGCTGGCAGGCCTATCCGGTAACGTGATGTCGTCGGCGATTTTCCCGTTCACCGACGTCTTGAACCTCTGGGGCCGGGTCGTGCCGGGGGCTTTTGCATCGGCCCTGATACCGTCCATCCTCTTCAAGTACTGGCCGGTCGCTGACTTTTTCACCGATGCCACGTATTCAGGAGTTCCCTGTGCGACAAGTTCTCCGCCCCGCTCACCGGCCAATGGTCCGAGATCGATCAGCCAATCGGAGTTCTTGATCATGTCCAGATGGTGCTCGATCAGGATCACGGTGTTGCCAGCGTCGACCAGGCGGTGAAGGACCAGCATCAGCTTGGCAGCATCGTCAAACGACAGTCCGGTAGTCGGTTCATCGAGAATGTAGATTGTCTGGCCTGTCGACCGCTTCGAAAGCTCCGATGAAAGCTTGATTCGCTGCGCCTCACCACCCGATAGCGTTGTAGCCGGTTGACCGAGGTGGATGTACCCGAGGCCGACGTCTGTGAGCGTCGTCATGCGACTGGCGATCGACGGGATGTTCTCGAACAGCTTTGCGGCTTCTGACACCGTCATATCGAGCACATCGGCGATCGACTTGCCCTTGAACTTGATCTCAAGCGCTTCCCGGTTGTACCGCGCACCGAGACACACTTCGCACGGAACGGTCACATCCGGCAGGAACTGCATCTCGATCTGAACGTAACCGGCCCCGCTGCACGCCTCGCACCTGCCGCCCTTCACGTTGAATGAGAACCGGCCCGCCTTGTATCCACGCGCTTTGGCCTCGGGCATCGTGGCGAAAATCTCACGGATAGTCGTGAAGACGCCGGTGTATGTAGCCGGGTTCGAACGGGGAGTGCGACCAATCGCCGACTGATCGATGTTGATCACCTTGTCGACGTGTTCGAGGCCCGTTACTTCATCGTGCTCGCCCGGCCGGTCCTTTGAACGGTAGAAATGCTGTGAAAGCTTCTTGGAAAGAATTTCGTTCACGAGCGTGCTCTTACCAGAGCCGGAGACACCGGTAATGCAGGTCAGAGTGCCGAGCGGAAAGGCAATTGAAATGTTTTTCAAGTTGTTGGCCCGTGCACCGTGCACGACGATCTTTTTGCCATTGCCCTTGCGGCGTTTCTCCGGGACCGGTATCGACTTACGGCCACCCAGGTATGCACCGGTTATCGACTCTTCACAGGCGATGACGTCATCTATCGTGCCCTCTACAACGACATGCCCGCCGTGCAGCCCCGCCCCCGGCCCCATGTCGATGATATGGTCAGCGGCCCGCATTACGGCCTCGTCGTGCTCGACGATCAACACCGTGTTGCCAACATCGCGCAGATTTTTCAGAGTCCCGATCAGGCGGTCGTTATCTGCGGGGTGGAGCCCTACTGAAGGCTCGTCACAGACATACAGGACCCCCATCAGACCAGACCCGATCTGGGTTGCAAGCCTGATTCGCTGACCCTCGCCACCAGAAAGAGTTGCTGCCGCACGGTTCAGTGTCAGGTAATCGAGCCCCACCTTCGAAAGGAAGCCCAGCCGGGCTTCAACTTCCTTCAGGATCTGGGTTGCAATCGCCTGCTCACGGTCGGTGAGTGGGTTCGTGGCATTGCCGTGGTGCGGGAGTATGGCGCCGGGCGTGGCCTTGCCGCTTTTTGGGGCATTGCCAAGATGATGGCGTGTGCCATTGCCCCGGGCCTTGCCAGAATTGGAAGTTGCGCCAGAATGCGCGGCTTCCCCGTTATTCGGGGCGGGGTCCGACCAAACGCCGGTCCGGCAGGCCTGTACCCATCTGAGGGCGTTCTCAACTGACTGGCTGGTAACTTCCATGACGTTCATGCCCAGCACGGTCACCGCCAGCACCTCGGGCTTCAGGCGAGCGCCGCCGCAGGTAGCACACGGGCGCTGTGTCATGTACCGGGCGATATCCTCACGAACACTGTCAGATTCGGTATCGACATGACGACGTTCCATGTTTGGAATCACACCGTCGAAGGCCGTGTTCCAACTGTAAACGCGACCCTTCTGCGTCTGGTGCGACACCTCGAGCTTTTCGCCGCCGGTTCCGTACAGGATGATCCGCAGATGGTCCTGTTCCATCTCACGCACCGGGGCGTCCATCGAGAAACCGTAGTGCCTGGCAAGCGATTCGAGTGTCGAGTGATACCACGGAGAGTTCGAGCCGGCCCTTTCCCACGGGGTGATCGCACCCTGGTTGAGACTGAGCGACTTATCCTGGATCACCAGATCAGGGTCGACTTCGAGCTTGAAGCCGAGACCGGTGCAGGTCGGACATGCGCCAAAGGGGGTGTTGAACGAGAAATTGCGTGGCTCAAGCTCCAGAATCGAAATATCACAGTGAACACATGCGAAGTGCTCTGAGTAGACGATATCTTCGTCCTTGCCTCTGTTCGCCCCCGCACTTAGTTTTTGGGCGATCAGGTTACCGCCCGCGAGGCGCAACGCTGCTTCGACCGACTCGGTGAGTCTGCCCCGTTCGGTATCGTCGCGAATAACTATGCGGTCGACGACAACCTCGATATCGTGCCATTTGGTCTTTGCGAGTTTGAATTCATCTGCGAGATCACGCGTTTCACCGTCGACCCGCACACGAACAAACCCGTCTCTCCGCGCCGTCTCGAATATCTGCGTGTGCTCGCCGCGCATGTGCGTGACCATCGGCGCGAGCACCTGGAGCCGGGTCCCCTCGTCGATCGCCAGTATCGAGTCGACGATCTGCTGAACAGTTTGCCGTTCGACTGGCCGACCGCATTTGTAGCAATGGGGACGTCCGGCCCTCGAGAACAACAGCCGTAAGTAGTCGTAAATCTCGGTGACTGTCCCGACAGTGGAGCGTGGGTTCTTCGAAACACCCTTCTGATCGATCGAGATTGACGGACTCAGCCCCTCGATGTGATCGACATCGGGTTTTTCCATCCGCCCAAGGAACTGCCGGGCATACGCGGAAAGCGACTCCACGTACCGGCGTTGCCCCTCCGCGAAGATCGTGTCGAAGGCCAGGCTGCTCTTACCCGACCCCGAAACGCCGGTGATCACGGTGAGGGTGTCGCGCGGTATGCGGATGTCGAAATTTTTGAGATTGTGTTCGCGTGCGCCGCGAATGACGATATCCGAGTCGGGCATGTTTCAGAAGGTCGGGCCAAATGGCGAGCCACCTGGCCGAGATGGCCACTATGGTTGCGCCGGGCGTCCGCTCAACGCAAGTTCGGTACCAGTTCAACTGAGTGTAGCAATCCTGAGCAAACTTACGATGCCGGATGTCACCTGCGCCACTTCATCTGGATGGTGAATTTGTCGTTACGAGGAGTCCGACTACGTGGCAATCAGCCTGTGCCACGGAGCAACTTCGCGATTCAGCCCTGACCTAACTTGCCAAATAAGACATCGTCCCGCATTGGCGAGGATTGCCACGTCCCATTCGGCTGCGCTCAGCGCAGGCTAAGAACGCCTCGCAACGACAAAACGCAATGCTCCGCTTCACTTGCCAGCAAAATCTGTGGAAACTACAACCTGGCATTGCCAGGTCTCGCACGTACCTCGTCCATGAACGCTTCCGACTGTAGTCCACGATCCAGAACGTGATGGACCTGCGCTCGCAAAATCCGTGAAAGTTGCCTGTTTTCGTCTTCGCCGACCTTCATCTCGTCGGCGTGTCCAGCGTCGGTGCGGGCCAGGAACCGCAATAGCTTGATCGTGTTAAGGCTTGCCGGAAGAAGCGCCGATTCGCCAACCGGACGAGCTTCGCTACTGACCAGGCCGCCCCGGTCGGGGGAATAAAGATGATCAGCGGGGTCCAGCTCGACACCGGTTTCGACGCAGCGTGACAGCTCAGGCGCGAAACCGCTCAACTGGAGAAGTCTCATCTCGAAATAGCGAGTCACCATTTCGGGATTCACGGCCTTCTCGAGTGATCCCAGTACCTGGACCAGCAATCGGAACAGTGGCTGGTTCGCACCGCCCTCAACCGAAAACCGCTCAGCCATCTCGGAAATGTAGGAAGCCCTGGAGAATCGGTCCAGGTCGTCTCGCAAGCCCCTGAACCCATTCACGGTCGAGACCTGGCTCAGACCGTGCAAAGTGCGAGTTTCCCGCACAGAAACGCTCACATGGCGGAGTAAGTCCAGGTGTCCGCCGAGTTTGGACCCTGGCTTTCGCGAAGCCTTTGCCACGCCGCGTATCAGGCCGTGGACCGGAGTCACCAGCGTGATGATGCGATCGGCCTCACCAAGATCGATAACACGCACAACGACACCATCGGTCGTGTACGTGACTGGGCGTCTCGAAGTCATGGCATGCCAATCATAGCGGTGGCGTTGGGGATCGTACCGTGCAGTGCTTCGGGTAGCCGATGAACGGGGGCCGGGAAGAGGACAGGCGCTCGATTCAGATCTCGGCGATTTGTTTCCGAGGGCAAGCCAGGAGTCGGCTTATTCGAACGGCCTTCCTGTTCTGGGCGCAGATCCCGAATCGAGTTGGCTCTGTTGACATGATGCGGGTCCACAGGAGATCTTGCTTAAAACAACGGGCTGACCAGTGCGAAAGTCGATTTCCCGACCGGAGGATCCCGGCACAAACGGTTATCTTGCTGATTGACGTGGTTCAACTCCCTGGCAGACGAGTCGCTGCGAAGAGGCGGGTTCCATCGAGGCCCCTCCGCAGGGGTCGGGGAATCGGATTTCGCCCTTGTCAGCATTCCTCATCGCCCGCACGCGGCTCTCGTGTGAACTTACATCACGTCAACAGAGCCAATCGAGCCCAGGATGACAATTTTGCCGGGTTAACCACCGCACTCGTCCGACTCGCGCAGTTCCAGCGGCGTTGCCTCAATCAGGCCCGAATCAGCATCGCGCCCCATCCGCACTGGCAGGTCCTCGTACACACCCAGCACCAGCGTCCTGAACGTCGGATCCCCAGGCAGCGTGAACACGATCTTTGCTTCGTAAGTCTTCGACCCCGTCGACTGCACAGCCCATTCACCGATCCCCGACGGCTCGCCGACTAAAACCGCCACCCGCTCGTCGCACAAATGCAACGACCCTGAAAATGCCTGGATCACCGCGCGCGGTCTGTAGTCATATGCGACCGTGTCGAGAACGCCGCCTGAAAGAAAGGAGTACCAGTAGTCAACGCCCAATTCTTCTCCCAGCCCCTGCGAACCTTCGACCGTCAGCACGGAGGGGAACTCCCTGCGGCCATCTACCCAGGGGATGTCTTCGATCTCGGTCACGACCAGCTCGGCCCGTTCGCCGAGTCTGCGCTCGTCGGCTGTGAACGAGGGCTGAACTCCCGGCTCGGAAAGAACACAACGATCGCTATCGGTGAACTCGATAACGTTTGAACTCCCCGAGCGCGCGGGCTTTCCGTTGTAGATCCCGAGCGCAAACGTCACCGTGTCGCCAGTGAACGGGATCTCGTGCGTCAGCGTCACTTCGTACCAGGCTCCCGCCGATGCGTTCACGCTCCACCTGGCCAGCCCTTCGGGTTCGCCCTCGAGATATCCTGCCCCACCCGGACAGAGATGGAGTTCCCCCTCAAAGCGCGGACGCCTGCGAAAGAAAAAGTTGTCTGAGGTCGCCTGCATGGCCGCTCCGGTCAGGAACTGGGTCCACAAGTCGACGACCTCGCCAGGTTCCGCCCGCGAGTACAGTTCGGGATCAAGACCCTCTGGAATCATCCGCACACCGTCTTCACGCAGGTGCGGCCAGGGCGTGGCGGTAGGCGAGACCGGGGCAGGAGTCACTTCAAAGAAAACAAACGTCGGTTGTGGGAAGTCAGGCCGACCCGCAGCCGGCAGCTGTTCCGAACCGCATGCAACGAGAAATAAGAATGTGACAAGCACGATTGGGGCGCTCGAAATTCGATTTCGGGAGCGTTGTTTGAACTTCATAAACCCTGCTCGTCCGACCACGCCGAAGAAACGCCACCCATTATGTCCTCGTCCCGTCCAGCGCGGAGGGATTGCTGTCGAGGCACGTACGGTCCCCACTCAGTCAACCGCTGGCTCAACCACTAAACGCGCCCTCGGCATCATCGGCACCACTGGCACCGCTTATATGGTCCGGCGTATTTCGATTCAGTGTAAAACTTTACCCGCCAGGCAAAAAACGCTGCGGTTAGCGTGTAGCTTCCGATGCTCTTGAATGGTCGTTCGCGGGTGCCGATATCGTGTATGCGACCACGGCACTGGGACTGCGATTGAAGCTCGGCGCGACCGATTACGACCCGGGAGTCGGATCGACCTGTCGTTGAGGGATTTCCGACCGGCTTTCCAGTGCGTGGGCAAGCGTTGTGTCATCGGCATACTCGATGTCGGAACCGCTCGGGAGTCCCCGTGCGAGTCGTGTGACCGACACTCCGAGCGGGCCGATCAGCTGCTGGATGTACATTGCGGTCGCTTCGCCCTCCAGGTTCGGGTTCGTGGCGACGATCACCTCGGTGACCGAGCCATCACGAAGCCGTTCCAGCAACTCCCGTAGCTTCAGGTCGTTCGGGCCGATTCCGTTTACTGGTGAGATGACGCCGTGGAGGACGTGGTAGAGGCCCGAGTAGACGCGCGCCCTTTCGATAGCGACCACGTCGAGCGGTTCTTCGACCACGCAGATCTTGGTCCGGTCACGCTGAAGATCGCCACAGATGACGCACTCGGGCGATTCGCTCAGGTTCGCACAGGTGTCGCAGAGCACGATCCGGTCTTTCACGCCGAGGACCGCGGCCGCGAACTCCTCGGCTTCTTCCCGTGGCATGCGGATCAGGTGGTATGTCAGGCGCTGTGCGCTTTTCGGCCCGATGCCGGGCAGCCTGTGAAACGCCTCGATCAGGCGGGCGACGGGCGGTGCGGCGGACGGTGCAGTTTCAGAGGGGGCCATGGAATCCGTGTTTTTTTTGAACCAGGTCAGGACGAGCTACGCGTGGGCGAGCCACACATTGTGGAACTACATCAGGCCTGGAATATTCATTCCGCCCGTAATTTTGCCCATCTTATCGGCGGCCAGCTTCTGTGCGCTGTCCATCGCTTCGTTGACGGCTGCGAGGACCAGGTCCTGGAGCATTTCGACGTCGTCCGGGTCGACCACTTCGGGTGCGATCTCGATCGATTCGAGCCGTGAGCCACCGACCACCGTCACTTTCACGACCCCGCCGCCGGCAGTCGCCTCGGTGCGGGCCTCTGCAATCTCGTCCTGCACGGCGGCCAGCCGGGCCTGCATCTGCTGGGCCTGTTTGATCATATTGCGGTTCATAATGGAGCAGGGGTCCTGATCATTGGTATAGCTGGGTGAGCGGTGCCGGGAGTGGGAGCGAATCCGACAAGCA
>JADFLG010000108.1 GCA_022564545.1 Chloroflexota bacterium | reverse complement strand
GCCGGAATATCCGTACGACGATGATAAGGGCATCAAGGCCGAACTCGTGAAAGAGCCACTAAAACGAGTCGGCGGCTACCTGGAAATCCCAACCACGCCCGGCATCGGCATCGAACTCAACGAAGAGGCCTTCAAGCACTACCCGCCGGTTCCGTACGACCGGCCCGCACTAATCAACCCTGACGGCTCGCTGAGGGAGTATTAGCGTGCCGATGGCACGATTTGTTGGAACAAAATCACTATGACACCGACACATCCACCAATCCCGGTCACACCGGACGATCTTTCACTTGGTTGGCTCATCGCCGCGTTGGAATCCTCCGGTTCCGACTCCACGATTCAACCAATCGGTATGACTAAATCCTCGATCGGAGAGGGATTGTCGGCATCGGGGGTGTTGACCCGGTTGAATCTCAAGTACGAGTCGCCACAGCCGGATGCCGTTTCGACTTTGATCGTCAAAATGCCGATGCACCCTTCGAATCCGAACGGTGCGTCAGTTCGGAAGCAAGGCGCCTATCCGAGAGAAATCAGGTTCTACCGCGAGCTTGCCGCAGAATGTCCACTCGTCACTCCCGAGTTTTACTACGGGCGGCATGACCCCGATTCGGGTGATGCCGTTCTGATAATAGAAGACCTGGCTTCCAGTCGCCCCGGTGACAATGCGGTTGGGTGTTCGGATGATGAGGCACTCGAAATCATCGGTGAACTGGGTAAGTTGCATGCTCACTTCTGGGAGGCAAACGATCGCGCTGATCTGCATTGGCTCCGGGGTGACGGTTTCTCAGATCGGATCGCAAAGATCTTCGAACTAAGATGGCCTGACGGACGATCAGCGATGGCTGACAAGGTTCCAGAGGAGCTGTTTGCCCTGGGTGAACGGTATTTTGAAGATAGTGGCCTGCTGAAATGGATTGATGAACCTCCTGTGACTCTTCGCCACGGAGATTTCCGACTCGACAACATGTACTTTTCTGACGGCGATTCTCGCCCGATCACGTTTGCGGACTTCCAGAGGATCGGAGTTGGCCGAGGCGTCACAGATTTCGCGGTCTTCGCATTATCGGCTCTTTCCGTGGACCAACGCAGGGCCATCGAAAACGACCTGCTCGATACTTACCATCGGCGTTTAGTTGATGGTGGAGTTGAGCATTACAGCAATGACGATCTTTGGTTCGACTATCGCAGGTCGGTCGGGTTCGTCGCGATTCGAACTCTTGTGGCAATGTTGATATTTACTGATTCTGCCTCCAATCGCAACGATGCTATGTTGCGGACGACGACAGCGGTCGAGGACCTGAAAGCGATCGACGCCCTGGGCTGAGTCGGGATGGCGAGAGATCCTGAAAATGAATTCAGGATGACATGAGATGTCGGAGCAGCTGCAAAACCGGTGGCTCAGCCAACCCCGGTCACGTTCCCAGCGTCGTCCGTGTCGAAGGTGCCTTTGCTCTGATCGAGCAGGGTGTATTCATTGCCCCAGGGGTCGCGAACTACGGCAGCTTTGCCGATCTGGATATCGAACGGACCGTGGAGGACCGTACCGCCTGATTCTTCGAACTGCTGAACTGCGTCCAGAACCGAATCAACGAGTAAATCCGTTTTCCACTGCATCGGCTCGGTGTCGAGTACGACTTCACTGCCGTCGTCACCTAACTTGAGACCCGCCGAGGTTTTACCGCGCCATTTCATTTCAAGGCCGAGTTTGTCCCGGTAGAACTCCAGGCCAGTGTCGAGATCGGGCACATTCACATGTATGCAATCAAGTTTCTGAAACAGTGGTTTCGGCATCAAAATCGATCTCCCGGCACTATTGTTTCGGGTGTACTGAACGTGCCTCGACCATAACCGAAACCCGGTAGATCACCAACCAGGAAGGCAACTCGCGCGATTGGCAAATGGCCCTGTACCCACCAGACTGCAGCCGTGGTCAGAAAATCGAACAGTAGAGCGCCTTCAACCTCCCAATAACCACGACCACGTAATGACAACGTACGCACGTTGCGCCACAATCGCGTGCTGAATCAACTTATCGTGTGACCGTCCATAGGTCCTGAATCCCATTCGACTGCGCCCAGGGTAGGCACGTCCAGGTCGACAATCGCCTCGAAAAAAATATGCCAACAGACTCCCCCTCTTACGACCTTGTTATCACCGGCGGCCGAGTGATCGACCCGGCGAACGCCATCGACGCCAATCTCGACGTGGCCGTGAAAGACGGCAGGATCGCAGCCGTCGAAGGCAGCATCGACACCTCGAACACGACGCGCATCATCGATGCGGCTGGATTCGTTGTCACGCCCGGCCTTATCGATCTTCATACTCATGTCGCGGCCGGTCTTCGCAAGCCCGCTGGCGAAGACCTCATGGTGAGCCCCGACGTCGCCGGTGTTATCGCAGGCGTTACAACGGTCGTTGACGCGGGGTCGACCGGGGCGCTTAATATCGGCGGGTTCGTCAATTCAGTCGTCCCG
The DNA here is from genome assembly GCA_022564545.1 of Chloroflexota bacterium. Classification (GTDB taxonomy): domain Bacteria; phylum Chloroflexota; class Dehalococcoidia; order Lucifugimonadales; family Lucifugimonadaceae; genus Lucifugimonas. Next base: position 7,778 of record JADFLG010000108.1, on the reverse strand, counting down.
CAGGCCATCACCCGTGTCCTGGCGCTGATAAACGTCGGCTCGATCGGAGTCACGAGTGTCCCGGAAGTCAGGTCAGCCGAGGACATTAACCACGCCGCGGCTGTCGAAGCAATCCAATCGTCCCCGGATGTCATCAAGGGCGTGAAGGTCCGGATGGTAACGCCGGGAATCACAGCCCTCGGAATCGAGTTGCCAGTGGCGGCAAAGGCCATTGCAACTGAAGCCGGGGTCCCGGTGATGGTTCACGTTGGCGATATTTCCGCACAGGACCCGGTGGCCGCCGAACTGACGCCCCGGTTGCTCACCGGTGTGCTTACCGAGGGCGACATTGTCACTCACACGCTCAGCGCGACGGTCGGCTCGTTGTTGCCAGAGGCCAGTGGCTTGCTGCTGCCGGAGGCGCGAGAGGCCCGCGCAAACGGTGTTTATTTTGATGTGGGCGTCGGCGGATCCAACTTCTCGTTCGAAGGTGCCCGCAGAGTGATCGACCAGGGTTTCATTCCCGACACGATCAGTTCCGACATCACGGCCATGAGCCGGTTCGCCGGCCCTGTCTTCTCGCTGACCGAATGCATGGGCAAAGTCATGTCGCTCGGGATTTCGTTCGAGGACGCGATTCGCATGACCACGTCAAAGCCGGCGGAAATTCTCGGCATGTCCGACGAGATCGGCTCGCTCAGCGTGGGGGTGGGCGCAGACATTTCGATACTTGAGTTAGTCGAAGGCGACTTCAAGTTTCACGCTAGCAACGGCGCGTCTGGAACCGGCACCCAGGCCATCAGACCGGTGCTGGCCGTGCGAGACGGTATACCGATGCCATCCGATTACGGCCCCCGGCCCTGGGGCTGGCTGCCGTCACAGAACGACCAGTTCGCCCGACCCAGCCAGGCCGTCGATTCGGACGATGCGGGCCAACCAGCCGAAAACGCCCAGGCTGCCGCCGCCGTCACGACCCCGCGAACCGACGGCTAATTGCGAAATGGCAGTCACCCAGGCACACATCCGCTCTGGCCTAGAAAAGCTTCCGCGGTTCAAGCTTTCGCACCTCGACACGCCGCTTGAACCGCTCGACCGACTTCGTCAAGCCCTGATCGACGAGGGAGTATCGGTCCCGAACCGGTTGCTGGTGAAGCGTGACGATACTACCGGCCTTGCCTTCGGGGGTAACAAGGGCCGGCACTTCGAGTTCGAGATAGCCCACATTCTCGAAGGTGGCTACGATACCGTAATCAACATCAACCACTACCACTCGAACCAGGCGCGTTTCGTTGCTGCTGGTTGTGCGAAAGCCGGGCTGAAGTACCACATCGTTTCCACCGACATGGTCACTGCGCCGCTCACAGGAAACCTGCTGCTGTGCAAGCTGATGGGAGCCGAGATTCACCGCGTGCCAGCCGAGTACGGTCGACAGACAACTGAAAAGATATTTGCTCAGGTGACCGGAGAAGGTGGCAAGCCGTATATCCTGCCGGACGACCCGTTTGTCGACATCATGGGCATGATCGGCTTTCTCGAAGCCGGACTCGAATTCGAAGAACAGTTTGTGGACGACAAAGTCGAAGGGCCGGTCCGTTTCTGGGGGCTAACGGGCCGCTCGATTGCAGGTCTCAGGCTATACGCAAAGAACCGCGGGCTCGATTGGCGTGCGACTGCGGTGCAGTACTCGCCCGGCAAAGTGGCAGATTTTCACAAAATTACCGCGGCAAGGGCGGCACAGGTCGTCGATATGTTCGATCTCGAAATCGGGCTCGACGATTCTGACATCGACGTTTTGGAGGACTATCGGGGTCCCGCATACGGCGTGCCCGATGACGGTACGATCGAGGCGATTCTGATGGTGGGCAAGGCCGAAGGACTGATCCTTGATCCGAACTACACCGGGAAGTCGATGTCGGGCTTGATCGGTGAGCTGCGTGCGGGCCGTATCGACCCACATGAAACGATCTGCTTCATCCACTCAGGGGGCCTCCCGCAACTGTTCGCTCACGCCGACAGGTTTGCGGATTGAGCCAATCTCTGGTTTGCCCATTAGCCGCTCACATCGGACAGCTTGCTGGGCTGGGCAGACGACTGATGTCATCCTGAATTCATTTTCAGGATCTACCGTTCACCCGTACCAACCACTCGCCAGGTCCAACCAGCGAGGGTTCTCAAACTCAACCAAATTCATCTTCCAGCGACGATGCCAGGTCTTGATCTGCTTCTCTTTGGCGATGGCAGCTGAAATATCGTCCGTCTCCTGAAACCAGACGAGATTGTGAACTCGGTATTTAGACGTGAATGCAGCTCCCCGTTCATTTCTATGTTGCCAAACGCGCCGAAACAGATCCCGTGTGACACCCGTGTAGAGCACCTTTCCAGGATTGGAAAGAATGTAGACGAAGTATCGGTTTGGTGGTTTGCTCATGTCGTTGTAGGCAGTCGGGAGGTAGATCCTGAAAATGAATTCAGGATGACCGTGGGTTGTTGCACATCCTATTCAGGAAGACATTCATCTCCAACTTCCAACGTCATCATCGTCTACTACAATTCACCACCATGACCACCACACAAAAACTCACGCCAGACCAACTTCAGGAGCGCATCGACAGGCTGCCGCGCATGCAGATCGCCCATCTGCCGACCCCGCTCGAAGAGATGCCGCGGCTCACCGAACGCCTGGGCGGTCCGAACATCTGGATCAAGCGCGAAGACATGACCGGTCTCGCCTTCGGCGGCAACAAGGCCCGCCACTACGAATTCGAGATGCCGCACGTCCAGAACGAGGGATACGACGTGATGATCAACATCATGGACTACCACTCGAACAATGCCCGGATGACCGCTGCGGCAGCCAACAAGATCGGCATCCGGTACATCCTGGTTCTTAAGAACTCGGCGAACCGCAAGATGCAGGGCAACCTGCTGATCGACAAGATCCTTGGTGCCGAACTGCACCTGCTCGACGAGTTCCAGTCGGGCGATGCGGAGGGCTACGCCACCAGGCTCAAGGAGCAACTGGAAGCCGATGGGCACAGGCCGTACCTGATCCAGGACCACCTGTTCCCAAGAATCGTCGGTATGGTCGGGTTCGTTCAGGCCGGAATCGAGCTACAGGAGCAGATCGAGGAAAACGGTCTCAAGAATGTCCACATCATCGGCGTTGCGGGTCGCTCACTGTGCGGCCTTATCCTTGCGGCGAAAACGATGGGACTCGACTGGAAATTCACCGGCGTGACAGTGACCTACGAAGTTCAACTCGACGAGTACATCTTCGATCACAACAAGGACATCCAGGAGCTGCTCGACCTGCCTGTTACGTTCGACAAGAGCGATATGCGTGTGCTCGACCAGTACATCGGCGAGGGCTACGGGGTAATGACGGCCCAGGTGGCCGAGGCGATCCACATTGCAGCGCAGACGGATGCGATAATCCTGGACCCCAACTACACCGGCACGACGATGGCCGCCCTGATCGACCAGATCGAGCAAGGCGGGTTCGACAACGATGAAACGGTCATATTCCTTCACACCGGTGGCCTGCCAGCCGTGTTCACTTTTGCTGAACAACTGGCAAAATTCAAGCAGTAACCCCGGGATCGTGATGCCCAAATACGCCAGTGCCCGGTTCCACGGCATCTACGCTTCGGCGCAGTGGCTGAAAACGGCATTCACAACCCTCCCCAGTGGCAAGGAGGGTCAGAATTGAGGCCACGGAACCCCTGGGATGACAGAGACCTGGGTGGAAAACGCGAACCCAAAGGTCGGATTCCAAGGCGCCAGCTGCTCGTCAGGTTCGTGTTTTACGTCGTGTTGTTCGCCGTGCTCATCTGGTGGGCGACGAGATAATTCTTGTTTGAACTACGTAGCCGGACTGTGGATTCCGATGGTGTACGATCTATCGACAGCATCTGCACGGATGACAGGCTACAAAATACTGTAGAAAAATCTCTGAACGAATGGAGACTACGCCATGCAATACCACGACCCAAACATTGGTGCAAGGATTCAGGCTGAAGGCATGAGGATCAATGCGCAGTCTCATTCCCGTAACCGACATGGCCGCAGGGCTTCCGTCAAGTCCAGGCTTGTCGTTCTGGCAATTCTGATCGCAGCGCTGGTGGCGTTCGTCCTGTGGTTGTCATCGGGAACCACCGCCAGCTAATCCGAAAGCACAAAAACAGGAAAGGCCGGTCGTAATGACCGGCCTTTCCTGTTCAGTTAGCTTTCTGGCTATTCTCGAATTTTACTCGGTAGCCGTGCCGATTCGACCGGCCACTCGTGATACGCCGCGTGCGAAGCGAGGAGTAATGTAACCCTCGAGGATTCCAGCACCGAATGCAAAGGCGAACAGCGCCAGCTGACCGGCCATTATTCCGTCGAAACGCCCATCGCCAAGGAACGCCACGCGCGTGGTGGAGTTCTGGTCGGCAACAAGTGGCAGCGAGATTATCCCGGCACCGAAGAGCGAAAAGACTGCCAGCGCAAGGATCCCGCCGACCAACGGTCGTGCAAGTCCGACCATCACCAGTGCAATCTTGTCGGTGTACTCGTGCTGCATCGTCATTGTTCGGAGCAGGACGGCAAGCGCGCTGCCCGCGATTCCGAAGATGATCGCCGTGATAAATATCTCCAGCGGTATCGCAAGGAATGTTGCGTTGTTGCCCACGGCCAGGGCTGCTGCTCCGGCCAGGACTGCTGCCAGGATCGTCAGACCAGCCATTGGCGAGACGACCCTTCGCAACAGGGTGCGGGACTTGATCATTTCTTCCACGTTGTCGCTCAGCGACGAGAGGACTTTTTCTCCGTCTCTTGCAACGTCGATCCCACCGGCCATGGCCCTGTCGATCCAGGCCTGGAGGTTTTCCATCATCTCGCTGTGGTCTTTGAGTTTCGCGCTGCGAACCCTGATCATCAGTCGCTCGACCGATGCGACAAATGTGGCCGATTCGGCCACCATCCCCGTGCCACTCTCGCTCGGAGCGATGTCCTCGGCCTCGAAGCGTACTGGTTCCGTCATATCGTGCTCCTCGTTCGTCAGACCTGGCGTCAATTTTGGCGTCAGAACCCTGTTCTGCCTCTGCAGGTGAACTGGCGGCACACCGGGAAGGCCGGTCCCTCATTCACAACCGCACACCACGCAGAGGTGCCGATAACCTAGCACCGCGCGCCTGCGTGGTCAATATTTTGGGCCTTTCTCAAACTGAGAATCTGCAGGCGCTGCCGCGATGGCCCATCCCTCATTCCGTGCACAGCCCAAACCCTGATATGGAGCCGGGTGATGATGCCTCCGCACGTAGCCAGCGCCAGAGGAAGGCATCGGATTACGAATGCTACAGGTGTTCAGCAGATCAGCGCAGTTTGCTACAACTACAGTTTCTGGGACTTTCGTGACCTCTGGGGCATCTGAGATCTCTGGCGCTGGCGCGCTTTTTTCGACGAATACCAGAGCCAGGTGCCCCCACCGACGAATGCCAACGATACGAGCAAGTACAGGGCAGTGCCCCAGGCAGCCCCTGTCGCCCCCCGGGTCCGTGGGCCTAACCGTAACGACAACACGGTGGTCCCAAATCCAAGTTCAGATTCTATTTCGATATCGATCGCCCATATGCCAGCGTCTTCGAGTTCCATTTGAGCCAGGTAGAAGATCGGGTCGAACGGCGAGTTCAGTGCCGGTGAGAACTGCTTCTGACCCTGCTCGGCAGGTGTTGCGAATATTCGAACGATCGCACTGTCGACATCCTCGCCGGTCTCCAAATCCCTGACCCTTACCGCAAACCGCAGGATTCCTTCTTTCGGAGCGGCAGGGCTTACCTGCACCCGGACAAAATGAGGCCCCGCTGCTCCTTCGCCCAGTATCCCGTAGCCGATAATTTGGTCATCGTTATCCTGATTCCCATCTGGCGTCCCATCCTGCGCCATTACGGCTGCTGGAGTTACAAGCAGAACAAGCGCGAGTGCCAGGAGGAAGGAAAACAGTGCGAGTTGACGCTGTGGTCGGAACGTAACGATGTCCAAGTTTAGATCGGTGATCCTGTACGGGCCCTTCGCACCGCTCCCGGAACAATGCCCCGGCATACGCGGCGGAGTGAACACGGCAGGGGCGGGCAATAGTGAATAAACTGCCTCCAATTCTGCCGCACATACCGCCTGATTGGGGAGAGTTTCTGCTTGGATAACTATGACTTGCTGATCAAGAACGGACGTGTGCTCGATGCCGAATCTAATTTCGACTCAGTTGCGGACGTGGCTATCTCCAACGGCCTGATCGACCGCATCGAGCCGGAGATCGACCCGGCATTTGCTGACGACACCATCGACGCCTCCGGCCAGTGGGTCATGCCGGGCATGATCGATACCCACGTTCACGTCGCGAATGTCGCCGACCTCGGCGGGAAACGCGGCCTGGGACTGCAGATGGTCGCCGCAGCAGGCGCTACAACCGTGATCGACCTCGGCGGGAGCATGGATGCGCTGGTCGCCGGCATCACTGATCGCGGCTCCGGGGTGAACGCCGGGAGTCTCGGGTACCTGAAGCCCGGCGAGACCGTGCCGGAGGGACGATTGGATGCATCCCAGATACGCGACGTGGTCGGCAAGGCGCTGGACGCTGGCTCGCTCGGCGTAAAGCTGTTGGGCGGCTACTACCCGTTCACTCCGGAAGAAACGTCTCAGTTCATTTCCTCGGCCAACGAAATGGGCGCATACATCGCCTACCACATCGGGACGACCGAAACAGGCTCCCGGCTCGACGGCCTTCGAGAGCTACCTGCGTTGCTTGGCAGCTCAGGTCGTGTTCACGTTGCGCACATCAACGCCTACTGCCGTGGATCGGTGCTTCCCGTCGAGCAGGAAATCCAGGAAGCATTGCAGATCCTTGAAGACCTGCGAAACCAGGTCGTTTCAGAAGTCCACCTGGCCCGGCCTAACTTCACGCGTGGCAAATGTGACGCCGATGGCAGGGTACTGGCCGATGTGTGCAGAAACTGCCTTCGACTAAAAGACTACGAGGCCACGGCAGATGGGATTCGAGCGGCATTGCGTGATGGATACGCGTCGACTGTGGAAGAGACCAGGACCGGGCTGGTCCTGGTGACCGGCGAACGCGGCGTCGAGTTGTTCGACGAAGGTGGGACCGACGTGTCGATGAGCTTTCCGGTGAACAATGCAGAATCGGCCTTTCAACTGACCGCCGCCCGGACCACCGTTGGGAACACAGGCACGGCCAAACCCGCGGCCCAGAGCGCCCCTGGCGGCACCAATGCCGAGTTCATCATCGACGCTATCGGGAGCGACGCCGGGGTCCTGCCGCGAAACGTCAATATCGAACAGGCGATGCGACTTGTGAAGTTCGGCGCGCTCGGGCCGCTCGACATGGTGCTCAAACTCAGCCTGAATCCTGCACGAATGATCGGATTGAGTTCCAAAGGACGGCTCTCCGAAGGCAAAGACGCCGACCTGACTCTGATTGATCCGGTGGAAGGCAGGGCCAGTTACGGGGTCGTGGCCGGTCGTGTGATTATGATGGCCGGGAGAGTCGTCGGCACCGGCGGGACGATACTTACCACCGGGCAGGGCGTGGCTGCGGTCGCCCCGACTGGCATCCCCTTCGAGACGGTCGACATCACGCAGGCAATGATGTACGCGGGCCGACCTGACTAGGTTGCTGTGTCATTGCGAGGAGTCGTACGACCCGTTCGACGAACTCAGGGCGGGCTGTGGCAATCCTCGACAACGCGGTACGGACTTCTTCATCTTCGGCAATGACAGTTATTCGCTCTGGCCGTGCTCGCGAACAC
>JADFLG010000107.1 GCA_022564545.1 Chloroflexota bacterium | reverse complement strand
CTGCCAAAACAGACGCAAAGCCTTCCATGAGTGATCGACTCGAATATGTAGCGCCCGAATGGGCTGTTGACCGTTCGCTCCCCGGCATTTCGCTTCCCGGCACTACGGAATACGAACCTCTCGTTGACACTCCGCGCCTTTATCTGGATTTCATGGCACTCGGAGAAAAAGCCTGGGCGGAACCTTCGCCCTCGATTCCCGAACTGGCAGAGTTAGCCCTTGAATTCACGCGGGATTACGGGCTACTTTCCGGGCTACTTGAAAGCAAGCGCCCGCCAACTCTCCGAGAGATCATCAGCGAGGCGAAAACCCTCGCATGGGCGGGCAAGTCATACCTTGCAACCGGGGGGGAGAGTGAGGCAGAAGAATGCTTCTGGCCGCGGACTATAGAAATCTTTGGGGAAGGAATTGACGACGGCCCGGAAATGAAGCCAGGGAGTGCCGAGCGAAACCGGTTTATCTCAGTGTTAATCGAACGTATTGCGCAACTCCAGTTGGAACGATTCAAAGTCTCGTTACAGATACGGGTTATCCTCGGCGATCCGACGCAGCAACCCGGATACGAGCGAACGTATAAACCAGCTTCGTTGACGGGCGCTATCTGGGCGCAGTTCACATCGACGCTGATACGGAAATCAGTGTTGAGGCGATGCAAGCGTGAGGAATGCCTAAGGATATTCGAGGCTCCAAACCCAGCGTCGAGGCTTGAATACTGCCCACGCCCACCCGCAAAACCAGACGGTCGCCAGTTAGACGGGTGCCAAATCAAAGTGAATAGACGGCGGAAATATCTCAGAAGTGTAGCTGCGAAATCGAAACAGACCGCAAGCAAGGCAGGGGAATAGTCATGGCGAAAAAACGAGGGTACGGCGAAGGAACGGTAACGCAGAGACGTGACGGGCGCTGGACTGCTGCGCTGACGCTTCCGAACGGTAAACGGAAGTGGTTGTACGCATCGACTCAATCCGAAGTGATCGAAAAACTAGAGTCTCTAAAGCGTTCCTTACGTGATGGCAGGGACGTTTCCGCAGTCGAACTAACGGTGGCGAAGTTCTCGCAACAGTGGCTCGCGGCAGTCAAGCAATCAATCCGCCCGAAAACTTACACGACATATTCGCAACTGCTCCGAACACACATCATCCCTGAATACGGGAATGTGAAGGTGACTCGCCTACTCGCTGCACACCCGCTAGCACTCTACGAAAAGATGTTGAAAGCCGGTAAGTCCCCATCAACAGTGCTTCACGTACACCGGGTCGCTTCCATGATGATGTCAGCGGCGCTCCAATGGAACTTAGTGAACCGGAACATCTTGAAAGCGATCAAGCCTCCCTCTGTTCCACATAGAGAGATGCAAATACTCAGTGCCGATGAAGCACGCCAGCTTCTCACTGCTGCTGTTGGTGATCGACTCGAAGCGCTCTATTGGCTGGCGCTTGTGTGTGGCCCGCGAGCCGGGGAGATGCTGGCGCTCCAATGGAAGAATGTAAACCTCGATGCTGGCACGTTGCGAATCACGGCAACCTTGCACCGAAGGAACGGCGACTACCATCTCGACGAGCCTAAGACTAAGAAATCCCGTCGAACGCTGAACCTCCCTCCAATGCTCATCTCGAAGTTACGGCAACACAGGGTTACGCAGAATGAGGAGATACGTTCGAGCGCCAGGGGTGCTTGGCAACATAACGAGTTCGTGTTCTCCAATACCATCGGCAACCCGTTGGATATAACGAACCTACTCAGGCGCCAACTCCGCCCGCTGTTGAGGAAAGCGGGAGTGCGCCGATCTGTAACCATCCAAGAGTTGCGTCATTCAGCAGTCAGTTTCGCCCTCAGCAGAGGCGTAGCGCCGATAGACGTGGCGCAGATGGCCGGACATAGCAGCGTGGCCGTGACATTGACTCGATACGCACACGCCTTGCCGGGTGCGACCCTGCGTGCTTCTGAGGCTATCGAAGCCGTGATGCTGGAGAGTTTGACAACAACTTTGACAACAATGCCCGCACGTCCGAACGAGGCGGTGCGAGCCATTACATGAATACGTAGAGTGAATTGAGGGTTAGCGAGGGTTAGCGAGGCGGGAGCAACAGTTTTGTAATCAGTAGGTCGGGGGTTCAAATCCTCCCCAGGGCTCCAAACTGAAACCGTACTCAAAGTGACCTCGGCAAAATCCGGGGTCATTTCGCGAAATGGTCACTAACTGATCACAAGCGTCTCAAAAATGATTCGACAGTAAGCACTCGTCCATGACTGGTTGGAATTCACACTGGCGGGGTGCTCGGTCTCGAATTCGATCCGAGGTTATCAAACGTAACCAGCGGCGAATCTGGCGCAACAACAACGCAGTTACTACGTAGAGCCCTGGGATCAGAATCGTTAGCCGGGACATTAATATGACACTTCCGGCCAGGATATTCCTGGGCTCGATACTTTGCTCGACCCCAAACGAGTCCCAGACCTTGACTGCTGGAATCGAGTCGATAGCCACCCAGCCGAAATAACCGAGGAACGGAAGCCCGAACCACCGCCACTGGCGACTGTCTCCACACCGTTGAATTCCGCCCAACCACGCTCGCACAAGTAAGTTGACCATGCCGCTGCGGTCGCAAACGCGAGAATGACGCCCACCAGCAGACCTCTCAACTCCGCTCTGGGGTTTTCAGCCTCCCAAATGTTCGATGGACCGAGCGCGTATCTGATGAGCAAGTATGAGGTAAACAGGCCGATTGCTCCCGGCAATGCTGCTCCCCACAACGTGCTGTCACCCGCCACGGCGAGAACCCCACCAAAAATGGCGATCGCGGAAAATTATCGACACAAGCACGTCTGTGGCGAGGTTGCGTAACCGGGAGGCGTTCTGTCGTGTGAATGGAGCTATTTCCGGCGCCATCGACGCGCCAGGCCCACCTGTAACTTCCTCGCCTCCCCGGGCGACCGGGCTAGCACAAAGCACGGCCCAGGGGGGCTTCTTAGCGGAATCTGGCGGCTGGCTGTTTGGTACTGTGCGCCACCATCTCTAGCGAGCGAGTGAAGGGGTCGATACATCTCCTGATCGCAATTCAGTTCTCTTCCATGGGAATTGCACCCCGGCTATTGCACCCAGAGCTCCCCCGACCGTGTTCAGTGTGAGATCACTAATGGTGTCGGCATAAGTCAAGTTCAAGCCCGTCGCTCCTGACTTGGAAATCAGGTATTCCAACCCTTCAAATATCACGATTGCAATGGCTCCAAAACCTGTGCCGAGCAACACTCTGTTCCAGGCCGCCAGTCTCAATGGCGCCAGTGCAATCACAAGTGCAGTGACCAGGATGATACCCGTGAGAAAGTGCACACCGTCGTCGAAGTGCTCAAAGGTGCCGTAAAGATTCGCCAGGTTCCCGACGATGTCGATTACCAGGGTCGTACCGAGCAGGCTATCGACCAGGTGCGGGTAGCTACCTGACCCGCCTTTGATCCGCCAATATATCGGCACCACGATGATTCCCAGCGGGAAAAAGGCCGCTCTCCAAGGCCATCCTTTCCCTTCGATCTGCGGCAGATCAGGAAATATCACGCCGACCAGTAGCAGCAAGATCAGTGAGACCTTGACGGCCCAGTTGAAGCTACGCGCGCGCTCGCCGGTTATTGCTGTGCTCAAAGAATTCATGATGTACAGACCTGCTCAAAGTTATCGGCTCGATGATGTTAGTACCCGTGAGTCTTCTGATCGATTGCCCTCACGACAGCGCACCCATTTCATTTCTCCTGAACCGTAAGTTTTGACGGTGAGACAACACAGTTACACCTGTACTACTTCCGTTAGTACACGTGCCCTGTTGTGGCCGAACGAAGTCGCCGATGATTTCGGTATTGACTACCGGAAGCGGTTCAGGGAGCAAACGCCATGGGAATTGGATGGGTCTTTGAAAACCCCCGAACAAAAAGAGCGTTCCGGATGACATTTCTGCTGCCATTTTTCGGCGGATTCCTGTACTCCCGACGGTGGGCAGCTGCGTTCGGAATGCTGCTTGCCATGCCGTTCTTGTTGCTGCTCTCGGCACTAATTGCATTCTTTGCAGTTGATTCAGTATTTCCACTGGTCAGCCGCGATTGCTGGGGGAGGGGGATTTTCTTGACTGTTGGGGAACCCCTCCACTTACAGCGGCCGAACTAAGTCACAATCAACTTGTGGACTTGGCCATCCGCGGTCTTTGGGGACTATTCGTCATCTCATGGCTCGTGTTTTTTGGGCTCTGTGCCGCTCGGCAAGTGCGCGAAAAACCGGTCGCGACAACGATCGACGCTGAGCGAGTCTCCAAATCAGTTCGAACGCCAGTACGAGCACCTGGCCCGACCCCAGCACTTGACCCGACCTGCTGGCATTGCGGCGGGAGTGGAATGGCCAGCCCAGTCTATAAATGCAACAATTGCAGCGGCACCGGGACTATCAGCGGGTAGAGCGCAATTGTTCGCGCGACGAACCGCCTTAAAAAACCCTTACGGATATCGTCGCCGCTAATAGTGAAAACCAGATTGGCTGTGATAATGTTGAAAGTTGGGCAGGGGTTGGGGAGTGGTTAAACCCAGCAGACTGTAAATCTGCCGCTCAACGGCTTCGCAGGTTCGAATCCTGCCCCCTGCACCAGAGATTCGGAAGGGTTGTTTTCAGGAATTCCCGGATTTCGGGATTCTATCGGGCCCACATAGCTCAGTGGTAGAGCGCATTCTTGGTAAGAATGAGGTCCCGAGTTCAATCCTCGGTGTGGGCTCCAGGCTAAAACATCATTAATATAGACGCGGAATAAGAAGCGTAGGAGACTCCGGAAGACGGAGGCGTTAGAGAAGAATGGCGAAGCAAATATTTGAGCGTAACAAGCCGCACGTAAATGTGGGCACCATCGGGCACGTCGACCACGGGAAGACGACGCTCACTGCCGCCATCACATACGTGCTCGCGCAGACCAACCCGAACGTCAAGCCAAAGGCTTTCGACGAAATCGACAATGCGCCGGAAGAGCGCGAGCGCGGCGTGACTATTGCGACGACCCACACCGAGTATGAGACGGAGAATCGTCACTATGCTCACGTGGACTGCCCCGGTCACGCTGACTACATTAAGAACATGATTACCGGTGCCGCGCAAATGGACGGCGCCATCCTGGTGGTATCGGCGGCCGACGGTCCCATGCCACAGACATACGAGCACATTCTGCTGGCCCGCCAGGTGAACGTGCCGAAGCTCGTCGTCGCGCTGAACAAGGCCGACCTGGTCGACGACGAAGAGCTGCTGGAGCTGGTAGAGCTCGAGGTGCGGGACGTGCTGAGCAGGAACGGCTTCCCCGGTGACGAGATTCCGTTTATCCGGGTGAGCGCCACCGAGGCCCTGGAGCACTACGCAGACGCCGACAACAAGTGGGTGAAGGCGATCAATGAGCTGATGCAGGCTATTGACGACTACATCGACATTCCGGACCGTCCGATGGACCTGCCGTTCCTGATGCCTGTCGAAGACGTGTTCGGCATCAAGGGCCGGGGTACCGTCGTGACCGGTCGCATTGAGCGAGGCGTCATCAAGACAGGTGACCCGATCGAGATCGTGGGCTTTGGCAAAACGGTTTCGACCGTGGTCACCGGTGTCGAGATGTTCCACAAGACCCTTGAAGAAGGCCAGCCCGGTGACGCGGTCGGTTGTTTGATTCGAGGTGTCGAGCGTGATGAAGTGTCGCGTGGCGCAGTGCTGGCGAAGCCAAAGTCGATCACGCCGTCGACCAAGGCCAAGGCCCAGGTCTATGTCCTGACCAAGGAAGAAGGCGGTCGGCACACCCCGTTCTTCCCGGGCTACAAGCCTCAGTTTTACATCCGGACGACGGACGTTACCGGCGATATCACGCTCGACGAAGGCGTCGAGATGGTGATGCCCGGTGACAACACGGTTATGAACATTGAATTGATGTACCCGGTCGCCCTTGAAGAGAACCTCCGGTTCGCAATCCGAGAGGGTGGTCGAACGGTAGGCTCGGGCGTCTTCATCGAGGTTGTAGGCTAATTACAGAAACCTGTCCGCAACGCCCCTGGTTTTTGGGCCGGTTCGTTTTCGGCGTCCGTTAGATAAATGGTGTTCGACGGGCGCTGGCGCGTTTCTCCGGGTCGCAACCGCCGAGAAAAAATCGGGCGGCGGCCCGCGATGGGTCCCCGCGGTGGGTTAACGATAAAATAAACGACGGTCGTGTTGGGCAGGCGGTTCGATAACGACACAACCGGTAGGATCGAAAGAGCGTAGCTATGGCAAAGAAAAGCGCAGTCCGCACCCTGGTCGTTCTGAATTGCACCGAGTGCAAGGCGTACAGCTACAACACAGAAAAGAACAGGCGCAACACCCCGGACAGGATTGAGTTGAAGAAGTTCTGCCCTGTGTGTCGCAAGGTCCAGGTATTTCGCGAGAAAAGGTAGGGTTCCGAATTGGCACGCACAACAGCGCGAGGCAAGGCAGTGGCGGGAGTTTCGGGACCTTCCGGGTTTTCGGTCATCAGGTTCTTCTCTGAAGTTTTCTCAGAACTCCGGAAGGTCACGTGGCCCACCAGGCAGGTAGCCACACGCCTCACTATGCTGGTGATTGCACTTTCGGCGACGATCGGGGTGTTTCTTGGCCTGATCGACATGCTGTTCGCACGGGTACTCTCGGTGATTTCAGGAACCTAAACATGACTACCCAGAGCAGCACAACTGGCGGCACCGGGGCTCGCTGGTACATCCTCCACACGTACTCGGGTCAGGAAGACCGCGTCCAGAAGAACCTTGAACAGCGGGTTTCGACGATGGACGTGAAGGACAAGATCTTCGAGGTGATTGTCCCGACCGAAGAAGAGGTGGAGATCAAGGAAGGCGAGCGAAAGATTGTCCAGAAGAAGATGTATGCGGGCTACCTGATTGTGCACATGATCATGGACGACGAATCGTGGTACGTGGTCCGCAACACGCCCGGGGTCACCGGGTTTATTTCTGCTGAAGACGAGCGCGAAAAGCGCCCGAAGCCGGTGCCGCTGGAAGACGCGGAAGTGGAACGAATCATGAGCCGGATGAAGTCAAACGCCCCGCGGGTGCGTGTTGGCTTCGAGCGGGGCGAGTCTGTCCGTATCAAGGACGGCCCGTTCGCCGACTTCATGGGCACTGTAGACGAAGTGCTGGAGGACCGCGGCAAGGTGCGCGTCCATGTTTCGTTCTTCGGCCGGGAGACGCCGGTTGAACTCGATTTCCTCCAGATCGAGAAGGCGTAGAAACTATCTCAAAATACGTTGACAGGCGAAGGAGTCAGATTGAATTTCTCCCACACCTGCGCCCCAGTTGCATCGGGGCACCCGTCTCCCACCGGGAGAGGGGTTTTTTGAATCAGATAACGAATCGCTCTAACAGGCGGGATTAGAAACGAAGGAACGTTCCATTGGCTAAGAAAGTCATGGCCGTGATTAAACTGCAGCTGCCCGCAGGTGGCGCAACGCCGGCCCCTCCGGTGGGGCCCGCGCTCGGCCAGCACGGTGTCAATATCATGCAGTTTGTCAAGGAATACAACGAGCGTTCTGCCTCGCTCGCAGGCAACATCGTGCCGGTGGAACTGACGATCTACGCCGACAGGTCGTTTTCGCTCGAACTGAAGACGCCCCCGGCTTCCGACATGATCAAGAAGGGGGCTGGTATCCCCGGCGGTTCCGGGGCGGCCGGGCTCGATGTTGCGGGAAAGATCAACCGTGCGAAGATTCGTGAGATCGCGCAGACCAAGATGCCCGACCTCAACACGACCGATATCGAGGCGGCAATGAAGATTATCGAAGGCAGCGCCCGGAGCATGGGTGTGGAAGTTGTTGACTGACCAGTCGATTTAGTGGCTTAGATATTTATCGGCCGACCCCGGCGCATGGACCCCGCCCAAAGTTGGGCTAAAGGGGGAGCCAGGACCACCGGCAGGAGACATGTAAAGATGGCAAAACACGGAAAGCGTTACAACGCCGCGGCTAAGGCTGCGGGGACAGAGGTCCATGCGCCGAGCGCGGCTGTGGCCCTGGCCAAAGAGTTTTCCGGGGTAAAGTTCAACGAAGCGATTGAGCTTCATGTGGCGACGGGCGCAGATCCGCGCCATGCCGATCAGCAGCTGCGCGAGGTGGCCGAGTTGCCGCACGGCACGGGCAAGGACGTCCGGGTGTTCGTGTTTGCCCAGGGCGATGCGGCCCGGGCCGCCATGGACGCCGGGGCAGACTATGTTGCCGACGATGAGTTGATCAAACGCATCGAAGGCGGCTGGGCGGAGTTCGACGTTGCGATTGCCACTCCCGACCAGATGGGCAAGATCGGCCGACTTGGCCGGTATCTGGGGCGGAAAGGTCTGATGCCTAACCCGCGTACCGGCACGGTAGTTCAGCCGGATAACGTGAAGAGCGCGATCGAGAGCGCCAAGAAGGGCCGGGCCGAGCTCCGTCTTGACCGTGGCGCGAATATCCACGCGAGAATCGGGACGGTCAGTTTTGACGACAACCAGATTCTCGAGAACCTTTCGAGTGTTTACTCGACCATCGTCCGGGCCAGGCCCGACGGTGTAAAAGGCACGTTCGTTAAGAGCGTGACGCTTTGCACGACGATGGGGCCAGCTTTCAGGCTCGACCAGGCCGAGTTGGAGAAGATGGTCCAGGCCTAGCCCCCGGGCGTGCGAGGCGCACCTGGTCGACATTTGCGGGCTCCGCGGGGCACGCCATAGTTGACTGATGTGTTTGTTGATTCGGTGTGGCGTTCGATAGTTATTTGAAGCCGCGTCGGGTTAGAATGTTTGTGTACAAATGAATACTGCGACCGCAGACCGTTGGTTCCCGCCTCTTTTTTTTCGGTTTTGGTGGGTTTAATGCTCAGGCGCCATCCGAGGTCCGATTATGCAAGCGTCACCGTATGGAGTGGCTGCATTTCGCCCCGGAGGACGTTCCGGGGTTTTTTGTTGGCCTTTTTTGGGTCGACGTGACTTTCCGGTAACAGTGTTCGGGTTTTTGAGCGTTTGATTGGTGCGGGTGCAGACCGGAGCCGGAGGCCACAGGAAGAATGCCAACTGACAGGGGACGCGAACAGATCGCGGAGATGAAGGAAATCTTCATGTCTTCGTCGCTTGTAATTGCAGCGGAGTATCGCGGTATCGACGTGGGGCAAATGACGGGACTGCGCCGGGAACTGCGGAACAACGGTGCGCGGCTCAAGATCGTCAAGAACACCTTCGCTCGAATTGCTGCCGATGAGGCTGGCAAGCCCGAACTCAAGGAGGTCATGGATGGGCCGATCGGGTTTGTGGTTACCGAAGGCGACGCTGCCAGCGCTGCCAGGGCACTGGTGAAGTATGCCGCCGACCACAACCTTCCGGTGAAGGTCATTGGCGGGATGCTGGATTCGGATGTGCTTTCGGCAGATCGTATCGAGGCCCTTGCAAAGCTTCCTCCGAGAGACGAGTTGATAGCAAAGTTGCTCGGTTCGATGAACAGTCCGATTACGGGGCTGGTAATGGTTATGAGTGGCCCTGTCAGGGCTCTGGCCACAGTGCTTCAGCGGCACGTGGACAACCAGCAGGAAGGTTCGGCTGCGTAGCCAGGGCCGCAAGTTACGGGCAATGGCTGATTTTGATAACAAGTAGTAAGTTGCCGGGGGCATGGTCCCGGGCGAAACAGGAGAGACCGGTAATGGCACTGAGTAAACAGGAACTGATCGAGGAGATCAAGGGGATGTCGGTGCTCGACCTCGCCGACGTTGTCAAGGCGCTCGAGGAAGAGTTTGGTGTTAGCGCGGCTGCCCCGGTGGCTGTTGCCGTGGCACCTGGCGCCGGTGACGGCGGCGCGGCCGTAGTTGAGGAGAAGACTGAGTTCGATGTCGTTCTCAAGGATATTGGCGACAAAAAGATCGCGGTAATCAAGGCTGTGCGCGAGCTGACTCCGCTGGGCCTTAAGGAAGCCAAGGACCTTGTCGAGGCCGCTCCGAAGGCGGTTCTTGAGGGCGTTACGAAGGACGATGCCGAGGCTGCCAGGACCAAGCTCGAAGAGGCGGGCGCTTCAGTCGAGGTTTCCTAGGCCGCGTGCGACGTTTACTGAGAGGTCGGTCGGAGTTGGCTGAGTTGAGGATTTCGGCTGGTTGATTTGTCTGGTTCCGGCTCTGGCGGTTCACCCACCCTCGCGCCCACCAATGGGCACCCGCCTCTCTCGGAGGGATGGAGGATTTGAGCCATCTCAGCCGGGCGCGCGGAGCACGACGCTGTAGCGGTCGAACTCGGCCAGCTAGAACAGGCTGTGCGACTGG
>JADFLG010000106.1 GCA_022564545.1 Chloroflexota bacterium | reverse complement strand
GGTCTGCATCTCGCCCTTACCCTTGATCGAAATCGTCCCACGCGGGACACACTTGAAGTCATCCTTGATGAGCTCGTATGTGTTCTGGGAGATATGGATCCGGCTGGCCTCGCCATACGACTCCATTCTGCTCGCAACATTCACGGTGTCACCCCACAGGTCATAGTGAAATTTCGACTTCCCTATCACTCCTGCCACAACAGGGCCGGAGTTAATCCCGAATCTGAACACCATCCGTTGTCCGTTTCTTGAAGGAAGAGCTTCAAGTGCGCTGACCATCTCGAGAGAACAATCAACGAGCGCCCCGGCATGGTCGTCTCTGGTTTCTGGCACGCCGGAACCAACCATGTAGCCGTCCCCCATAGTCCTGAGCTTCTCAAGACCATGTCGGTCCACCAGATCGTCGAGAACCGAGAAGACTTCGTTTAGCCAGTCAACCACCTCTGTCGGTTCGAGATCTGCGAACAACGGCGTCGATCCCACCACATCAGCAAACAACACGCTGACGGAGTCGTAGTGACGGGCAATAGTGTCATCGCTGTCTTTGAGAGTTTCGGCGATCTGCGCTGGCAGAACGTTCAACAGAAGTCGATTCGCTTTCGACCGTTCCGTGATGGCAGTCGTCACAAAATAACCGGCGAAGGCGAATACGACCAGCGACGACGCGCCCAGGTTCATGGCGAAGAAGAGTCGCCGAGTGTTTGCGCTGACTTCGAGGGCTCGCCCGGCGAAATAATCATCAAACGCTACCGATATCAACAGGATGATGAAATACAGCAGGAACCAGGGAGTTGACTTCCTTGGAGAGAAGAACATCAGGGCTCCGAGTGGGCCGAGTATCGCCCACGCAAGGACGATCCCTGAGTCAAACAGACCACCAATAGACCATTGAATGAGAGCAGGGATCAAGGTGATAGACAGGATTTGTGCGTAGATCGCGATGACGTGATTCTTAGTCAGGTGGGCGATAGCGAGAGAGGATCCAACGATGATCGTGAATGCGAGAGGCAAGAAGGCGGTTAATCCCCAGCCGAATATCACCCCATAGGACACTGCCCACAGAATTCCGGCGACACTGCATGAAGCCGCGACCAGAAATATGGCGACTTTCTCAGATCGAATTACCTGTGTATCGCCAGGCTTAGAGGCGAACCGCGAAACGGCTGCAGATACCACCGGTACCAACCCCTTTCATACCCTGATGTGCCCCGCGGAGCTTCCGCCCCTCAGACGCACTGCCACGCCAACTCTGCCAACCCTTCCCGACCTCTCACGGAACATGGCCCGGCCACCCTAAACAGCGATGGTCACCTTGCCTTCGGGCGTCGACTCCCACAGCTTGAAGAACGGGATGCCACGACGTTCAAGCTCGTCGCCGCCGCCCTGGTGACGGTCCAGAACCGCAAGCACCAGCACCACCTCGCACCCGAACGCCTCGACAGCGTCTATCGCTGCCAGCAGGCTCCCACCGGTCGAGACCGTATCGTCGAAGGCAGCCACCTTCATGCCGGGCTTCAGGTTGCCCTCGATCTGCCTGCCAGCACCGTACTCCTTGGTCTCGGGTCTGACAAAGAACCCGGTCAAATCCCTGCCATCAAATCGAGCGCGCAGTGCCAGCGAACCCACGATCGGCACCGCGGCAACCGTCGGCCCGCCGAACGCCCCGGCCCCGGCGTCGACAATCGCAGATATAAACGCCTGAGAGATCAGGTCCGCACCCTCGGGATCGGTCGAAAGCATCCGGCCGTCGAAGTAGTAAGTGCTCTTTTGACCCGATGAGAGCGTGAAATCCCCGAACTTCAGCGAATCGAGCTCCAGCGCCCTTTCATACAGGCGCTCCGCGATTTTTCTGAGATCGGAGTCCTCGGCCATAAATTCTCCAGTCAGCGATATATACCGTTTGACTCGATGTAGTCCGCCACCTCGCCAGGGACCAACCCGGCAATCGATTTATCGGCTCGAACCAGATCCCTTATCGAGGTCGCTGAGACATCAGCCATCGGCCCTTCAACATACACTGCCCCGCGGGCAGGGTGTGTTTTCGCAAGCGACCGACCATCGAACGCCAGCCCGGGCCGTCCGACCACGACTACCCGAGCGAGCGACACGATCGTCTCGGCGCGTTTCCAGCGGTCCATCGACATCGCAGAGTCGGCTCCGACGATCAGGAACAACTCAACCGCCTCGCCCAGCTGTTCACGCAAACCGGCAAGCGTGTCGAACGTATATGTCGGCCCGCCCCGGACGATATCCACATCCGAAACCTCAAATCCACGTGTGTTCGCCACAGCCAGTTCGACCATAGCGAGCCGGGCAGTTGCACCTGCGACGGGAGGGCTCTCGCGCAGCCACTGGTCGGCCGCTACTACGAACAAAACCTCGGCCAGATCAAGTTCGCTACGCACGGCCTCGGCAATCCCAATGTGTCCGTAGTGAACCGGGTCGAACGTGCCGCCGAGCACGCCAATTCGCCTCGTGACGCCGCCTGTGTCAAGTGTCATGTCAGGCCCATCGAAAAACTAATCCCAGTCGAACTCCCAGTCGCCGATCACAACAGTATCCCCGGTTTCGATGCCGGCGTCCCGGAGTGCCTTCGTGACCTTCAACTGTTCCAGCCGGCGCTGGAACTGGATTCGCGCCTCCCAGGTTTCAAGATTGCTGCCCCGGGCAAGGCGCACCGCCTTCTGGTGAACGATCCGGAGCGCACCGTCTGGCTCACGGACAACGACATCAGTCGATTTGCGCACTTTCGGTCGTATCACCGGGATCTCTTCTTCAGGAACCTTGGCGCCAGAATCAAGTTCAAGTTCTTCGTTTGCCGCCTGGAGACTGTGGAACATGGCCTGCTTGAGGTCGTCCAGTCCTTCGTAAGTTGCCGCCGAAACGAAAAAAGTCTGCGAGTGGAGGCCATCCATGTCCTTCAAACTCTCTTTGATCTCGTCCAGCAATACCGATACCTCGTCAAGGTCCAGTTTGTTCACAGCGAGGATCTGGGGCCGCCTGGCAAGTTCCGGATCGAACTGGCGAATCTCGTCGTTGATGGTCTTGATCCGACCCGGCACGTCGTCCTCACTGCCGTCCACAACGTGTACGAGCACGCGCGTGCGCTGCACATGCTTCAGGAACTCGTCGCCAAGCCCAACGCCTTTATGCGCACCATCGATCAGACCAGGGATGTCGACCACAACGAAGGCCTGCAGCCCATGCTCGACAACACCCAGGACAGGTTCGAGCGTTGTGAACGGATAATCCGCCACCTTTGGACGGGCGGCGCTAATTGCAGTCAGGATGCTCGACTTCCCTGCATTCGGCATGCCAATAAGACCGACATCAGCCAGCAGCTTCAGATTCAGCCTGACCTTGCGTATCTCTCCAAATTCGCCTGCTTCAGCGAGCAGCGGTTCCTGGTGCGTGGCACTCACAAAGTGTGCGTTGCCCCAGCCCCCTCGGCCACCCTCGGCCACGATCATCCGTTGACCCGGCTGGTTCAGGTCGCCGATCAGCTCTTTGTCGGCGCCGTCTTCCCAGATCCACACTTCAGTCCCGACAGGCACAGTCACTTCGACTGAATCGCCATTTGCACCATTTCTGTGATGACCATCGCCCCTGGTGCCATTCCTGGCGATGAAATGCGGCTGCCAGTGAAATTTCGTCAGCGTATTAAGCGCAGGGTCGGCAATCAGCACAACATCGCCACCATGTCCGCCATCGCCACCACCAGGTCCGCCACGCGGCAGGAGCGCCTCTCTGATGAAAGCAACGATTCCGGAACCGCCATTGCCGGCTCTGACTTCTATTACTGCCGAATCGAGCATGTGGAAAACCGGACCATGAGATTCTTACTGATAGTTAACCGTGTTATTAGTAATCAATGTTGATATGTGAAAAACACTCTTGATCTGAGTATAGGACGACTGTTGATTATTCGTTGGCAACTTGCCATTTGGTGTCGAAATAATCAGTTGGTGTCAGCTCGCATGTGGGCTACGCGAAAATAAACACTCACGATTTGATCCCGGATTTCTGAAATCCATAATTCCACTGCTGGTTATCATCAGAATCGCGGTGGAAACGCTGATGTTGTCCACTAAATTAATCAGGGTAGCGGTTGCTATTCAACATGCGGTCCACAGACGACATGGTGGTTGTGAATTAGAGAATCTCCATATCGTCCGGCGAACGACCAGATTTAGTAAGCATCATTGCCACCTTGCCACAGTGCCGGGTGTTGGACACGCGTAAACGCGTTCGAGTTCTGCGTCGGAGCCCGGTGAATCAACGGACTCCGCGACATCAGAATCAGCAGCTTCCAGGGCTGGCAATATCTGGATGGCCCTGGGCAGGAACCTCCCTGCCAAAAACAGCTTCGCCAGACAGGCTGCGATCCCACCACGACGCATTGGTCTGCACAGTATCAATCAGGTGTAACAGCGTATCTCTAATCGGCCGTTGGCCTTCGATGATCACTGAATACAGTTCATCATTTGCGACCCGTTCGGTCACTATCGCGAATGTGGTTGTTCACTTCGCGCTGACAGTCTTAAAAACGTACGATGGCCTCAAGAAAGATCGCCATATTCAGTTGGGACCTGGAACCGGGTGCGATGCCGGTATCGCCGGAATAAAGCTACTTGACCGCGGTCGAAACGCGACGGGCCCTGATAATTATGTCTCGGACCGCGGCCAGGTGCTGACGAGCCGAGCTGTCAGTTTCCAGTAGTTGCTCGAAGCGTTTCTGGGCATAGAGAACCGTCGAGTGGTCTTTGCCGCCAAGCGCCTGTCCCACCCTGGTGGAGGTCAGGTGGGCCTCTTCCCGGAGCATATACATCGCCATCCGGCGGGCTTCAGCAGTAGCCTTATCGCGTCGTTTCCCGATGATCCTGTCCACACCGACGCCTGTGAACTCTGAGATCGCCGACAACACCTCATCGATCGACGTGACGTCCTTTGGCGTTTGTGCAAGCAGGCTCTTTAACGCCAGCTCCGAAAGCTCGGTCGTCACTGGACTGCCCACCAGTTGCGAGTAGGCGATGACCCTGTTCAGGGCGCCTTCAAGTTCGCGGACGTTCTGGTGGGCCCGCTGTGCAATCTGGTCGAGCACTGCAGGTTCGAGGTCCGGGGCCTTGCTCTGGAGGATCGCGTAACGCGATTCGTAATCGGGCGGTTGCAGATCGACCTCGAGACCTCCCGCGAGCCGCGACTGAATACGTTCCTGCAAGAGGCTCTTGCTCGCTGGTTCATCTCCGGTAACCACTATTTGCTTGCCGGCCAAGTGCAGCTCGTTGAAGGTGTGGAAGAAGCCTTCCTGTGTCTGCGGTTTCGTTGATATGAACTGGATGTCGTCGACAAGCAGCACGTCTGCTCTGCGGTATCGCTCTCGGAACCGGTTTGCCGATCCCTCGCGAATCGCGCTGATGTACTCGTTGGTGAACCGCTCGCTGCTCACATACATGACCTTGAGCCCGCGTTTACACAACACATGCCCGATAGCGTGCAGCAGGTGCGTCTTGCCAAGGCCTACCTCTGAATAGATGTAAAGCGGGTTGTAGACGCTGCCCGGTGCCTCGGCGACCTTTGCCGCCGCGGCCTGGGCAAGACGGTTCGAAGGCCCAACCACAAACGTATCGAAATTAAACGAAGGCTTCAGCGCATAAGACCTGGCATAGTCGATTCCATTGTTGGACGAATCGGGTGCGGCAGTCGAGCTGGAGCTGTCCGCACTCGTTTCGTCCACCGGGTCGAGCTGCGTGGTTCCGTTCGCACCCACTACCTTGAACTCAACTACAAGCTTCCGTCCCGCCACACGCGACACCGTGCGGTGGATAGTTCCCGACAGTCGCTTTTCGAGCATTTCGGCTGCGAAAGGACTCGGCGTCGAGATCGAGAGGGTATTACCGGTCAATCCCACTGCTGAAGTGGGTTTTAACCATGTTTCATAGTTTGGCCTGGGGATTTCTAGCTGGAGCTGCCCCAGTGCGGCTGACCATATTTTCCGTGCGTTTTCCGTCGCCAGGTCCTCACTATTTTCGAGCACAAATCACTCTGGACCGGACCTGCCGGCTTAATGAAAATTCACTCTTGTATGTGGAACACATTGACCGACGGATTCGGCGGCTGGACGTCGCCTGAGGTGGTGCCGGTCTGTGGGCAACCGTACCATGCGATGGGTTGAGGTATGCAACCCCACGAGGGGGTCAATTTGCCCGGATTCGTGACCAATTTTCCCCGCGATATTGTGACATCGTTCACGACCCAGTTTGCGGAGCTAAATTGTCGGCGCGCGGAAGCCGGTATGCGCCCCCGACCGCGCGACCGATTTAAGCGCGCCGCGCCCGCCGCCGCGTGCTGTCCGGCAAGGTTAAAGTGGTGGGATGCGCATCATTTTCTTTGGCTCGCCCCGCGAAGCCGCTGACTCACTGGGGGCGCTAATCTCCGCCGGCCACGACGTGGTCGCTGTGTATACCCGGCCCGACCGGCGCGCCGGGCGAGGACGCGAGAAATCCCAAACGCCGGTCAAAGTGTTCGCCGAGAAGCAAGGCCTGCCTGTCTTTACACCGGCTGGATTTCGCAACAGCGCTCAGGAGCTCGACCGTATGGCCGACGCCAACGCCGACGTCTTCGTCGTAGTGGCGTACGGGCGCATTCTTCCCGCAGACATCCTCAAGGTGCCGCCGATGGGGGTGGTGAACGTCCACCCGTCGCTACTGCCGATGTACCGCGGGCCGAGTCCGGTGGTCATGGCGATCCTCGATGGACAGACGCATACGGGTGTGACCGTGATGCTCCTTGATGAAGGGATGGATACCGGGCCGGTCCTCGCACAGTCGCCTCCGGTCAGGCTCACTGGACGCGAGCGCGCCGCCGAGTTGCAGGCCCGGCTCTTTAAGGAAGGGGCCGCCATGCTCCCTGCCGTGCTCACCGGGCTGCAGGACGGAACGGTCGTGCCAACGCCGCAGGACGATTCGAAAGCGACCGTCACAAGACTTCTCGATCGGTCGGATGGTGAAATCGACTGGTCACTATCGGGTGAGCAGATCGACCGCATGGTCCGGGCCTACGACCCGTGGCCCGGCACATTTACTTCCTGGAACGGCAAGGGCCTGAAAATCCTCGATGTGGAGCTTTTGAGCGGGGCAGGTATCGGGGCCACGACTGAATCACGGCCCGACCTCGATTCCGACTACAGGCTGGGTCACGATCCCGGCAAAGTCGTTGTCCGGGGTGGGAAACTCCTCATCGGCACCGGCACCGGTCCGCTCGAAATCACGCGTCTCCAGCTGGAGGGCCGCCAGGGGGTCGCAGCCGATGAGTTCCTGCGCGGTCGACCCGATATTGGCGGCGCAACCCTCGGTGGCCAGAGCTAACAACGTCGCGGCAGCATGGCCTCAAGACTGTAATCGACAACTGTGGAAGCGGTGCCTGATTTGAAACTGGAGGCTAGTTCCGGCCGATCATCCCCATCAACGCACGCTTGCCGCCCGGACCCGCCATCTTCTTCATCATCTTCTGCATCTGCTTGAATTGGGCAAGGAGTTGGTTCACCTGGGCGGGCGAGCTCCCCGAGCCGTTGGCAATCCTCTTGCGGCGCGAGCCATTGATAATGGAAGGGTCCTGCCGCTCCGCTGCCGTCATTGAGTAGATGATCGCCTCGACCTGCGCCATTCGCCGCTCATCGAGGTCCTTCGGGTTGAACTTACCCCGCAGAGCCCCCATGCCCGGAATCATGCCGAGAACGTCGGTCAGCGAACCCATCTTCTTGATCGTCTGGAACTGCTGCAGCATGTCGTTCAGGTCGAACTGGTTCTTCCTGATCTTTCGCTCGAGGTCCAGCGCCTGATCTGAATCGAACTGGATCTCGGCCTTTTCGATCAGCGTTTCGACATCGCCCATGCCGAGTATTCGAGAGGCGATGCGATCGGGGTGGTAAACCTCGAACTGATCGGGCCGCTCCCCGATGGAGATGTATTTGATGGGCACTCCCGTGACCGACCGCATCGAAAGTGCGGCACCGCCGCGTGCATCGCCGTCCATTTTGGTGAGCACAATGCCGGTCAGGCCGATGCGCGAATTAAACTCGCTGCCCGACCTCACCGCATCCTGACCTGTCATCGCATCCAGCACCAGGAGAGTTTCCACCGGAGACGTGGCGTCCCGAATCTCCTCGAGTTCACCCATCAGGGTGTCGTCGATCGCCAGCCGCCCAGCCGTGTCGAGGATCAGGTAATGAATATTCTCACCTGCTGCCTTTTTTACCGCCGCCGTGGCGACCTTTACGGGAGTTGAACTCGAAGGTTCCTCTGAGTAAACGTCGATATCAAGCTGCTTGCCGAGTTGGTTGAGCTGGTCGACGGCGGCCGGTCGTTGCAGGTCGCATGCGGCCATCATCACTGTGTGCTTCTCTTTGCGGAGCGAGAGAGCGAGCTTTGCGGCAAGGGTAGTTTTACCGGTGCCCTGCAGACCAACCAGCATGATTACGCTCGGTGGCCGGTCGGCCCTTGCCAGTTCTGCGGTTTCGCCGCCCAGTATTTCGGTCAGTTCTTCTCGAACAATGCGGACTACCGACTGGCCGGGAGTGAGCGACGTGAAAATCTTGTCGCCCTCTGCGCGCTCCTTGACCGTTTTCACGAACTGACGGGCAACCTTGAAATCGACATCGGCCTCGAGCAGCGCCAGCCGGACCTCACGCAGCGCCGCGTCGACATCTTTTTCCGACAGCTTGCCCCTGCTGGTCAGCCTGCCGAATACGCCGCCAAGTTTGTCGGAAAGTGACTCAAACATAGTTCGAGTTTACATGCGTAAGTCGCCGGGCGTGGGCATTAACCGCCGGGCGTGCCGAGGCCCGCACTCGGGCGGCGCGCGAGCTCCGCGGGGCACACCGGGGCACGCCCGGCGACTACGCTATTTTGCGGTTTCCGTCAGCTGTTCGGCCACCGCGGTTTCGGTTTCGGGAACGAATAGCGTTGCGATCACCGTAGCCTCGGCGTCCCTGGCATCATCGCTGTTTTTGGCCGATGAAACGAGAAACCAGATCACCAGCGCCATGACTATGGCCAGGAGCGTCCAGTATCCGACCGCCTCGTAGCGCTTCCGGAAACCAGTACTGACGCCCAGAACCACGTTCTGCCTGGGTCGGACCCGCCCGGGCCCTCCGCCAGAGTCGGGTTCAGGGTTTGCGTCCTCGTTGGGTTTGGGCATGCTCGTTCTCAGCTCCCGAACGGGCCTGTTCGGTACTCCTCGGGATATTCAGCGACCGTCCCGCCTGCCACAGCCATAAAAGAATGAATTGCGGAACTCGTCGAACGATTCGCACTGAACCCGGGCGCCAGATCCCGTGTTTGTGGTAGTTACGGGAGCTGCGGTCCTGTCGTTGGTCGCCATGCGGCAAGTCTACCCACCCCGAAGGCAAAGGGCCAAAACCACAGAATGAGATATCACATGCTGGCCATTCCAGTTATGCCAGTTATGTCATTTGCCCGATTTCGCCATCGGTCACAAGCCCGGCTTCGGTGCGGGCCTGCACGTCGTCGAACGACCAGCCGGGGGCGACTTCCCTGAGTATCAGACGTCCGCGGTCCTTATCGACCTCGATCACCGCAATATCAGTGACTATTTCATCGACGCACGTCGGCGCCGTCAGCGGGAACGTGCATACGTCAACAATCTTTGCGATATCGCCGCGAGCCGTGTGCTCCATTGCAACAAGCACCCGTTTGGCGTTCGCGGCAAGGTCCATCGCCCCGCCGATGCTGCCTATCCCGCGTTTTGGGATCATCCAGTTTGCCAGGTCGCCAATTCGTGAGACCTGCAACGCACCAAGTACCGCCACATCAATATGACCGCCGCGGATCAGGCTGAACGACTCGACAGAATCGAAGAAAGCCATCCCCGGCACACGCCTCGGAAACTTTCCACCGGCTTCCATCAGGTCTGGATCGCCTTCCCCCGGGGCAGCGAGGTCTTCGAAGCCCAGGACGCCGTTTTCGGCGTGGTACCTCAACTCGACCCCAACAGGCAGAAAGTTGGCGCACATAGCCGGAATGCCGATGCCCAGGTTAACGGTCGAACCGTCCACAAGGTCGCGTGCGGCCCTTTTTGCAATGGCAGCCCGGTCAAGGCGTGGTGCGGGGTCAACTAATTTCTGTGTCACTTTGTGCCGTCCAGCCGGGGGCTGATTTTCTCCCTCCTTGCTAGGGAGGGAGTTAGTAGGGTGGGTGAAACCTGTCAACGCCCGCACTTTTTCCTGTTGCGCAGTGTGACCCACACCCTAACCCTACTCCCTGCCAGGGAGAGGGGATTTTAGGTGATGCAAGGGGCACTCTCACG
>JADFLG010000013.1:4202-36378 GCA_022564545.1 Chloroflexota bacterium | reverse complement strand
TTTGGCGATCAAAAAAGCCCTCGGAAAAATCGTCCGACGGCTTTTTTTGTTACAAATGGAGCGGAAGGCCAGATCGAACTCGCGACACTATCCCTCATTCCGTGGTTTCCCTAACAGAGTCGCTTCCGGCCATCGGAATCATCGCGTGTGCCATCCGCTCGTAGACAAAATCACACAAACATCTGAAACTGAACATGTGCACCAAAGACGAGGCCAGTCCCACAGCGCACAACCAAGCGGTAACCCTCTAAGCGGTAGACGCCTTACCAGCAGTGGAATCCCAGAGAAAAAGTTCATCCGCTGCGTGTCTCGTCCGATTCACATCGGACCTACCAGGTGAAAGATCCGAAAATCCTTCACCGTTCCCGTGCCTGGGGCAATTAACCAACGTGATTTATTCACGCCAGGTTCAACGCAACGGGCCCAAACGATCCGAACTAACAAACCGGATCATTACCAGGTGACGAGTTCAACTCGGCACCCAATAAAAGCGATCGCTGAACCAAACATTCAACGACGCCATCCCAGCCCAAGACCCCGATGCGGGTAGTAGGGCCCACATATCGCACCGGGACGCATCCGAACGGTCAAGCCAGTGCGACCTCTCACGAGATCTGCAATACAAGCAGACTCTCCGCTTCAGGCGCTCTACTGCCCAAGAGGTAGTTACAGACAGTCAATGCGGCGACATAAGACTGATTATCTGATTCGACAAAACGACGATCAGATTTCTCATCGCGTCCAGGCTAATCGAGTCACTGGCTAAATAACGAACTCAACCAGTGCAGCCCAAACATCGGCAAAAAGAAAGAGATCGCCCGGCTGGACGATCCCTTCTTGAATTGTTCGTGGAGCGGAAGACGAGATTCGAACTCGCGACCCTCACCTTGGCAAGGTGATGCTCTACCACTGAGCCACTTCCGCTGGCACGTTCAACAGTAAGCATTCAGGACGTTACGGTCAAGGTGGGGTGCGACTTTTAGTGCCGTGAGCACATTTATTTTTGCAGGTTCGAGTCGACCGATTCGACAACTTTCCACTCAAGTTAAATCTTCTCCCAGAGGAAAGGAAAGACGTCGTAAGCAGTCGAGGAGCTCGCCAGTTGCCGGCCCAGGCAGTTCTCCTTCCCAGCCTGGGAGGGAGATAGATGTAGTTCCCATAGAGGCTATTTCCAAACCCCTTTCCGTCAGGGGGGGAGGGTTGGGGTGGGTCAAGCCGTTCAATAAACAACACGCGATCGGTTACATTTACGCCATTGTCGAAAAATTCCCCCTCGACCTGACCTTCCTCCAGGGAAAAGGAGCGACCGCACACGCTCGTCTACCTGGCTCCCTCAAACCGAGCCCCGTGATATCGATTCAACGCCGAACCGGTCTCTGATCGCATCGATTGCCGCACTGGTGTCGGATTCGGCAGTCGGGTTCACATCCATCAATGACAGCTGTGCTGCCTGCTCGCCGAGACCGCTCACTGCCACCCCCAGCAGCCGGATGGCGTCTCCCCGTTGACGCATCGCCGTGACAAGCAGGGTGTGAGCCGCGTTGTAAATCGTCTGGTCGCCATCGCCAGGTACCGGGAACGTGCGCTGGCGCGTGATTGTCGTGAAATCGCCGTATCGGAGCTTGATGCTCGCGTTCCGGGCGAGTTGACCGGATTTTCGCAGTCGCGTGCCGACGCGCTCACTCAGCCGTTTCAGGACTTTTTCCAGTTCTGACCGGCTGGAGACATCGGTATCAAAAGTGGTTTCCGCACTGATCGATTTGGCTTTCGCGCGCTCCCGCAGAGGCGCATTATCGATGCCTTTCGCCCGGCGTTTTACGTGGTCGGCGTTGTTCGGCCCCAGTGCCCGGCGCAAGGGACCGTCCGGGGCATTTACCAGCTCGCCCAGGGTGGAAATATTCAGTTTTTCCAGTGCCTCGCCAGCTTTTGGTCCGATGCCGGGGAGATTGCGGACCGGCTGCGGCGCAAAAAACGCTTCGACTTCGTCCTGGCGGACCTGGAAAATACCATTGGGCTTGGCATGTTCGGTCGAAACCTTTGCGACCAGCTTGCTGGGTCCGATGCCGATCGATGCCGGCAATCCCAACTCGTCACGCACCATTTTTGTTATCGCGCGGGCTGCGTCCATCGGCGGACCGTACAGTCGTTCGGTTCCCGTCATGTCCATATACGCTTCGTCGACGCTCACCGGAACAACCGTCGGCGAATAATTGCGAAGGACATCCATGAATTTTTTCGACACCTCGCGGTAAAGACCGTGACTGCCACGCATGAAAATTGCCTGTGGGCACAGACGGCGCGCCACCGCCATTGCCTGTGCCGAGTGCACTCCGAACTTGCGGGCCTCGTAGGACGCGGTCGCGACCACGCCGCGAGGTCCGAGACCGCCGATGACGACCGGTTTTCCAACTAAAGTGGCGTCGTTCTGGCGTTCGACCTCAACAAAAAACGCGTCGAGATCGACGTGGAAAATTACGCGCTCTGGTGCGCCATGATTTTCGCGATCGGTCATACCAGCAGGCTAGCACGAAGGATGAGGCACATCGAAACGGGACGACGTTGCGGAGGCTGGGTTAATTCCCTCCCGTCAAGGGAAGGGAGAACTACGACCACCCTCCCCTCGCTCCTCGTTACGGAAGCTCGTGGATCTGTCGCGCTGTGTTCGCCATTTCCACGGCGGATTCGGCATATTCGGAAGCATGACCGATTCGAGCAACGGCCTGTTCGGTGTTGTCTGTCGTCAGCACTCCGAATATCACCGGCTTGCCCGTGATTTCGCCAGCCCGTGAAATCCCTTCCGACGCCGCATAGGCGATGTGGTCGTAGTGGTCGGTATCGCCGCGGATGACCGCACCGATTGCGATGACTGCGTCGATGTCACCGCGGTCGGCAAGTCGGCGTGCAACAAGGGGCAGCTCGAACGCGCCCGGAGTGCGCACCACAACAACATCGTCATCGGCAACGCCCAGCTCCGACAGTCGCTTGAGCGCAATTTTGAGCATCTGGTCCGTGATGTAGCCGTTGAACCGGGCTGCCACCACGCCAATACCCAACCCTTTGCCATCAAGTTGCCGGTCAATCGTTCGGGGAGGCACTAGTTTGCTGTTCCAGGTGCGGGCGTCCTGTCTGGCGAGGTATCGTCCTCAGATGAAGTCGCTGACAAATCCCCGGGCGAACCCCGAGAAATTTCACCGGGTGGATCATTGGCGACGTCGAGCGTGTGACCCATCTTCTCGGCCTTGGTCTTCAGATAAAACCTGTTCTCGTCATTCACCGGCGCGGCAAGGGGCAACTGTTCTATCAGTTCCAGCCCAAACCCTTCGAGTCCAACGACCTTTTTGGGATTATTTGTGAGCAGCTTGAACCGGCGGACCCCGAGGTCAAGGAGAATCTGTGCGCCGACTCCGTAGCGTCTCAGGTCCATCGGGAAGCCCAGTTTCAGATTTGCTTCCACAGTGTCGAATCCCTGGTCCTGTAGTTCGTAGGCCTTCAACTTGTTCAGCAGACCGATCCCACGACCTTCCTGGCGCATGTAGACCAGCACCCCTCGGCCGTTTTCGGCGATTATCTTCAGGGCCATGTTCAACTGATCGCCGCAGTCGCAGCGCGTGCTGCCAAAAACATGTCCGGTGAGACATTCCGATTCAACACGAACAATAACGGGTTCCGAATCGTCAATTTCACCCATGTAAACCGCAATGTGCTCCGCCGGGTCGACCAAACTCTTGTAAGCGACGGCGGTGAAAACTCCGTGCTCGGTCGGCAGTCGGGCCTCGGCCACCCGCTCGACAAGCTTCTCATGGCTCATTCGATAAGCGATGACATCGGCGATGGTGACGATCGGCATGCCACGCTTTTTAGCGATTTTCTCGAGTTGAGGCCGGCGGGCCATAGTGCCATCGTCGTTCAGAATTTCGCAGACCACCGCTGCAGGGTGCAGACCCGAAATCCTGACCAGATCGACAGATCCTTCGGTATGTCCCGCCCTCACCAGGACGCCGCCCTCTTCGTAGCGGAGGGGGAATACGTGACCCGGCTGTACGAAGTTGGCCGTGGTCGCTTCTTCGTTGACCAGCAACTGAATCGTGCGAGACCGGTCGGCGGAAGAAATACCGGTCGTTATCCCGTACGCTGCATCGACGGTTACCGTGAAAGCCGTGTGGTGTTCCGCCGTGTTTTTACGCACCTGCATTGGCAGTTCGAGTCGGTCGAGGTCGGCCCCGAGCATCGGTGTGCAGATCAGCCCCCGTGCTTCCATCGTCATCAGGGTGATGTTTTCAGGCGTGGCACGCTCCGCCGCCATCACCATGTCGCCCTCGTTCTCACGGTCCTCGTCGTCGACCAGAATCACCATTCCACCCTTTTTAATATGCTTGACGGCGCGTTCGACCGACTCGATTGCTCGAGCATTGACCGTGTCGGGGATGTGCGGGTTAGTCGTCACTGGTTATTTGGAGTTATCTGGAGAGTCATTTTTCGCGAGTTTGGCCCGATATGGCTCAATAAGATTTGCCACGTACTTTGCGGTGACATCCGTTTCGATGTTCACTCTGGAACCCTCGGACCGTTCGTTGAACGTTGTGTGATCAAATGTAAACGGAATGATCGCAATGCTGAAACTATCAGAGTTGCGGTCGACTATCGTGAGACTCGCCCCATCGATAGCGATGAAGCCCTTCTCAACTACGTTCTCAATTATATTCTCCGCTGCTTCGAACACGATGATCCTCGAGTTGCCGTCGTCGGTCACCGACCGCACCGTTCCCACGCCATCGACGTGACCCTGCACCATGTGGCCGCCCACACGGTCTCCGTAGCGCAACGACCGTTCGAGGTTGACGTGATCGCCGGGTCTCAATTCCCCGAAATTAGTGCGACGAAGGGTTTCCGGAACGGTTTCGACCATGAAGGTCGAATCGGAGAGTTCAATCACCGTGAGGCAAGCCCCGGCGACCATAATCGATTCTGACACTTTCAGATCGTCAAGAACTTGTTTTGCACCCACGACCAGGGTTGCTCCGTCGTACGATTCGACGGTGCCGACCTCTTCGATGATTCCAGAAAACATTGTTTTGTATTTTAGGAACGTGTGGCTCTGCTAACTGATCCACCAGAATACTTGGCTATGTCTGGATCTGGCGAACGTAACCTTCCACCAGAATATCGCCGTCGATGACGGTATGGGTGACCCGTTCGAGCGTCAGGGCATCTGCGAGTGACGTGATACCCGGTTCCGGACCTGCGATAGGACCGGGAGCATCACGACCTCCGATAATCTTCGGCGCTATAAAAGCAGCTACTTTGTCCACGAACCCGCCCTCGACAAACGCCCCGGCCAGTTCGCCACCTGCCTCAATCATTACGTTGTGCAGACCACGTGTGCCCAGCTCACCGATCACCACCGCCAGGTCTATTTTCCCATTTGTTCGAGAAGATTTGAGGACCGTTACCGAGTCGGCCAAATTTTCGAGTTCGACTTCCACATCGTCGCCGACCACCCAGAGGACCTCGCCCGGTTCGCCGAGCAGGGCTGCATCGGATGGCATTCGGCCATTGCTGTCGACCACGACCCGCAGAAGCGGACGACCGGTCGCTACACCATTGACGTCGCGTGCGGTTAGCCGGGGGTCGTCGGCAAGCACGGTGCCAATCCCGGTAATGACGGCGTCGGCCTGTCGCCGCATCTCGTGAACGCGCACCCTCGAAGCCTCACCTGTGATCCACTGCGATTCGCCCGTGCGTGTGGCGATTCTTCCATCAAGACTCGAAGCGATTTTCAGCGTCACCAGTGGCCGGCGTTTTTTCAGGTGGTGTGCAAACCCCTCAATTAGAAGTTCAGCGCGAATCCCTTGCTCCTCTGTCGATTCACGGACCACTTCGATACCCGCGGTTTTCAGCTGCCGAAAACCATTCCCAGAAACCCGCGGGTTCGGGTCTTCAAGTGGCGAAACCACGCTGCTTATGCCGGCCTTGATAATGGCGTCGGTACAGGGCGGGGTAGCGCCCTGAAACGAATGGGGTTCGAGTGTGCAGTAAAGAGCTGCACCCTTTGCGAGGCCACCCGCATGGTCGAGGGCGACGGTTTCGGCATGTCGGCCAGGCCTGGGTGCGGTCGAGCCTTCGCCGACGATTTCGCCATCCAGCACAACGACGGCCCCGACCGGCGGACGCGGCGCGACGCCGCCCTTCGCCTTTTCGGCCAGTTCAAGTGCTCGATCGAGTGGATTGATTCGCAAGACAGGTCTGCCGGTCTACGACCGCTTGATTTGGCTATCGAAATCGAGGTGGGCCCGGCTGGCGGTCGGCG
The DNA here is from genome assembly GCA_022564545.1 of Chloroflexota bacterium. GTDB lineage: Bacteria > Chloroflexota > Dehalococcoidia > Lucifugimonadales > Lucifugimonadaceae > Lucifugimonas. The sequence goes on along the minus strand of JADFLG010000013.1, from coordinate 30,071 downwards.
ATGCCTGACCCTGGTACCGGCTGTTCAGTTCCTTCGAGCCGTAGGGGCGGTCGACCTCGGTCGTCGTTTGCTGAAAAGAAATCTGGCCGATTCGCATTCCCGAATACAAGGTGATCGGCAGCCGTGAGACGTTCGTAAGCTCGAGAGTCAGGTTCCCCGACCAGCCCGGGTCGATAAAACCGGCCGTCGAATGGATCATCAGTCCAAGCCGGCCCAGCGAACTCTTGCCCTCGATCCGTGCCACCACGTCGTTCGGCAAGGTCAGTTTTTCCAGCGTGCTGCCGAGAACGAACTCGCCCGGGTGCAGCATGAACGGTTCATCGTCGGCAATCGTCACTTCGTCGGTCAGGTCAGGCACATCTTTCTTCAGGTCGATGTACGGCAGGGTGGAGTTGCGGAACACAAGGATTTTGTTCGCCAGGTGAAAATCGACGCTGGCAGGCTGGACGTCCCGGGGCGAGTAGGGCTCAATCCTGATCGTTCCGGCTTCGATCGCTTCTTTTATTGAACGGTCGCTGAGGACCATGCGGACATTCCTCGCGGTGAGGCCAACTGTGTGCGCGGCGTGCCTGTGTCGTGCCCTGGACCGTTGGCCGCTTGCTGATGGCTTCTGGATCCCCAACTGCTGGACCACGGTGCTCGATTGTAAACGTGGCCGCGCCGAAACGGGTTTTTATTTTTGCGCCGGGCGGTCCGTCAGTCGGTGGGTCTGCGAGATGCATCCGGCCCAGGGTGATTTCCTGACGGTGTGTGTTGACGCGAGCGAACTTTGTTTGATCGGGTTGGAGTTGTTACTTCTTTATGATGGACACAAAGGCAGTCAAGATTGTGGATGAACGGCGCCCAGGCAAATCCGTCACGGTATTCGGAGTCAATCTGGCTGGGTTGGCTTAGCGTCAGTTTGAAGTTATGATCCCCAACCACCGCCCGCGGTTCAATTACCTACCGGTTCACTCCCTGAGTTCGGACTCGTTAAGGAAAATGTTGGCTTTCGCGTCGGTCAACGCTGCAGCGCCAGACTCAGAGATGAAATCTACGAACTCACTTGCAAGTAGTTCGAGCGTTCGTGGTTGTTGGGGTATCGCAATCGTGCCGGTATCCTTCGGGTCTTGCTTTAGCAGGATTTCCGCCATTGGAGCGACGACAAACTGTTCAGAAGAACCGCGTTTGATACCCAATTGATCGAGTAGATCTTGTGGGGGGTCCGTACGCACTTGCCCACCAACAAACACGGATTTCCTGTGTTTCGACGCGTCGTGGTGGGCAACAATGACGTCGAACAAACTCTCACGGTGCCGTGACCAAGTTTCGACAATTGTTGGAAATATGGTTTCTACCCCTTCAGCCACAATCTTGGGCTTGATCTGGTTGTCCCCGAAAAACGCAAGTGGTGAGATGTTTTTTAGTACTTGTGGGTCGTTGATGTTCCAAAAACTATGCGGTAGTGCGGCGTAGCCCAAAGCGTTCAAGGAGTAGGCCAAACATTCAATGGCAGAGTCCATGTTGAAAAACGTCGAAGCAATAAGGGACTCTGCCCTATTGATATGAATGCGACCCCATGAATGAACATCGGCAAAATTAGACGCAACGCCGTGTAAGCGTCCCCAAAATCCTGCCATTCCTGATCGAAACTCACCGAACCAATTGGAATGGTTTGTCAGGTTGTAATCCTGACGTGCAAGCAGGGCATACGAATCTAGGTCTTTGAATTTCGATGTATCGAATCTAAGAGCGTAATCTCGCATTGGTTCCGAATCAGGATCACTACGTGCGACATGTCTCAAGCATCATCTGGTTGCATTGGGCAAAGCCTGCGTAATTACCGAACATAGTTTGCCAGCCAGAAATATCGTATGCCATACGCGGCCTCATTACGTATCTCCAACCGATTGACGGGCGAGAGTCTCGTAACCGGCATGGTGCATGAATTAAATACTCTGGCCGATAGATGGTGCTATTCTCCCGCTGCAAATCGCAATTTTTCGCCCGGACACGAACCGGTTATCACCATCATCCAGGTTCCCTGCAAGGAAAAATTCATGATCTACGAGTTTCGGACGTATGACCTGAAGCCGAGGACTCTGGGGCAGTATGACTCGATTCTGGAGAAGTCGCTGGGGGCGGGGCGGCTGAACCACTCGCCGCTTTTCGGTTACTGGTATTCCGAGTTCGGGCAGTTGAACCAGGCGTTGCACATCTGGCCATACAGGGACCTGCAGGAGCGGACTGAGGTGCGGGAGAAGGTGTCGAGTTTAGATTCCTGGCCGCCGCCAACGGCGCCTTTGCTGGCGGGTCAGAATACGGAGATCTACGTTCCGTCGCCGTTCAACGACGAGTCGATCTCGGGCGAACAGGGGCCGTTTTACGAGCTTCGGACCTACATGTATGCGGCGGGGGATATTCCGAAAGTGATCGATGCGTGGTCAAAAGCGATCGACGAGCGCCGGAAGCATTCGTCGTTCATCGGGGCGTGGTACACGGAGATCGGGGACCTGAACAAATGGGCGCATATGTGGGCTTACCCGTCGCTTGAGGAGCGGGCACGGGTTCGGGCGGAAATGATGGAACGGAAAATCTGGCCGGCCCCGGGTGGTCCGGCACCGCTGCACCAGGAAAACACGATATTTTTGCCGTTCTCGTTCAGCCCTCTTTCCTGATTTTGCTGGACGTTCGTCGCCAGGCGTGCAGGCCGGGCCTGGTCGCAGGGTGGTTTGCGTTAGCTGGGTTCGACCCAACCCCTAACTGGAAAGGAGGTAGGAATTTTCACCCGGTTGCCAGGGGCAACGTAAATATGAATGTGCTGCCTTCGCCCAACGTGCTCTCCGCCCAGATTTTTCCGCCCTGGGCTTCAACGAACCCGCGGGCAATCGAAAGCCCCAGCCCCGAGCCGGGAATCCTGGAAACGCGCGCACTTTCACTTCGATAGAAGCTTTCGAACACCGCCTGCAGGTCTTCCTCGGCGATTCCCGGGCCTTTGTTGGCAACTTCGACTTTGACTTCGCTGCCAATTACTGAAACGGTAACTACTGTTTCGGTGTCGGCCTCGGCATATTTGGCCGCATTATTCAGGAGGTTGACCATTACTTGAAGCGTCCGTTCACGGTCGGCATTGACGGTGACTGCGGCACCCGGCTGCACCATCCGCGCGCGCATGCCGCGATCTGCAAAGGCCGGTTCCGAAATCTCGATCGCCGAGATGACCAGGTCATCGAGATCAAACCTCTCGGTGCGCAGGTTGAACCGTCCGGCTTCAAGCAACGACACGGCGTTTAAATCGTCGACCATCCGAGACAATCGGTCGACGGTGGATTTTAGATTATTTACCAGTCTTTGCTGTTGATCCGTAAGCTCACCCGCATCCCCTTCGCCGAGCATGTCGGCATACATCTTCATGCTGGTCAACGGAGTTTGCAGTTCATGCGACACGGTCAAGACGAACTCCCGGCGTTCGACCTGGAGGGCCTCGCGGTCTCGAAGATCGCGCATAAACACGTTCACAGTCGTCACTTCTCTGCCCGGGCCCCCGCTCGGGTTCCTGACTGGAACGAGCAGCAATTCCACGGGGATTGGCCTCTCCGAATTTCGCGGGGTTATCGAAATCTCGGTTTGCCAACCGCCTGTCTCAGAGGCCTGGGCAAGTCCGGTGCTACTGACGATCTCGGCCTGTTCAGGTGACATGAAATCTTTCAGGTCAACACCAACACCGGAAGCGCCCTCTTCAAGTCCGATCAACCGGATACCTGCCGGGTTCAGGTAGCTGGTGACGCCCTGGAGGTCGGTGATTGCGAAGAGGTCCAATGTCGTTTCCACGGCAGCCGCAAGGCTCTGGACCTGATTGAGCAGCGAAAACGATTCGATTACTGGCGATATTTGGATGGAGACCCGTTCCAGCGCAGAAAGGTGGTCCTGGGTGAAGGCCCGGTCGTCGCGGGCGCTGACGGCTATCAGACCGACTATGGAGTCGCGTGCCCTGAGCGGTGTCCTCATGGTGGATGGGAGGCCAGCGGTAATCAGCTTGCCGTCGGTCAGATCAAACGGCTCCCGGTTGGCAGCGTTGTCTACGGTGACCGGTTGAGACCCGGTCAGCACGGCAGTCGAGGATTCGAGTAACTCCAGGTTATCGCCCACCCTGAGGCCTTCTATATCTAGCCCTTCAACGTATTCGATCGCCAACGACTTGCCGTCTTCGCCCTTTAGCAGCGCGATCACTCCGCGATCGACAGGCAGAAGGTTTTTCAAGTTCTTGAAGACACTTCCGTACAGGCTCTGAAGGTCGCGCGCTGCGGCCGCATCGCGCCCGATCTGGATCAAGGTCTCCCGCTCCCGCGCGATGCGGCTGATGTGGATGTGCAGTCTCGAGTTGGCCAGAGCCCCGGAAATCTGCGCCGCTATCTGCTCCACTGCTGCCACGTGTTCAGGTTCGTAGGCGTTCTCGGTGGAGGTGCCCGTCGCAAAAAACCCAACTACTTCATCGCGGTGGACCAGAGGGGCGACCATTATGGACCTGACGCCAGCATTGAGCAGTTCCCGGATTCCGGGGAACTCCGTACGCATCTGTTCCATCAATTCGGTGTCGAAGACGAAGACGAACTGGGGCAGCTGGTTTATCGACGTGAACCCTGACATTGCCATGACCCGGCCCCGGTCAAAACCGGGGAGTTCCCGGCCTGACAGGTACTCGATAGTGACGGAGTCGCTGGCGACATCGGCAACCGCAATCGCAGCCGTTTCAAGCGGAATTAAAATCTTGACCTGTTCGACCAGTTGGTCGTAGACCTGGCCTATGTCCGGGGACGATGAGACCAGTCGACCGATCTCCGCGAGGACCGCCCGCTCGTCTCCGGCGAATTCGATTTCGTTCTGCAGACGCCGGGCCTCGATCGCGATTTTCCGATCGTCGCTTGCTTCGAGTCCTCGTGTGATGATGCCCGGTAGCCGCTGTAAGTCGTCGGAAGTGAAAAGGTCGGCGATTCCAAGCTCCATCAACTCAGCCTGGTTTTCCTGGTGGGAATCGACCAGGGCGAAAACAGGGACGTCTGACCCGATTGCCCGGACCAGGTCAAGGGCACGGGACACAGAATCGTACGGAACGCGGGCATCCACGAATATGACGTCCCAGTCATCGTCCGTCACGCGCGACTCGAACCTGTCGAAATTGGCCGCCAATTCGTTGCGCACTGAGTACCCGGCGTCGGTCAATAAACGTGCGATCTCGACGCGTTCAACCAGGTCGAACGACAGCATCCGAATCTCGATGCGAGGCAGTTTTTTACCTGTCGGTTCGTTTTCTAGTTTTGAACTGACCATGTTCGGGTTACCCGTTTTTCGGTTTCACTACGTTCTCATATGTGAATGACCAATAACAGACCGGATGGTGCGGAATCGGTGCCGGGTTCAGGTATTTGATTGTCGCGGGGCAAAGTTAACCGAACGAGCACAGGTATTCGGTATTATCCACTCGAACCTTTTTGATGACCGGTTTCGTCGCAGGCCTGTTCATTGGTTTGGCTGTGGACGGAAATTCCTTCGGCCGTCCAGGCACGGCGCGGGCGTGGGACCCCTGGCTCTGAAGTGCCTCCCGGAGCACGCGACCATCGAAGTGGTCGGGAACAGGAAGGCCGAGCAGCTCAAGGACTGTTGGCGCAATATCGATGTTGCCGCTTGGCAAACTTGACTCAAGGCCCGACCTGAACGACGGGCCGCTGGCGATAAGCGTGTTGTGGAGTTCGCCAGGGCTGCCACCACCGTGAGAACCCGCCCCGAGCTTGCCCCCGGCTGACGCCCCCGTTCTCGCATGCGGTGCCGGTCGAGCCGTGTCGTGGGACCGCATTGCCACGGCGATATCCGGTGCGCGCTGGCCGTCAAGTCCAATATCGCTGATCGCAACAACGCCGGGTATGCCAGGGTTTGCCATATCGGTTGCGATCGCCCCGACCCATCGCTGAGCAGACAGCCATTTCAGTAGTCGGACTGTCAGCTGCCGGCTATTGTCCGGAACGTACAGCAGCACCGAACCGCCGTTTTCAGCGACAACGACTCTGTCGCTATCGCCATCTGGGCCGCCCCCAGAGCCGCTATCAATGCCATCGGGCCTGAACCCGGATTTCGCCAGTTCTTTGTGAACGTCGATCACTGAATCTATCGTCGAATAACCGTGGTCCGACACAACGAAGACATCCGGCTCGTCTCCTCGCTCTTGCACAGCGCCCAGGACCCGGCCAAGCTGCCCATCGGCCACTGAATACATTTCCTGTGCTTCGGGGCTATCGACGCCGAACGCATGCTGGGACGTGTCGGGCTCCGGGAACCAGACGAGCAGGACATCGGGGCCCAGCTCCTGGACTGCGTATTCGATCGCCACCTCGGCTGTCCGTTTTACGAGTTCGGCGGCAGGGGCCTCTTTAGCAGGCCACTCTCCGAATCTGCTTACGATTTCGGTGTGATGAAACGGAGGGTTCGTGAACTCGGGGTGGATAACTACGCCGCCAAATTCAGTTGCGTTCGGGTGCTGGACGAACGCGTTTCCGCTCGTGCCACCGACCACGGACACCCATTTGAGACCCTGCTCGCCCATCAGCTGGCCAATGGTGGGCGTAAAAAGCAGCCTGCCCCCGGTGAGTCGGTTGATCTCAGCCAGTTCCGGAAAGAGAGCATCGACAACCACCGTTTTAGAGTACTCGGGAAAGATGGACTTGTTTGCGGTAAGGCCATGCTTGCCCGGTGTCACGCCGGTCACGAGGGTCGCCGAGTTGGCCCTGGTGACCGTCGGAAACACAGCGTGGTTATGCAGGAACCTGACGCCGTTGGTGGCAAGCCCGCTTACGACCGGCATCCGCTCGCGGGATACCTGTGAAGGCTGCAGCCCGTCGAACACTGCTATCACTAATCTTGGTCCCGGCATCAGCCGATCCCCATGTCGGCCAGTTCATCGTCGGAAAACCCGAAGTAATGGGCCACTTCGTGCGCAACCGTAATTCGCACCTGCCGTTCAAGTTTTTCCATCGAATCGCAAGAATCTTCAATCGGTTCCTGGAACAGGGTTATAACGTCGGGCAGGGGTGGCACATATGCGCCGCGTTCTGTCAGCGGCACTCCTTCGTATAGCCCGAACAGCGTGTCTTGCGGCCCCAGGTCGTTCTGGGCCCTCTGAGCGTATGTCGGGCGGTCGGCGACAACAACCCCGACGTTGCCCATCTTCTTCAGGAACCGGTCGGGCAACGAAGAAACAGCGTCACGCACGAGTTTCTCAAAACTGTCCCTGCTCACTCGCAACGCTGACTTACCCGGCTCCGACTTGCGTGCGAATCTTCTTCAACGCGTCGACGTTTGGTCGGTCGGGGCCGCTTTTGTTGGTGCCGGGAACCTCAAGGTAGAACGGGATATCCTTGAACGCTTCATGCGACATCACCGTCGCAAAACCAGCAGCCCCGATAAATCCTTCGCCAATATTGTCGTGGCGATCGACCGCCGAGCCGAGGCCCCGCATCGAGTCGTTAGCGTGCACGGAACGCAGTAGATCCAGGCCTATCTCCCTGTCGAATTCGTCAATCGCCGTGTTCAGGGTGTCGGTGCTCGAAATGTCGTAACCTGCGGCCCAGACGTGCTGGGTGTCAAGGCAGACGGCCACGCGGTCGTCGCCGATGGCCCTGACGAGAGTTCCGAGCTCTGCGAACGACGACCCGATGTGGTCTCCTGCTCCGGCACTGGTTTCGAGCATCAGCAATGTATCGCCGGGCTCACTGTCGAGGACTTTGCGCACCGATGCCGCAAACCGGTCGACAACGGCGTCAAAACCCTGGCCGCGGTGGCTCGCCGGGTGGAAGATCACGCCCAGTGCTCCCAGTATGTTGGCCGCTGCCATGTCCGCCCGCAGAGCCGTTTCGGATTTTGCAACCAGCTCGGCATCGGGAGAACCGAGCGCAATGAGGTACTTTCCGTGCAGGACCGTCGGCCCCATGCCGGCGCGTTCCATCTCCGACCTGTACTTTTCGGCAACCTTTTCGGGAATTGGCTTTGCAGACCACATCCGTGGCGACGAAGCGAATATCTGGAAACACTCTGCCCCTATTTCCTCAGCTCGTGCAACGGCCTTGAAAGTTCCACCCGCTGCGGAAACATGCGCACCAATAAGCATCCTGTCCGGCTCCCTGATCCCCTTAAAATGAAGCGCCTTACCATCCACACCGGGATGGTTCCCAGATGGCGCATGGTAGTCGAATATACTCCGGCGTGCGACTTCTATGCCGGGTCGTCAGGACGAAACGGCAGTCCGTCGCCAGGGCAGGAGCGCTCGATGTTCCCACAGCACCAGGACCTGGGCGGCAATGAATATGGAACTGTAAGTACCGACAATCACACCGGCCAGCAACACGATCAGAAAGTCCCTGAGAGACGCCCCGCCAAAGAGCAGCATTGCCGTGATCACGGTCATCGTCGTCAGGCTCGTGCCGAGGGACCGTGTGATCGATTCATTGATAGACAGGTTCACGGTGCTTCGGAACTCGCGTGCCGGCGCGAGCGTTACGTTCTCACGTATCCGGTCGAAGATCACGATCGTGTCGTTCACCGAGTAACCGATGACCGTGAGGATTCCGACAATAAAGATTGCGTTCACTTCAGCGTTGATCACCATGCCGAGTACGGTGAACACGCCAAGTACGATCAATACATCGTGCCCGAGCGCAATGATGGCGGCTATGGCGTACTTGTACGACGACGGCACCGTGCGAAACGCATACATGATGTACAACATTACGAACACCGCGGCCACGATCACGGCTACGACGGCGTTTCGGACGGTATCTTCGGCGACCGACGCACCCACGGTAGAGGTGTCCAGCACAGTGGCCGGCGCCTCGACCATCAATGCCACCTCGTCGGTGATGGCATCCAACCCGGTATTCCCGAGATCATCGGTGCGAATGAAGTACTGGTTGTCGCCCGTAGCCTGAACGATGGCTTCGGGGTGGTCCGCCCGGTCGAGGGCGGCCTTAACTCTTACGGTACCGGGGTCTCCGCCTTCGAACCGGAACGTAACGGTCGAACCAGATGTGAAGTCGATTCCCAGATTCAGCCCGGGAGTCACCAGTACAGCCGCCGACAGGATGACCAGCACTAGCGAAATACTCAGAAATATCCGACGCTTTCCGACGATGTCCATCAGGCGTTGCCTCCGACGGCTGGTTCGCCCTGCTGGTCCTGGTGACCCCGGTCACGCACTGGCACGAAGAGGTTCAGGTTGTTTCCAAGCCTCGACGTTGCGACCAGGCGGAGCAATAGCCTGCTGGCGAAAAATGCGGTGAACATGCTAAGTAGCACGCCGATTGCGAGCGTCAGGGCGAATCCTTGCATAACGCTGGTACTGAACCGGTCCCCGAACCAGAAAAGCACGAGGGCGACGATAATCGTCGAGACGTTCCCGTCCCTTATCGATGGCCATGCCCTGTCGAATCCTGCGGAAATCGCCGCCAGCAAGCTCCTGCCCGATCGCAATTCTTCTTTCGTGCGCTCCGCTATCAGGATGTTGGCGTCAACGGCGAAACCGAGTGACAGGATCACCGCAGCTGCGCCAGAGAGCGTGAGGGTCACCGGAATCATTTTGAAGATTGCCAGCAGCATTACCATATAAGCGATCAGCGCAATGGACGCCACGAGTCCCGGAATCTTGTAGTAGGCGATCATGAACATGAGCAGCAGCACGAGCCCGACCCCACCTGCGACCAGGCTGCGCTCGAGAGACTCTTTACCCAGTACGGCATCGACATTGCGCTCCTGGATCAGGTCAAGGGCGACAGGCAGCGCACCGGAACGGAGCTGAATCGCAATTGTTCGGACTCCCTCCGCAGTGAAGCTCCCGCCTTCGATGATTGCCCGTCCACCGGAAATGCCACCCACTGCTTGATCGACCCCCGGCGCCACCAGTTCTTCGCCATCGAGGTAAATTGCCAGCCGGTCGCCCTGGCGTGCGACACGGTCGGTAACGTCGAAGAACGCATCGGCCCCATCGTCATTGAAGACGAGCGTAACGACGGGCCTCGGGATTCCGCCTCCCGAGATATCGGGAAACGCATCGTCCAGGTCGGCAGCGTCGATCTCGGTGGCCGATTCGGTGAAGTAGGCCGGGTTGGTGCACCGCGCGGAAGCCCACTCGTCTACTGAAAGGCCGTCCGGGGGCCATGGGATATCGCTGGATGGAGGCAGCAAATCGCCGCATTCACGGTAGCGGAACTCAAGCTGGGCCGTTTTGCCGATCAGGTTCTTCGCTTCTTGAATGCCACCGCCGATTATCCATTGCGTGAGAGCCCCCTGGCGGGAAGTGAACTGGACGGTACCTATCTCGCGGAGTGCATTGAGGATTCGCAGGTCTTCGCCCAGGATGGGGTTGCCTTCATCATCAGTCGTGCGGGTGTCAATCCCCTTTAGAAGGATCGAGAATAGACCATCTACAGCCTCGACCTGGTCGATGTCGGCATCGCTGCGCCCAACCGATGCGAAAGCAGCCTGAACATCTTCGAGCGTGGGAAGCGTCCCTACTTCGGCAGTCACGGGATCAACTGCTGTGTCGTCGCCCTCGGCGGGCGGAATGATATCGGGCAAGATATAGCCAACCTGCAGGGCCACCGGGAACCAGTCGATAATGGCTTCCCGCCATGCATCCGCTTCTGAGGGCGTAATAACGTTGCCATTCCTGTCGACTACCTCAGCACGGATCTTGTCCAGTTGAACAGTGAGCGAACGGTTTTCGTTCTGCTTCACTTTGGCATCAGGCCGGTCGAGGTTATCGTGAAAAAACGCTTCGAGAGTCCTGGCAGAAACGGTATCCGCTCCAAAATTCAGCGTGATCGCTGCACCGGTCTGGCCGGGGATCTGGACCAGCACCCGGTCGGGAACGGTCCCGGCGCTGCCGCCGAGCAGTTGAACACTGGCCTCGCTCACACCGAACTCGTTAACCCGCCTGTCGATGATGTTGCGGACGCCTTCCATATCTTCCTGTGTCGGCTGCCGTCCGTCCTCGGGCACGGCACGGTAGACCAGATGAGTCCCGCCCTCAAGGTCGAGTCCGAGCGTCAGGCCAAGGGCACTGTCGCCACCGCGGGAAAAACCGAAGATATTAATCTCGGAGATTGCCAGTGCGACCACCGAAAGGACGACTAGTATTGCGACAAGGACGAGGCCTCTGAATCTATTCAATAATCCGGACTCTTACGCGAAACGCGCCGCAAAGGCGGCGCGTCTATGTGATCTCTTCTGGCGGTCGATCACCGATCTGGTGCCGCCACGATGTTGCCAGGACGTACCCCCGACGCCGACCCGAATTGATTGGAACCCGGCATCGGTTCAAGTGTGAAATACGGCTGAAATCGCAAGAGCGTTTCAGGCCAGCGAAAAGTATAGCACCGGCCCAGTGTGGATTCGTCGTGCGGCAACGCCCGCGTTTTGGTAATAAATCAAGCCACTATTCGCGTATTTTGCCGTTCCAGATTAGCCGGTCAATTTCTGCGTTCCGGATCGAGCAACACGCCGCCATTCAGGTGAGGGTCGTCTGACTCGACGCGGTTCTGGCCGTCGCCGTTGTGACGCTGGCGGCCAGGACCAGGGTCGGGGTCGGGGTCGTCGATCACGTATCCGGCACTGCGGAGGTCGTAATGCATTTGAGAAATCGAAGAATCTGAGTACAGGTCGCTGAATTTTATTGTGCTTTGCACGATCTCGACGTCCGATTCGTCCGGTTCATTTCGTTCGTCGTCAATGGCGTCATCACTGTGGTCGGCGTGGACCTCAAGCTCGACGTCGTGCATGTGCGGCTCGTCTTCCCTTTCGAGCGTACCTGCCGCTACAAGTTTTTCGTGCGCCAACAGGTGGTCGACGAACAGGATTCCGTTCAGGTGATCGATTTCGTGCTCAATGGCCTGTGCGAAAAGCTCTTCGGCCGTCACCTTCATTTTGGAGCCGTTTTCATCGAGCCACCTCGCCTTCACGCTCACCGAGCGCTTCACCAGACCTTCGTAACCGGGGAATGACAGGCAGCCTTCGATTATCTCGCGCTCACCCTCGGTTTCCCTGACCTCCGGGTTGACGAGCACAATCGCCGATTCGTCTCCCGGCAGGTGGATAGTCACAACCCGCTGGAGCGCGCCGACCTGGTTGGCCGCGAGCCCTATCCCGCCCGCGCCGTCGAGGGTCTCGATCATGTCGGCGGCGAGAACGCGCACCCTGTCGTCGACGCGGCGGACTACCCTGCATTTCTTACGCAGAATCGGATCGGGAAATACCCTGATTCGCCTGATAGCCAATCGCTGGTCTTTCTGCTCTGGCCTATCCCGGCCGTGTTTTCAATTTCGGCACGCCTGGCGCTTGTTGCTCCGGGTGGCGCCGATCATCCGAGCGACCCCGGATCGACATCAACCGTCCAAAGCGCCCCTGTCGGCACGATCTCAAGAAGTCTCGCAGGGTGGGGGCCCTTCAGCAATATTTGCCAGCGGTACAGGTTCCTCACTTTGAGCGGATACGCGGGCGTCGGGCCGATAACTTCAATCGATGTTTCACCGTGGGTTTCCCGAGCGGCGTTGAGTTCAGTCGCAAGGCGGTCAGCTTCCGTCCGGGCCACTCCGGCGTTTCTAGTCGAATGCATCAGCTTGATCATATTTGTGAACGGTGGGTTGGCCTGTGCGGCGCGCAATCGAATTTCCGTGTCGTAAAACAACGCGTAGTCATGATCTGCCGCAGCCCGTATGGCGTAGTGGTCGGGATTAAAAGTCTGGATCACGGCACGACCTCCCCATGTCCCCCGGCCGGTACGCCCGACTACCTGTGCCAACACCTGGAATGCACGCTCAGCGGCTCGGAAATCCGGTGCCGCAAGACCGGTATCCGCCGATATGACGCCCACCAGAGTTACGCTTGGAATATCGAGCCCTTTTGCGACCATTTGGGTACCTACAAGGACTTTTGCGGAACCTGACACAAACTCGTCCATGATCCGTTTGTGGTCGGCGGCGGTCCGTGCAGAATCTGAGTCCCACCTGATTACCTCGATGCCAGGGAAGTACTGACCGACGGTCCGTGCGGCCATTTCCGTGCCGGGGGACGACCGGTGCATCTGTTTCCCGCCACATGTTGGGCACGCCCTGCCTGCCCCGACCGTATAGTTGCAATAGTGGCAAACCAGTTTTCCTTTTCGGGCACGTGAAGCAGTTTTCCCCTGCGGGGTGCTGGGCCCCTGCGGGGTGCGGTGGTACGTGAGGGCCGTGTCACAGCGGCGGCACTGGCGGACGTTGCCACACTCGACACACTGTACGAACGAGGCGGTGCCGCGGCGGTTGATGAACAGAATCACCCTTCCACCGTCGGCCAGCGCGTCTCGCATCGAGTCGATCAGGGTCCGGCTCAGCATTTCGAAGTGGCCGTCGGCGTGCTCATCGCGCATGTCGACAATCTGGACCGCCGGCATCGCGGGTGCGCGCCAGCTGGCGCGACTGCGCCCGACATTGGAACTGCGCCCGGTGTGTCCGACTCGGTCTGGCAGTTCGAGCAGTTGGTAACGTCCCGATTTGGCGGCTCGATAACTTGTTATCTCGGGCGTCGCGCTGCCTATCACGAGCGTAGCACCGGTCTCTGCTGAAATGCGTTCTGCCACGGCGCGTGCGTGATACCGGGGTGCTTGGTCGCCCTGTTTGTAAGTCCACTCGTGCTCTTCGTCAATGACGATGAGGCCAATATCCTCGACTGGGGCAAAGATGGCGCCACGCGAGCCGAGGACGATTGGAAAGTCGCCGTTCTTGACCCTCCACCACTGGTCGTATCGCTGACCGACGGTCAGGCCTGAGTGGAGCATGGCGACCTTCCCCGGAAACCGGGCGGCAATTCGCTGGAGGGTTTGCGGGGTCAGGGCTATTTCCGGTACAAGATAAATGGCGCTTTTACCCGCCGCGATACATGCCGCTATCGCCTGGAGGTAAACCTCGGTCTTGCCAGAACCGGTAACGCCATGCAAAAGGAACTGTCGTTCATTCAAGTTATCTGAAGGCCCAGCGGCCAGGACCTGACCAACGATCGCATCAATGGCGATTTTCTGCGGGTCTGTGGGGGTATGGGCGAACTCCTGCTGGAAAAAGTATTCGGCCAGCGGGTCGCGGTCCCTCCGGATCTTTTGAGTCTCCAGGAGGGTTTCGCCGAATGCCCATTTGACAGCAGCGGCACCGAACTGCTCGTTCAGGGTTTTTTTGGTCGCAGCCGTGTGGCCCGACTGAAACCACTTGAGCAGTTCTCCGCGGCGCTGCGACGAACGTTTGGATTTGGTGGCTCTGGTGGGTTTGGCATTGTGCAGTTCGATAAGCCGACTGACGACGTGCGGGGGAGCAGCCAGCTCGATTTTTTTCGTGAACACGGCCGATACGCGCGGCTTCTCCCACACTGATTCTGCAAGCAGTGCGCCGCGCCGGACCAGGCGGTCGACGATTGCAGTCCCGCCGAGACCGAGACTCCGCGCTACTCGGGATTTGGATAATCTCCCACCCTCCCGGACATGATCGATTGCCTGCTGCTCCCTGCGGGATAACGCAAAATTATTGCTGCTGACCTCGGGCGTTTCGCCAGACACAGACGTTTCGCCGGTCAGAGGCCTCTCGGCGGATGTGAGCCATGTCCGCAGTCGCGACGATGCACCGGGGGGCAGCAGCAGCGAGCAGGCCGTGAACAGGCTCGTGCGGTAGTGGCCCGCGACCCAGCGTGCGACCCGCAACATGTGTTCCGCAATAAACGGACCATCGACCGTCCGGGCGGTGACCTGGCGAATTTTGTCCAGTTCTGTCAGGGGCACATCGGGAAGTTCGAAAACAACACCCTGCAACGTTCTCGGTCCGAACGGCACCCGGACAAGATCGCCAGCAACGATGCCCATGCCTTCGGGAACGGAGTAGGTAAATGTGCGCAAGCGGTCGTCGGGAAAGTCGACGGCTACCTCAGCGAACTGCAATATCGTCTCCAGGAAGTTGTTGTCGCGTGGCCCGGTGTAAATCGGCCTTGTCGGGTGTTCTGGGCAATTATGTGCCGCGCCGGGTGAAGCTGGAAGAATGACCGGCACTGGAAGCAACAGGCCGCGCGCAAACAAAAAGCCCTCTCCCGTGCTGGAGAGGGCTTACAGATTCGGCATCGTTTGGCGACTATCGGCGTTCCTTGATGCGGGCCTTTTTGCCGGTCAGGCCCCGCAGGTAGTAGAGGCGTGATCGCCGGACCTTGCCCCGACGGCTCACCTTGAGCGAATCCAGGTTTGGCGAGTGGAACGGAATGATCCGTTCCACTCCAACGCCGTATGACACACGCCGGACGATGAAAGTATCACCGGGTGCCGGAATCTTCGAGGCCGTGTATCGACCGGAGATGATGTTGCCCTGGAAAGCCTGGATACGCTGGCGGTCGCCCTCAACGATCCGGAGATTTACGGTTACCGTGTCACCGGGCTGAAAGTCATCGATGTGGTCGAGCGTCTTTAGCTCAATCAGTGATGCGGCGTCCATAGCAAAATTCTTTCGTCGCGAAAAGACGCCTTCAGGCGCCAATGTGTAAATGCGGGTCGGTGCGACCGATCTTTATTTCGGTGCAGCACTACAAGTGTATATCTGGTCCGGGCCGGCCAGCAACCGTCCTGTCCACAGATATTCTCCTCCCGGCCACCGACCACGCCGACAGCCCCTGGCAAGATTCAGGTGCGCCCGAGGCGAGACGGTTACAAACAGACTAATCTTCTGGCGGCCAGCCCCTTAGCAGGTCCGGACGCCGCTCTTCAGTGCGCCGCAGGGCCTGCCGCCGTCGCCATGCCTCGACCTTTGCGTGATCGCCACTCAGCAGCACTTCCGGCACGTTCAACCCCTGGAATCTGGCCGGGCGGGTGTAGACCGGGCCCTCAAGCAGCGACTCCGTGCCGCGGGCGAAAGAGTCGTGCTCCGATGAACCGGCGTCGCCAAGTACGCCCGGGATGAGCCGCACGACGGCGTCTGTCAGTGCCATCGCCGGAATTTCTCCACCGGTCATCACGAAGTCACCTATGGAGATCTCTTCATCGACCCGCAACTCGATAAACCGCTCGTCGACGCCTTCGTAGTGGCCGCACACCAGGGTTATCGCTTCCATTTGAGAAATTTCAGCGGCGCGCCGGTGGGTGAGAGGTCTGCCCTGGGCCGACATTAAGATGACATGGGGTTTCGATGAGCCGGACGAAGCGTTCGCAACCGAATCGACCGCGCTCACCAACGGGCCTGCCTGCAGGACCATTCCCGCGCCGCCACCAAACGGCGGTGCGTCGACGGTGCCCCGGTCGTCCAGCGCGAAATCGCGTATCTGGACAAACTCGATCTCAACCCGACCGGATTTCACTGCCCGCCCAACGATGCTGGTGGTGAGTGGACCGCCGAACATTTCCGGGAACAGGGTGACTATCGATATTTTCATCAGGTGCTGGATTGTTCACTCAGTGCGGAGTGGCGGGGAGCGTGGTTAATTCCCTGTCCCCGGAGAGTAGTTCAGGTTGAGGGGAATGTAGTCGATGCTGGTGTAGAGGCTATCGAAAGCGTGTTGCCGACTAAGGAACGTTCCCCCTCTCCCGCGCCCGCAATCGTGCACCCGTTTCCTCGGGGAGAGGAGGTCCTTGAGATAGTTTTTCAGTTCGGATGACTACCCGTCTGCCGGTCCTGCAGCACCTCGACGGCATGACCGATCACTGGTAGCACCACTCCCAGGTTATCCCTGACGCCACCGGTGCTGCCGGGCAGGTTAATGATCAGCGTCGACCCCCTGGCCCCGGTCATGGCCCTTGAGATCATCGCCATTCGGGTGACTTTTAACGACTCGGCCCTCATCGCTTCGGCCACTCCGGGAATCTCAAGGTCGATCAGTCTCCTGGTAACTTCCGGCATTACGTCGCGTGACGACAGACCCGTTCCGCCGGTGGTCAGGACCAGGTCGATATCGCCCGAGTCGCACCATGTCGCGATCTGTTCCGACAGCCTCTCGAAATCGTCTGGAAGAATGACGCGCTCGACCATTTTATGGCCTGCCCCGCTCATGATTTCGACTATGGCATCGCCGCTGGTATCGACCCGTTTCCCGACCGAACCTGTATCGCTGCTTGTCAGCACCGCATACCTGATTACCAACGTCAGCTCCTGTTACCGATGCACCCGGAAATTCGCCAGGACCCTCGCCCGAAAACTCAGGACTTCCGGCCCATGACCTGGAGAGTACGAACGTACCAACATACTGGTCGTTGAACTTGGAGTACGAACGTACGAACTCGACTCCCGGGATGCTAGCACGCTTCCGAGTACGTTCGTCACATGCAATTAGCGCCGAAAACGCGCCCGGATTATATTGGCGCTGGAAGTGGCAATCTGGCACACTTTGTCGCGTATTGGGGCAGAAAGGGTCAAACGCCATTTCGCGCTCCCTCGCCCTGTACCGGAAAAACCAAGTGATCTTTGCCGGCGAATACGAGCACCGAATCGATCCTCAGGGCAGGGTCGCTATTCCCGCGCGCTTTAAAATGGCGTTCATCGACGGCATCGTCCTCGGCCGGGCGTACGACAATTGCGTCGTTGTTTACACGCCCGAAGAATGGGAACGGGCCGCAAGCGACATTGCGCAGCAGCCGAATAATTCTTCGAGTTCCCGGAAACTCGCCCGCCTCACTTTTTCGGGTGCCTATGTCGGGACACTTGATCGCAGCGGTCGGGTCGTCGTGCCGTTGCAGCTCCGTGAGTATGCGGGGCTTGGCGAGGACGTGATCATCGTCGGCACCGGCAGGTTTATCGAAATCTGGTCTGCGGGAGCATGGTCGGAGGAGCGACGGACGCTCGACACCGAGGCGACCGATATCGCAGAGCGCGCCCCACACGTGGCTCCTCAGCCCGAGCTTACGCAAATCGTCATCCGACAAAATGATGTGGAGACGGGCGGGTGATCCTCATGGGCATCGAACTCCACCACACGCCGGTAATGACTCCAGAAGTTTTAGGGGCGCTAAACGTCCAGCCCGGCGGTCGCTACATCGATGCGACCCTCGGTGAGGGCGGGCATTCCAAGTCGATTCTTTCTGCCGCCGATCCCGGGGGCCAGGTGCTCGGCCTTGACGCCGACCCTGAGGCCGTCGCTGTCGCGACCGAAAGGCTGGCCGGAGGGGGCGGAACGTTCCTTGCGCTTAATGTGAACTTTCGAGACATTCGGGCAACCGCACTCCGCTACGAGTTCGTGCCGGTGCACGGAATTCTTTTCGACCTGGGCGTCTCCTCACTCCAGTTGGACCGTGAGGACCGGGGTTTCAGCTTCCGCCGGGCCGACCCGCTCGACATGCGGTTCAGCTTCGACCAGCAACTCACCGCTTCGGACATCGTCAACGATTACGCAGAATCGGAACTGGCCGATCTGATCTTCCATCTCGGCGAAGACCGGGCAGCGCGCCGCATCGCCCGGGCCATCGTCCGGAACCGTCCGATCAGCACATCGCTTGAACTGGCGGAGTTGATAGGGAAGGTGAACCCTCGCCGGGGACGGCGGACGAACCCCGCTACTCGAACGTTCCAGGCAATACGAATCGCTGTGAACGACGAACTTTCGGCGCTTGAAACCGCACTTGAGCAGGCAGTGTCGCTGCTGGGCCAGAGTGGGCGGCTGGCCGTTATTTCATACCACTCGCTCGAAGACCGCATCGTCAAGAACTTCATCCGCAAGCAGGCTTCCGACTGCATTTGCCCCCCGGGTACGCCGGTATGCGGGTGCGATCACCTCGCCACGGTAAAGGTCATCACAAAGCGCCCGATCGTCCCGACCGAAGCGGAGGTCGACTCCAACCGGCGCGCACGCAGCGCCAAGCTGAGGGTGGCAGAACGGATATGACCATCTTCCGCGCCCCACGTGTAACCCGCGCCCCCGTTATTCCCGTCATTCCCAATATTCCCATTATTCACTGGCCGCGTTCGGCTATATCGCCCGGTGCCCGTTTGATAACTCGGGCTGAACCACCAGATCCGCCACGGCTATTCCGTTAATCCCGCCCGCCTGGCCTAAAACGCCGACCTGACCCAATACTGCCCGACCAGGAGACCATCACGATGCAAGAAGATTTCAGAGTAGCTATCGACATTGGCACCACAAAGGTATGCACAATCATTACCCGCAGGCGCGCCGACCACCGTGTGGAAGTGGCCGGAATCGGTGTCGTGCCGTGCAGCGGCATGAGCAAGGGCGTTGTAGCCAATTCGCATGCCGTCACGGCTGCGATTCGTGAATCGACGGCAGTTGCAGCCGCAGACGCCGATGTTGGAATTACCGCCGCATACGTCGGACTTACCGGCACTCACGTTGAATCGAAAAACACCTGGGTCAACGTCCCACGGGCCGACGGCATGCGCGCCGTTACAGACCTCGACCTTTCCGCAGCCAAGAAGGCCGCCGGCAGATTTGATCTTGCCGATGATCGAAAGCTGCTGCATGTAATCCCCCGTAGCTACGCCCTGGATGGGCTGCACGGTGTGAGAAACCCGCTCGGGATGCACACGGGAGAACTTCACGTCGAGAGTCACGTGATCACCGGCTCGGTTTCGAAAATCACCGAACTCCACAACGCCGTGTCCGATGCCGGCGTGCGAATCTCCTCGATGGTTGTCGAGCCAGTGGCCACCGCGGACGCAGTGCTGACTGCTGACGAGCGAGAAGAGGGCACCGTCCTGATCGACGTCGGCGGCGGCACCTCGGATATCGCTGTCTACCACGATGGAACGGTAATACACACGGCGGTCATCCCCGTGGGAGGGTTCCAGTTCTCGAACGATTTGAGCATCGCCTTCGCAATCGACTTCGACTCGGCCGAACGACTCAAGATCGAACACGGGACGGCAGCTCCTGAACTGGCCGGGATGTCGGAGGAGATCACACTTCACCCGACGACGATGAGCCAGTCGCTGGTCGTCTCAAAACGCGAGGTAGGCCAGGTCGTGAAGGAAAGGGTTTCGGAACTCTTCCGAATGATCCTGCTCAAGCTTGAAGAACCGCACCTCGCAGACGTTTCGATCGATCGAATTGTGTTTACAGGTGGCGGGGCCAAGCTGGAAGGCTTCCTGAATATCGCCAAGTACATCTTCCAGCGAAAAGTTCGACTGGCGACGCCGCGCGGGCTCGACGGAATGCCTGAGGGCACAAACGATCCGTCCTACTCAGCTGCGGCAGGCATCGCCCTCTGGGGCATTCGCAACCTCCCGGCGGAAAACCACATTAGCCACCGCAAAGGAGCTCCGGTATCCGGTGTCTCCGGGTCAGACGCGAAATCGCTGAACAGTGCGCTCGCCATGATCCGTGGCTGGTTACCCAAACGAGAACAGAGCCGAGAATCAGATCGCGAAAAGGAGACTGCTGGCGTATAGCGTTGCGTGGACAACGACAAGGCGCAAACAGAATCCGGGCGCTAAAAAAACTAACGACGCCGTTCGTTTGAACGGCGGCAACTCCAAAATTCCGCGGACGCTCACTAATCCTCCAAAAAATCAGCGAGGCACAGCGGGCGGTCCCCAGCCAAAAAGGAAAAACCAATGGTCGGCCAGGTAGATACGCCAGCAGAAGAAATGATCGGCTCAGCCACAATAAAGGTCGTCGGTATAGGCGGTGGTGGTTCAAACGCAGTTTCCCGCATGTACCGGGACAGAATTCCTGAAGTCGAGTACATCACGATCAACACCGACGCCCAGGCACTGGCGCGTTCAGACGTTCCAATACGCATTCGGGTTGGCGACCGTACAGCCCGCGGACTCGGTGTTGGCGGCGACCCTGCGAAGGGCCGCGAGTGCCACGAAGAGGACCGTGATGAGATAAAACGTGCTCTAGAAGGAGCCGACCTCGTCTTTATCGCTGCAGGTATGGGCGGTGGCACGGGGACCGGCGGGTCGCCAGTGGTTGCCGAAGTAGCCCAGGAACTGGGCGCGCTTACCGTTGGCGTAGTGACCAAGCCGTTCAACTTTGAAGGGTCACGAAGACGAAGGCAGGCCGACGACGGCATTGCGACACTGTCCGAAGTTGTCGACACATTGATCGTCATCCCCAACGACCGGTTGTTGATCATGTCGAACGAAAACCTGTCAATGGACATGGCCTTCCGAATGGCCGACGACGTTCTGCGGCAGGGCGTGCAATCGATTGCCGAACTGATTCTTGTGCCCGGTGAGATCAACCTGGACTTCGCCGACGTGAAGGCAATCATGTCGAACGCCGGACCGGCCTGGATGGCGATCGGTCACGGAAGCGGTGAAAACCGGGCCGTGATGGCGGCTGAAGCAGCCATCGACAGCCCGCTGCTTGAGGTTTCGATCGAGGGCGCACGCGGCGTGATATTCAACGTCACTGGCGGCACCGACCTTACACTCCAGGAAGTCCACCAGGCCTCGGAGATCGTGTCGAATATGGTCGACCCCGAATGCAACATCATCTTCGGTATGGTCACCGACCCAAAGATGGAGAACGAGGTCAAGATGACGATCATCGCCACAGGTTTCCCGAGTGCCGAGGCATCGGCCGAGAAGGAGGCAGCTGTGGCGGCCGCTCTGAGCGAGGTTCTCAGCGACGAGGATGCCCTCGACCTCCCGCCGTTCCTCCGGCATCACCGTGCCGCCCGCAGGCGCACGTCACGTGAGCTGGCGGCGAGCGACTAGACCGCGCTGAGAAAACCAGTTTCACAAAATCGCTCCGCCCACCAGATCAACGCAATAAACGCAATAGACCCACCGGGTTCGAGTCACAAAAGACCCCGCGAGAACCAGCCTTCTCTCGGGGTCTTTTCTGTATGAGGTGAATGATCTTTCCACCTGTGTCATACTGTGCGGTAGTATGACTACTAGAGAAATATTCGAGGGCATTATGCGTGAAGCGAATTTCGGGTCCAAAATCAGACAACTTCGACGTCAGGCAAGAATGACCCAGGTCGAATTCGCCAGCCGCATCGGGGTTACAAACATCACTGTGTCGAAGTGGGAGAACGAACGACAGACCCCGAGTCTGAACCGGATGGCCGAACTTGAGCGTGTACTGGGTGTCAATCCTGGTGATCAGGTGCCAGGCGAGGGCCTGTTGCCTTCGGCCGGGACCTGGTTGAACCGGACCAGGGTGACGGCTGTCGTGACCGGGGTGGTGATGTCGCTTAAGACCGGGGTTTCGATGCCGGGGATCTGCGACGCAGAAGTTGACAGCGCGCCGGGGCCCCGGCACTCAGCGATTGACGGGCCAGGGCCCGCGACTGATCTCCAATTACCGCAGGATGCCCGGGATGTTACGGGCGATACAGGAGATGAAGCGACGGTTGCGACTGAAGAGGCCCTCGGTGTATCGATCGAACTCGGTCGGCACGGGCCTGAAGCCCCTTGCGAGCACCCTGCGCTAAGCGGGGTTGGCGAGCTGATCGACTTCGACCCGCACGATCCTGGCCAGCATCCGGCGCTGAGCGGGGTCTACGTGCTTTACGACATAAGCGAACGGCCGCTTTACGTTGGCCAGGGTAGAGCCATCGACAAGAGAATTCGCGATCACAATGACAAGTTCTGGTTCAGGTCTCCGATTGTCGAAACTGCTTCGTATGTGCAGATTGACGACAAGGAGCTGAGGGAACGGGTCGAGGCGGTGCTGATCAAGTTTCTAAAAAGCAATGCCGTCATCAACAAAAAGCTTGTCGACCGTTAGCTGCGGTCCCGCTCGATTACTACGGCCGATCCCCCTGCGGTGCTGGACCCTGCGGGGCGGGCACCCGTCACGGCTTCGAGCATGGCCTGGATGTAACCCTGTGCGAAGATCCTCGAGCGGTATCCGCCCCAGTTACCCGGGAAGTCGGCATCACCTACGATCAGCGGGCAGTGATCGTCCATGAAGATGCCGTCGAAGCCAGCTGCATCGTACGTTTCCATCGCCCGTTTCATATCGACGTAACCCGTGTTAATGAACTCTTCGTGGAATTTCGGGACCCGGGCTGACACGTTTCGGAAGTGGACGTAAAGCACCCTGTTTCGTTCGGCGAAGTAATGGATCATCTCGTAGATGTCTGCGCCTGCCATTTCCGAGAACGTCCCCTGGCAGAACTCAATTGCATTCGACGGGCTGTCCACGATGGAGATCAGGCGTTTGTAAGCATCGAAGCTGCCGAGGAGCCGGGGGACCCCTCCCAGTTCCGGCACGGGCGGGTCGTCGGGGTGAATTCCCAATCTAATCCCCGCCTCCTCTGCCACCGGTGTAATCGCCCTGACCCAGTATTCGAGGCAGTCCCACATGTTCTCTCGCGAAAGATCGTAGTGGTCGGGAATAGAAATATCCTGAATGGACGCCTGTTGATCAGATTCGCTGTCCCACGCCGTGGCCTCGGCCCCTCCCCTGATCCGCACAATGCCCGAACGCCAGACCGAAGCCGGCATCCAGTGATAGCCGAGAATCGGGATGCCTGCCCGCCCCATGTCGGCGATTTCAGCCGCCAGCCCTTCGATTAATTCATCGCGTTTGGGACCACCAAAGGCGAGGTCGTGATACTTCTCATTCGCAACGAAACCGCCCTCACAGGCGGCAATCTTCAGGCCGAACGACTCGACTCGCTCACGCAGGGCCGAGTAGTCCTCATATGTGTTCCGCTCCTTACCGTGGGGCTGGTCAGATCCCGGCAACACGTCCATTCCGGGGCCGCCGTAGAAAACGATGTTTCTGACACCCAGTTGAACTGAGGTCTCCAGCACCTCGTCGGTTGCTATTCTCACGGCCCAGGCGTTCTTCATTGTGGCTTGTCCTGTTGGTTCCCTGGCCGCCCCGGTGTCTCGTGGCGGCCTGCTGACTTGGATTGGCAAAACCGCCCCCGTCTGGCCGAGTTGGCTCGCATTCTACTTTTCGAACTGGATGTCAAGCGAATTTCCGCCGCCTGTTCCCAGCACGCCGGGAAACAAACTTCTTGAACTCGGACCCTGTTTGTGCGACGAATTACGTTACGAATTACGCGGTGTCCCACCGTTGTCCTAAGCATAATTCTTGCACAGTTGCAACCCCGATTATTGTAGAAGAAATATGCGATTTCAGTCGACACAGGGGATTGACACCTACTCAATGGATAGTGGTAGTCTCGGGTGCACTCCACTAAATGTGGGGTATGGCTGTGTCCGCAGCCGCCCGGCGGCGTGTTCAACTTTTGTTTGGCACACTGCCCTGCCCCGGGCCCCGGATTTCGACAATCCTGGCCCTGGAGCGGGTTCATTCTGCGCGGCCTGTACGGAACTTTCTGGATTGGCGCATTTAAGGCGATGCATTGTCCCTTTTGTGGAAACAATGAATCACGTGTGATCGACTCGCGTGAGTCGCCCGACGGCGTGCGCAGGCGGCGTGAGTGCATGCGGTGTGAACTTCGGTTCACGACCTACGAACGTGTTCACTCGATGCCCCTGATGATCGTCAAGCGGGATGGCCGCCGCGAGGCGTTTTCGTCGGAAAAACTGGAGCGTTCGCTACGGACTGCGTGTGCCAAGCGGCCCTTGGAGGTCGGCGCCATTTCTAAGATGGTTGTGGACATAGAAAACGAGTTGCACAAACTCTCGAAAGCAGAGGTCGAGGCAAGGGTGATCGGCGAGATGTGTATTGAGCGGCTGAAGATACTCGACCGGGTGGCGTACATCAGGTTCGCCTCGGTCTACCGCGATTTTCAGGACGTCGATTCCTTCACAAAAGAGGTTGAGGCACTGTCCGGTCCCACAGAAGGAGAAAATGACGGCTCGAAGAACCAGTTGAGGTTGATTGAGGACGACGTGCCGCGGCTGGCAAGTCGGGGCCGACGCAGGCGAGCGAGGCAGCGCTAGCCAACTGTCTCACACGGTCCGGCCAGAGACCAACGAAACGGACAACGGACAAAACAACACTGGCAAAGGCACAACTGCCTGGGCCGGCATCGCGAACTCACGCACATAGAAGATTAGAAGTTCAGAATTAGGGTGAAAAGCACGGAAATGACCATTACGCAGGACACGCACATGAGTAAAAACGGCAAAACACCAGTCGAAGAATTCACTCCAGCAGTGATTACCGACAATGCACGCGTTGTCCTCGACAAACGGTATTTGCAGAAGGACTCAGAGGGAGAAATCGTCGAAACGCCGGAAGGCATGTTCCGCAGGGTAGCCAGGGCGTTGGCGGCCCCCGAGTTAAAGTACGAAAAGACCCCCGGCGAGGTGGCGGAACTCGAAGAGAATTTCTACCAGATGATGGCCAGCCTGGAGTACCTGCCAAACTCGCCCACGCTGATGAACGCCGGCACGGGCGCAGGGACGCTGTCTGCCTGTTTCGTGCTCCCCCTCGATGACAGCATGGAGGGGATCATGGGTGCCGCTCACGATGCCGCAATGGTGCAGAAATATGGCGGTGGCACCGGATTTGCCCTTACAGCCCTCCGGCCGAAGAACGCCAGCATCAGGACCACTCATGGCAAAGCCTGTGGGCCGATCGCCGTGCTGCGACACCTGTCGTCTGTCTCGACCCTCGTGACACAGGGTGGCAAGCGTGACGGTGCGAACATGGCCGTGCTGGATATACACCACCCCGACATTCTCGAATTCATCGATTGCAAGAAGGTCGAAGGTCAAATCCACAACTTCAATATCTCGGTCGGCGCTTCTGACGAATTCATGCAGGCGGTGCAGAACGGCACGACCTACCCGCTTCGCACACTTTCCGACCCCGCAAACCTCGACAGCGAGATAGTGGAGGTCGACCGGCTGGACGCCCGCGAGGTGTTCAGCAAGATTGTTTATGGCGCATGGCGCAATGGCGAGCCGGGAATGATTTTCCTTGACGAGGTCAACCGGAACAGCCCGGTCCTGCACCTTG
>JADFLG010000013.1:0-4193 GCA_022564545.1 Chloroflexota bacterium | reverse complement strand
TCGAGGTAGTCGGGCACCCAGACGGCCCAGTTGCGGCTGGTGGAGAGCTGCTGGCCCTCCAGGGTCAAGAACTCGTTGGCGGGGACGTCGTAGGGCAGGTTGAGATCGCCGCTGCCCATGAGCATCGACGGCCAGATGATGGTATGGAACGGTATGTTGTCCTTGCCGACGAAGTAGTACGACTTCGTCGCTGGGTCCTCCCAGAACGGGCGCCACGCGTCGGGGTCGCCCTTTGCTTGCGCCCACTCCTTGCTGGCCGAGAGATAGCCGATCACGGCGACGAACCCGTGTGGCGAGCAGCCGCTCCTGCCGAACGAGTCCTGCAACCTCGGCTCGATCGATGTCGCCAAGTTCATCGTCGGGGACGAGGCAGGTCTCGCCGATATCGACTGGGACCGTCTTGGCACGACAGTCCACCTGGCCACTCGGATGCTCGACAACGTGATCGATGCGAACAAGTACGCGGTCGCTGACATCGAGGAGATGACCCGGTCCACCCGAAAACTGGGACTGGGTTTGATGGGCTTCGCCGACATGCTGGTGCTTCTTGGCATTCCGTACGACACGGAAGAAGCAGTGGAACTGGGTCGCAGGCTGATGCGGTTCATCATGGAAAATGCTGATGCCGAATCACTGGCGATGGCCGAAGAACGCGGGCCGTTCCCGGCCTGGCACGAGTCGGCTCCAGCTCAGCAGGGCGAGAAGCCGTTCCGGAACGCGTGCCGGCTGACGGTTGCGCCGACCGGCACTATTTCGATGATTGCCGGTGCGTCGAGCGGCATCGAGCCGATCTTTTCACTGGCGTTCCGAAAGCAGAACATCCTGGAGGGCAAGACTCTCTACTACGTCGACAAGAACTTCGAGCGCATCGCCAGGGAACGCGGTTTCTACAGCGATGAACTGCTTGAGCACCTGTCGAACGGCGGCTCGCTCCAGGACCGCGACGAGGTCCCTGACGACGTGAAGCGGCTGTTCCACGTGGCTTCCGACATTTCTCCACGCGACCACGTGCTTATGCAGGCGGCGTTCCAGGAAAGCACCGACTCTGGAATATCCAAGACGATCAACTTCCCGAATGAGGCGACTGTCGAGGATGTTGAAGACGCCTACCTGCTGGCATGGGAAACTCGGTGCAAGGGCATCACCGTTTACCGCGCAGGTTCACGTGAGAAGGAAGTGCTGACAACTGGAACGACTGATAGTGCAAAGGCCGCCGGCGCCGACGCCGGCTCCGGCGAGAAAGGGCCTGTGGGAATTCCGCAGTACATGACTCCGGCCGACCGGCCAGCAATGCTCCACGGCATCACCCGGCGTGTCCGTACCGGTCGCGGAAACCTGTTCGTGACAGTGAACATGTCGAGCGACGACCGGCCTTTCGAGGTGTTTGCCACTCACGGCAAGGCCGGTGGTAACGATGCGGCAATGGCAGAGGCAGTGTCACGAATGGCTTCGCTGGCGTTGCGTTCGGGTATCGACCCTGTCGCTGTTTCGGAACAACTCCGCGGTATAACCGACGTTCCGGTGTGGGACGAAGGCGTGATGATTCGTTCGGTCCCCGACGCTATCGCTTCTGTGCTCGACCGGATCATTAACGAGGCTTCTGCCCTGCCGACACGAGAAGAGTTGAGCGAGGGCGAGTCGAGCCAGGCCGGAATGTTCAACCCGCCATCGCCGAAAGAACTGGGCATGCCGACCGCACAACCTGTGCAAATGCCAATGGGGATTATTTCGCGAGAGCAAGTTGCCGTTACGGTTGGTGCTTTCTCGGCTGATCTCTGCCCGGAGTGTTCATCAACCCTGGCGCACGTAGAGGGCTGCGAAAAGTGCTACGCGTGCGGGTACAGCAAGTGCTAGGCGCAGTGGCGTAGTTCTCCCTCCTAGCGGTGGAGGGAGTTAGAGCATGTGCTGAGCCTGTCGAAGTGGGTGGGTTGGACTCGGCAAGCGGTCAGTCCGCACATCTATAGCTTTCACCCACACCCGCGCCCACAAGTGAGCACCCCTCTCCCTGGCAGGGAGAGGGGACTGGTCTTGCCACGCTACCGGCCCTGGAACTGCGGCTTTCGCTTTTCCATGAAGGCCCTGCGGCCTTCTTTGTAATCGTCACTGTTGAAGCACGCCTCAACCATCTTCGCGATGCGGTCCAGGTCACGCTCGTCGGGGTTTTTCGTGCCTTCGTTGATCGCAGCTTTGGCAGCTCTGACCGTCAGCGGGGCGTTGTCGGCGATAGTCCGGGCGTATGCCACCGCGGTAGATTCCAATTCTTCAACCGGCACCACCCGGTTCACGAGTCCCATCTTCTCGGCATCGGCCGCGCTGAACCGTTGGCCGGTGAAGAAAATCTCCTTGGCATACGACGGGCCCACAAGGTTCATCAGTTCCTTGATTCCGCTGTAGCCGTAGCCCACACCAAGCTTCGCCGCGGGCACGCCAAACTGCGCGTCGTCAGACGATATTCGCAGATCGGCGGCCAATGCTATCGACATCCCGCCGCCAACGCAGAACCCGCGAATCATGGCGATAAGCGGTTTTTCGAGCGAACGCAATGCCGCGTTTGAGGCCGATGTCGCAGCGTCGTACACCTCGATTTGCTCGGGCGTGTTCCGCAATTCCTCGAACTCGGAAATATCGGCGCCCGAGACAAACGCCTTATCGCCAGCACCCTTCATAACGACCACCCGCACGTCGTCGGCCGAAGCAAAATCGCTGATGATCTCCGGAATGGCCTGCCACATATCCAGTGAGACGGCGTTGCGCTTTTCGGGCTGGTTAAAGGTGATCCACCCGACGCCGTCCTCCACGTGTGCCAGCATCTTTTCGGTCCTCACCTCAAGCTGCCTCATTGCGTCAACTCCTGACTAAAATCCCGGTAAGTGAGCCAAGAAACCATCTCGATATACGTTGAGTGACGTGACTAATTCCTTCTCCCCGGGGAGAAGGTTAGGTTGAGGGGAAACGGTCCGATGGCGATATTGATGCTTTTGAACGGTTATTTCCTATCGAGCAACTTTCCCCTCACCCCAACCCTCTCCCGAGGGAGAGGGGGTTCTTGAACAGGCTAAACGACACCCGTTTCGTGGAACCTGCCAATCGCAGCCTCGTCATAACCAAGCCCTGAAAGTATCGCGTCGGTATGCTCACCCTGGTCGGGCGTGGCGGTGCGAATCGACGAAGGCGTCCGGCTCAACTTGATCGCCTGGTTTACCACATCGAAAGTACCCATTCGGGGATGATCGACCGGCGTCGCCATGTTCAGGTGCTTCACCTGCGGATCGGCGAACACCTGGTCCATCGAATTGATCGGACCGCACGGACATCCAGCCCTGTTCAGCAGTTCAATCCAGTGTGCGCTCGAGTTGGTCGAGGTGATTTCAGATATTGCGGCATTCATCTCGACCCTGTTCTTCGACCTCCCGGCAGATGTCGCGAACCGCTCGTCGGTGATCAGGTGCGAGAGGCCGATGGCGTGGCAGAACCTTTCGTACATGCCTCCCCCGGCTACGGCGATATTGATGTGACCATCGGTGGTCGGAAACACCCCGGTCGGTATGTTCGTCGGATGATCGTTCCCCGCAGAAGTCGGAATTTCACCGTCCTTTAAAAAGCGGGCCGCCTGGAAGTCGAGCATCTGGATCTGTGCTTCCAGCAACGATGTCTGCACCCACTGCCCCCTGCCCGAAACCTCCCGCTCCAACAGCGCCAGCATCGTGCCCTGCGCGGCGAACATTCCCGCACAGAGATCGGCGACCGGAATACCCACTCTCATCGGTCCCCCGCCAGGCGCGCCAGTGATCGACATTAGTCCTCCCATTCCCTGGGCGATCTGGTCGAAGCCAGGCCGGTTGGCGTAAGGGCCGTCCTGCCCGAACCCGGAAATGCTCACGAGGATGATGCGCTCGTTCACTTTCGCCAGCGATTCATAGTCGGCGCCGAGCCGGTTTTTTACGTCGGGCCGGTAGTTTTCGACCACGACATCGGCCTGTTCGACCAACTTGTAAAAAATCGCGCGCGCTTCGGCCATTTTCAAGTTCAAAGTCAGAGAGCGTTTATTACGGTGTAGATTTTGAAAATCAAAACCGTCTCGATCTCCACCCAGGCTCTCCTTGCTATTTGGGCTATTTGGGTTATTTGGGCCAGTGGGTGGGGCCTCGATCTTGATCACGTCGGCGCCCCAGTCGGCGAGCTGCCGCACGCAG
>JADFLG010000105.1 GCA_022564545.1 Chloroflexota bacterium | reverse complement strand
GCGCGCCTGCACGAGATAAGTGGGAACCGGCCTATCCTCCCCTCCCCGGGAGGGAGTTAGAGCATGTGCTGGGCCTATCGAAGTGCAGGTGCTGAGCCTGTCGAAGTGCATGTGCTGAGCCTGACGAAGTAGGTGGGTGAAACCTCAAATTGCCGGGTGAAGATGCTTCAGGACGGCGCGCATGCCCCCTCTCTCTTCCGGGAGATGGGTGCCCACTGGTCGGCGCGGGTGTGGGGAAAGTTCAATCTGACACCTTCACCTTTCAAAATGTTTTGAGATAGTCTCTGAGAGAATGCCAGTTCTATGAAATCTTCGCTATCCGAACGCAAGAACATGATCGGTTCCCGGTTGGGTCCGGTTTTCGGTTCCACGTCTTACCGGGCGGTATTTCTAGCCCTGGCGACTGTGCTCATCGTGTCGGTGACCGGATGTGGTTCGGATGGTGGGGACGGGGATGCAGATGTCCCGGGTGCTTCGTCTACCGAACTCCGGGATGAGAATGAGGGCCAGTGGCTCATAACTCAACCAGACCGCGTCTATTCAGTCGATGATTTTGTCGGTGTCGGGTGGAAGAAGTCCAAACAGCTCGAGACCGAAACTCTCACCAATTCGATAGATGCGTGGTACGGCTTCTACAGGCAAAAAGACATCGAGCTCCGTTTCTACGAGTCACATGAAGCGGCAGTAGCACATGGCATTGGTCCTGCGCAGGAGACGATGGGGAGGGGTGCGGGCGCAAGGATCGGAGCTGCCACCGTGTGGACGGTCAATATCTCGCTTTACGGGGCCTACGCTGTGGCAGGCAACGTCGTCATGATGTGTGAGCTGGAACTCGCGTCGTGCGAAGCGCTCGTCGACGCGCTCGAATAAGGCCTGAAAATCCATGTGCCGGCGGTTCGAGTCTGCCCCTCGGCACCATTTTTTCAACTCGAAATCGGTCAGTTCTTTTGAGCAGCGATCGGCGATCACGCTATTCATGTTCATGGCGAGGTGGCCTACCAAACTGATAGCGGCCTCGCTACTGGGATTGAAGTCGGAAGACCAATAGGCCGATCGCCAGCACCACGGTTGCAGTTGCCAACAAGAGCAGCGCCCGCTCAGGCACCGCGATAATGCTTTTGCTGTCGAGGATTATCCGCTCGCCGTTGGCCAGCTCAATAAAGCCCTCCACCCTGAGAGCCTTTCGTCTGATGGTCCTTACCGGGGTGCTCAGGGTCCGTTGAACCAGCGTCAGCAAGAAGCAAGCCACCGCCAGCATCACGACGGCAACGTCGAAGCGCAAAGCATTGACCCAGTAAGCGGTGAGAACCGGGAATGCCCCCCAGGAGAACGCTAACCAGAAGTCGTTATGGAACCGGTCGTGCCAGAGGCCCAAATTATAGGCGATGACAATGAATCCGCCGAAGGCGACGAAAGCGAACATCCATGGGGTTTCCAGAATACCGGCCACGACACCCAGGGCCATGGCACCCACCAGGGATACGACTGCGAGGGAAACCAGCACGACCGACGGAATCTTGGTTCCCAGCGGACGGCCGTTCAACTCATCCAGGGCATGGGATGCAATACCCACTGCCAGGAAAAACGCCAGCAGCGTGCCCAACAGTCGGTCCACGTGCACAATTGGGGCGATGACGGTGCCCAGCACCACATTACTCAGGTTCCACAGAGTGTATGGCAAATGAAGCAGATTCAGGTAGTCGTGCCACGCCCTGGTGCCCGGCAGAGCGTAAAACGCAGGTATGTTTCCCGTGGCCATTCGGTAGCCTCCATACTGTGCTTTCGCGAGAAATAGCTAGTGCACGGCATCATAGCTGACACGGCCAACCCATCTCCTGAGAGTGCTTACATACAGAGCGCGCTCCGTCAAGCCGCGAGTGGGTTGCGGCGCGCGATAGCGGGCCGATCTGGCGGATATCTGATCGGCTCGGTGTTGGCCGTCTCTTATCAGGCAGTCCCGCAGCCCGGTGCGCAATACCTTCCGCCTGTGCGCTAACCTAGCTGCTCGACCAAATCTCAAAGCCTGAACTGGTCGCGACTCAGCGGCCGTCAGGCATTACCACCTCAGGCCAATAACCGACGCCCCCCTCCTCAGCAAGAAAAACCCTCATATGACAGACAAGCCCCTGCTCGCAGTAACTATTGGCGACCCTTCCGGCATCGGCCCCGAGGTTGTTGCAAAAGCATTCCAGCACCGCGGCCTGTACGAGCTGATGCGGCCCGTGCTGGTCGGCACCATACTCGACGTGCAAAAAGCGGTGAATGCGATCGGGTCGTCCGACGTGGTGATAGCCGTGGCGTCTGCGGCCGAAGCAAAAGGACTGCCCGGCACGTTTGAAGTCGTTTCACCCGGCGAATGGGAGGGCACGGAGTTCCCGGTGGGCACGCACGACGCAGGGTCCGGCGCCGCATCGCACCTGTGGGTCGAAGAGGCCGCCAGGATGTGCCTCGACGGGCAGGTCGCAGGCATGGTGACCGCCCCGGTGAACAAAGAGTCGTGGCACATGGGCGGCAGCAAGGACACCGGGCACATGGAGGTGTTCAAGCGTCTGTCCGGCTCCGATTATGTTGCGACCATGCTGGTGAGCGGGCCAATGAGGTGCATGCACCTTTCGACACACAAGCCGCTGGCCGAAGCCTGCAAGTACGTGACGACCGAAAACATCATGACGGCGCTGCGACTGACGCAGAAACATTTCAACGAGTGGGGTTTCGCCACGCCCCGCATCGCCGTAGCAGCCCTCAACCCCCACGCATCTGACAGCGGCCTGATCGGCAACGAGGAAGCAGACGAAATCGCGCCCGCCATTGCCGAGGCACAGGGCGAGGGGATAGATGCCACCGGGCCACACCCTTCGGATTCGATATTCAACCAGGCGGCCGCGGGCAAGTACGACGTCGTACTGGTGATGTACCACGATCAGGGACACATCGCCATCAAGGTCTACGGTGCCGAGGAATCGGTGACGGTAAACCTGGGGCTGCCGTTCCTCCGCACGTCGGTCGATCACGGAACCGCCTTCGATATCGCGGGTACAGGCGTCGCCGGGGAAACGAGCATGATCGAAGCGCTGAAACTCGGAGCGTCGCTTGTTTCCCGCAAAGGCCTCTAAGGCTGACGAGACGCCTGCCAGGTAACAAGAAGTCGCCCGCCAGACAGCTAAACGAAGCACCGGGATGACAGGAATTCTGCTGCCCGTCGTCCGTATAATCGGAACACGCAGCGTGCGGTTTCGCGCTCTGCTTTCTCTGGTGGCCCCAGGCGGGGCAACGCCGGACACGGCTTACGAATATGCGAATTGCATTCATTGGCGGCGGAGTGATGGCGCAGGCCATAATCTCTGGAGTTAAAGACGCGGGCCTCGACGCCAGCATCATAGTTGGCGAGCCGGTCGAGGTCCGTCGCGAGTCGTTGAAGAACGACCTTGGAGTCGAGGTTACTGCAAGCAACAGCGAAGCCATTGCCGGGGCCGACATCGTTGTGCTTTCGGTGAAGCCTCAGCAGTTAGACGCGGTGGCCGAAGATTTGAAAGGCGTGCTGACCGCTGACCAAACCGTTCTGTCGATCATGGCCGGCGTGAAAATGCACTCGATCGGTCTCAAGCTCAATCACACCAAGCTCATAAGGGTGATGCCGAACACCCCTGCCCAGATCCGGAAAGGCATTTCTGCCTGGATGGCTTCCGACGATGTCGACCAGTCCACGTTGGACTTCGTGGCCAGCATGCTCAGGGCAATCGGTGACGAGCTCAAGTTCGATGACGAAAAGAGCATCGATATCGCAACTGCCCTGAGCGGCAGCGGCCCCGGTTACGTATTCGTATTTATCGAAGCCCTTGCAGATGCCGGCGTCGAGCTCGGGCTGCCTGTTCACGTGGCGCGTCACCTTGCGTCGCAAACGGTCTTTGGCAGTGCGGCCCTCCAACGGGAATCGGGCAAGCACCCGGCCGAACTGCGTAATATGGTCACATCGCCCGGTGGGACCACGGCGGCAGGTCTGGCGGCACTTGAGATCGGCGGGTTCAGGGCGGCGGTAGCGGAAGCCGTGCGCACGGCTTTCGAGCGAGGTGAAGAACTGGCAGGTGGCAAATGAGTGGTCCGGCACTGGGATTTATCGGCTTTATTCTTCAGATCTTCGCCTACCTTGTGATAGCGAGGGCGCTGACGTCCTGGTTTCCGAACGCACGCCAGTACGCGATCGTTCAGCTGCTTTACCAGATCACTGACCCGGTGATGATCCCCCTTTCAAGACTGATTCCGCGTATCGGAATGATCGATCTCAGCCCGATGATCCTGGTGTTCGGGCTGTTGTTCATTTCAAGCGTCCTTCGTGGCGGATAATTTTTCTGATTACAGCTTCCGTCACGCCCTCTATTTCGACGATCTTTTTGCGCGCCCTCGCTCCCGAGACCAGCGACACCTTGCTTTTCGCAATTCCCAATCGTCTGGCGAGCAGTTTGAGTAGCGCGGCATTTGCGGCTCCATCGGCCGGTGCCGCCTTGACCCGCGCCCGCATGGTTCCTTCATCGTTCCAGCCAGGCAGTTCGTCCCTTGAGGCCCTGGGCTGAAGCCGTACGGTTATTCGGATTTTTTGGGTTTTTTGGGCCATCTGGCACGAGGCCTTCGTCACTTGATGTCCTGCACGGTGACCTCACCTGCAGAAACGGGCCAGTCCCGGCCGTCTGCATCTCGCACGATCAGCCGCCCGCTCGAATCGACATCGCGCGCAAGGCCATGCAAGTTCGTTGTACCTCTTGCATCTCCACTCACGACCGTCACCACGCGGCCCAGGGTCGTGAGTTTCTCGCGCCAGGCAGACACAACACTGCCGCCTGCGGACAATTCAGAATAGTATTTATCGAGTGATCGCAGCAATTTGTTGAACACCGCAAGACGATCGATTTGTCTGCCGAGTTCCGCGCTAAAACTCGTCGGTTCCAGTCCGATTTCCGCATCGCCGTAGTTTGAGAGATCGATATTTACGTTCAGGCCAATGCCGATAACTGCAACAAAATATTCGGGAATACTGTCGGCACCGGGGGCGACATCGGGGGCGATATCCGGGCCAAAACCGGCGGCATGGCCCGTATCTGGAGTGGCTGGCCCTGTGACCGACTCGGCGATGACCCCGGCCAGCTTTTTTCCGCGCACCTGAACGTCGTTGGGCCACTTGATCCCGGCATTTATGCCGAACGACTCAGCGACGTCCACGACCGACAGCGCGGCAAGCATCATGAGTTCGCCTGCCAGTGACACTCTTGGCCGCAGCACCACCGAACACAGAATATCCTGACCGTGGTCCGACACCCAGGAACGGTCGAATCGACCACGCCCCGCAGACTGGTGATCGGCCACAATAACTGTCCCGTCGACCGCGCCTTTGTTTGCAAGGTCCCATGCGACATCCATGGTCGAAGTAACCGTGGTGAAGTGGCGAATTTCCGAGCCGACCGTGCGGCCAGAGCCGGAAACCGGACCCGCAAGACTCGCGAAATCGATTGTCATGGCAATTTCATAGTCAGATATTGGTTAAATTCCAGTTAAGCATACGGACGGCGGAGGCAGTTTTTACGTGCACACACGCAGGGGGCTGCGGAGTTAGCAACGTAGGTCAGGCCTAAATCAAACGCTACCGTACTTAGCGTCAGGTATGAATAACAGACCGCGCAGGTACAGCACGCAACAGGGCGCCGAAAGGCCGGGGGCGTCAAGCGCAAATGAGGAAAACCATGGCCCAGCGATCTAAAAAAAGCTCACTGCTAGCCAGTCTGAGCTCGCTGCCAACCGACAATGCATCGGCCGAGGCAGCATGGCGACAGGCGCTGCTCCTCCGAGAACTTTCTCGGGATGAGCGGGTTGTCGCCCGAAAACGCCGCGCCGAAGCAGAAGCTGCCAAGGAATACGCGGAAAACGAGGCTATTACAGCCACCAAACAGCTCTGTTCCGAACTGCAGGCGCAGGCCCGAATGAAGCTCCAGGAAGCCGAAGACACACTCGCCGACGCGCAACGCGTAAAAACCAACGCCGACGCATCTTCAGCACGGGTTCAGACCGACATCGAAACCGAGCTCTCTAACGCGAAGAAAATTCGCGGAGACGCCGAAACATACTCAGAAGAGGTTCAGGGCGGTGCACGCGTTGCAGCCGAAGCTCTAATGACTCAAACGCGGGCCGGTGCCGACGAGATGGCAAGCCGGATGCGAATTGCGACCGCAGAAGACATCCGCAAGATCCTCACCGAGGTGGAGGTCGCCCGGGCGTCAGCTGAGGACGAACTGGAAACCCAGCGCATCCTTACCGAGACGGCCCGAGTACGGGCGTTCTCGCACGGTCTGGCTGCTGAGAACGCGGCAGACGAACTGGCAAGGACGAATACGCCCGAGGTCAAGCCTGCGACGCCAAAGCAAGCTCCCGTACGAAAGTCCCGCAAGGCACGCAGGACCACCGCGAAGAAGACGACCGCCCGCAAGGGGAAGATCACTCCGATCCGCAAGGCCGCCTGACCTTAGCTAACTGGTAACACATCAGGGCTCCCAACTCGGGTTGGGAGCCCTGGCTGTTTAACGCTCCCTGAATGCCCGATGCCCACCAAGTTGGGGCACGACCAAACGTGGTTCGCGGTTGCGTGACTAACTCGTAGCAAACCCAGAACACAACACTTCTCGTCCGTCAGCCAACACAACTATCGATTCTTCAGGCTCATTGTGGAACGGATAACTATCCCGTTCATACCTGACACGAACGGTTAAAGTGAGGCATCCGATGGCAAAGCGATCACGCAAATCGTCGTCCATATCTGGTTTGAGTTCATTCCCGACCGATAACGTATCGGTCGAAGCCGCATGGCGAGAGGCTCTCGGTATTCGAGAGTTCGGCAGGGATGAACGCGTCAAGTCTCGCAAACGGCTGGCCCGGGCCCAGGTGGCCAGGATGCAGGCCGAGAACGAAGCGATCACCGCAACCAAGAACTACAGCGTCCGGGTCCGCGCACAGGCCGACCAACGATTGCAGCAGGCAGATCGTACTCTTGCCGAAGCAGAACGAATCAAGGCCGACGCTATCGCTCGGACCGCGACATTGGAAGATGAAATACAGTTCCGGCTCGACGACGCATCTCGCAAGCGCGCCAACGCACTCTCTTACGCTGAAAAGCTTGAGAACACTGCGCGCGGCGCGGCTGATGCTCTGATGAGTCAGACGCGCGATGGTGCGAAAGAACTCGCTTCTCGAATGCGACACGATGCTGCCGAGGACATCCGTAAAATTCTGACCGACATAGAAGTGGCCAGAGCCGCTGCCGAGGATGAGCTGGAAGCCCAACGACTCCTTACGCAGACAGCTCAAGTCAAGGCGTTTACCGTTGGCATTGACACGGGTGCTGCCAAGGTCAAACCTCTTACGTTCACTTCTGCCCGGAAGAACAAGCCAGCAAAGCGCACCGCGTCTGCGAATAAGCGATCTGCAAAGACAACGACATCAACTCCCAGGTCGGTTCGCAAAGCCGCCTGACTGCCAGAGACCAGTAGTCAACGGAGACCCGAGGAAATTTCCTCGGGTCTTTATTGTCTGCACGCGAACGCGCCCGAGCACACGCACTTGCGTCGGAGTGGCTACACTGCGCACTCGCGAAAATACTCGATACTCCTGCCAGAGACCCCAGTTCCATGCAGAAAGCCACGACCGAAACCCTGTACTACGAACATTCCGCCGCAAACCCGGTGACGCTAACGGTGAAACCGGGTGAATGGTTTGAAGTAGAAACCCAGATGAACCGGGGACCCGACGCAGCACTTGTGCCAGACGAAATCAGGGAGCTGTACAACCAGTACCGGTCGGACAGTCAGCCGACAGACCGTGGAAATGCCGCGTCGGGGTGCATTTACGTCGATGGCGCCAAGCCTGGCGATCTTCTCACCGTTCATATCAAGGAGATCAAGGTCCACCCGGTCGGCTGGACCCGGTACGGTGGCTCTACAGGTGCAATGCCCGGTTACCTTGGTCCTTCGAATATCGGGCCGCAGTTCAGGATCTGCCGCATCGAGAACGATGAGATCATCTGGAACGACAGGCTCCGATTTCCCGTCGAACCGATGCTGGGTGTCGTCGGTGTAGCTCCAGAACGTGAGGCCCGCCACAACGGGTGGGCTGGCGAGTGGGGCGGCAACTTCGACATCCAGGAAGTGACGAACGGCGCCCGCCTGAGTATCCCGATTCACCATGAAGGCGCGCTGCTTCATATCGGCGACATGCACGCCCGCCAGGGTGACGGTGAAATCTGCGGCGGAGGCGGGATCGAAACCGGCGGCACGGTGACGATGAAAGTCGAACTGAGTGAGAAGCCTGCAGAAATGACGTGGCCGAGGATCGAGAACGATGAGTACATTATGACCACGGCCTGCGAAAAGCCGGCGGAGGACGCGTTCAGAATCGCACTGACCGAGATGATCCTATGGCTGGAGGCAAGCTACGGGATGAGCCGGGGCGAAGCGTACATGTTCCTGTCACAGTGCCTTGAAGCCCGAGTAACCCAGTTTGTGAATCCCAGCTACAGCTACGTGGCCAAGGTCGCCCGCAAGTACCTGGTCTAGTTGATGAGCAGAGCTATCCGAGCCGTTCTATTCGATGTAGGCGGTCCGCTCGATACCGAAACCATCATGGACCGGATGATAGACGAGCAGATCGTCGCTTCGTTCAGAGGGCACGGCGTTTCTGTTTCTGACGAAGAATATGGCGAAGCGGTTGCGTGGGCAGTCGAGGTTTTCGCTCCCAGGACCTACGACGCGGTTATCTGGAAGATCGCCGGGTTGAACCAGGATCTGACGGACTCGGTGATTGCGGAACTATATGAGACGGTTCCAGACCGCAATGAAGCCCGGGGGGATTTCGAGTTGCGTGATGGAATTCCCGAATTGCTGGAAAAGCTTTCAAATCAGGGTTTGCTTCTGGGCCTTGCTGCCAACCAGCCATCGCGAGCACTCGAAAATATGGAGAACACCGGAATACTGAAGTATTTCCGGTATCAGGAGGTCTCTGGTTCGACCGGCCTCTACAAGCCCGACCCACGATTACTCCTTCACTCGTGCGAAGGTTTAGGCGTTGAGCCACAAGAGGCGATCATGGTCGGGGACCGCATCGACAACGACATAGTCCCGGCGAAAATGCTTGGCATGAAAGCCATCCGGTTTGTCACAGGGCGTCACTCGGAGCAGCGACCGCGATCGTGGCGCGAAATTCCGCATGCGGACGTGTACACGGTAGACGAGTTGGGCCGTGCGATTCGCAGGTTTGTAGAGTCACCCCCAACGTCTGGCGGACTCGAATCTCAAGAATAATTTGGCCAAAAGAAAAACCCCGAGGGATCGTCCTCGGGGCTTTCTATTTGTCAACGTTCGACAGGCTAAAGGTCAGTCGTCGTCTCCGAACTCAGCCTTAGTCTTTGTGATGAGGATCGGGCCTGTCGTTACGCCACCGACACTGTTTACGGTGACGCTGATCTTGCCCTTCATCTCAGTCTCATCGCTTTCCACTTTGAACTTGCCCGTGTCTACGACATGCAATACAACCGGAACCAGTACGGGGCCTGCCGCCGGGTCGAGCGGATAGGTTCCTGACAAAACATGGTATATACCCAGCGCATTCGGACCTGGCGAATCGACGCAAGTCTGGATCAGACCAAATACGGGGACGATCGCCGGCAGAAGATCAAGGTCAATGCCCAACAGGCAGCTGTAAACGGATGGTATATCGGTGCTTCGAATCTTGAGCTGCGCAGTGCCGGTCAGGACTTCGCCGTTTGCACCGGCGATTGTCAAATCGGCCTTTAGCTTGCCTTTCAAGGTCCCAACTAATGCTCCGGGCGTGTGTGAGATAACCTTGAGTTTCGCTGTTGACGTGTGGGTGCTCAGCACGCCGGCGCCGTTAAGGATGTCCCCGGCCTTCGTGCACGCGCCTGCGCTGTGGCTGCCCTTTTCCTCACAGTTGATCACCGCGCCAATCAGGCCGCCGAATCCCTCGCCGACAGTCTTGATTTTCACGGACTTGATCACGCCGTCCTTGATTTTGAATTTGGAATCGACGGTCCCACCCAGGTCGAGCCCGACTTCGCCAACCCCGCCGACGGCCTCAATGTTCTTCGCCTTCATCGAAGCCGCCACGGCGGTTCCGGCAGTCAGCGTCATGAGTGCGATCACCGCGATAGCGATCATCAATCCACGATTGTGCAAATATTTCTTCCCAATCATCCCAACATCTCCAGTGGCGTTCAGGTTAGCCGGAAAAAAACTGATAGCCGCTCGTGCGCTGTGTCCGTTCATACGTTCGGC
>JADFLG010000104.1 GCA_022564545.1 Chloroflexota bacterium | reverse complement strand
GTGGAGGGATCATGGCCGTTGCATTCGTTGTAGCGGGGTGCTGGTCAAGCGTGGGGAGCAGTGACGGTTGGACATATACCTCGAGGTAGCTGTCTCCAATATTCGCCACTCGAGATCCTTGGTCATTCAGGAAGGTGACCAGATCATCGGGATCGCCATTGACGTGGATGGCGACGGCGATGAAGGTGTCATCGTGAATAGGCGCCTGTTGGGCAACGGCACGCTGGATGCCAGCGGGAACGGCAGCGGGCAAACCGTCTGCTACCTTCGATCTCGTATCACTCGGAAGTCGTTCGAGAAGCTCCTGTATCAACCAGTTCAGTTGAGAATCGAGCTTTGGGTATGGCTGGGGTGCTCCGGAGCCAGATGGCAGCTGGAACTGCAGGTCGACCGGCTCGTTGACGCCCGCGTCTGCTGCGGCGGAGTCGCCTCCAGCCAAAACCACCAGGGCCGCTGCTAACAACGACACCAGCGTGGACACTCGAAGCTTCCTCATGGGAGTCCACCAGCCAAACGCGCCTTACCGGCGGTTGGCTCGCATGCCAACATCTCTGCGCCGCCGTGATCCAGGAGTGATACTTCCATTGACTTAGTCAGCGCTTATTACCGATTTTCCGAGCCGGAGATGATACCGGCCAAGGTGATCTGTGCTGTCCACGGGTTCCTCGTTCGTAACAGTGCGGTAGATGATACAGGTGTAGGATTGCCGCAAATGGAATTATTCGAAATAAGTTCTAAAATCTGTGATCGTGAAACCGCGGAAAACGCGACTTGATTTACAGCAGAAAATTATGGTGTTTTCGGTCCGGATTCCGTTCTCACGGCCTACCGTTTAAGCGGGCCGTCTTAACAGACAGGTTCTCTATTAATCGTTGACGCCGATGCGGGTGTATTTGCGAACGACACAGATGGCGCTCCACTGACCGCAGTTCTGGTCGCCGATGCAGCCGACGGTGTGGTGTCTCTCTCGGCTGACGGCAGTTTCATATATGTTGCAGAACCTGCGTTCGATGGTGCGGACAGTTTCACTTGCCAGGCGAATAATGGCGCAGAATTGTCTGCTGTCACTGACGTTACATTGACTGATGCTTTGAGTTTGTGGACGTGGTGTCAAGGCCGGAGAAAGAGGTGAAGTCGATCTGCTCACCCCAGGCCTCTGGCACAGGGGCCGCATAGACGATCATTGGAAACCGGATGATGCGACAGACTTCATACACCACCTTGACGGACGTGACCGTTCTTGAACTGCTGCGTCCCGTCCGCAACTCACCACGGATGGGCGCGAGAAGCGACAGAGGCGAACCGTCTGACGGTCGACAGATAAGCTTTTTGGAGTTGCGATCTGCGCACTGTCAGATAATCCTTACGGGTTGGGCGTATTGATCGGAGCCCGATCAGTCTTCAACGGGATTGCCGGATGACGACTTTTCGCGAGTTTTGTTGTTGAATTCTCGTTGCACAACGGAGCCTCAGGCTTGGCCGGCCATGATGGATGAATGGCTCACGAGGCGTTGGGGTTTACACGCATTCGGAGTAGGGGAATAGGGCGATACGATTCCTCCACCTTCGAGCAGGCACTGTTATTTGTGCCCTGGAATAGAGGCGGTTATTAGAAGATGAATGTCCGGCAAATCGGCTCGACA
Source organism: Chloroflexota bacterium (assembly GCA_022564545.1). Taxonomy (GTDB): domain Bacteria; phylum Chloroflexota; class Dehalococcoidia; order Lucifugimonadales; family Lucifugimonadaceae; genus Lucifugimonas. Next base: position 8,777 of record JADFLG010000104.1, on the reverse strand, counting down.
AAAAACGAGTACGTATCTATCGTGTTCGAAAGGCGAGAGCTGGAAGCGGCAATTGGTGCCCTGATCGCGCTGGATCTGTCCCGCGGTGGAAGTGAGCATCCTGCGATCACGTCGGCCCTGTCTTCGCTTCGCTCGCAACTCAAGAAGTTCGACGCCCGGGCTGCCTGACCCTGGCTCGCGCCCGCGCCCGCTCCCGCAGCGGGCCCGCACTGAGCGCTATTGAACTCTGATTCCGTGCAGGGCTCTCCCATAGTTTCTGCCACACACCCATCGAATCGGTACCTGTACTGTCGTTCCGCTCGACGGGACTGATTCCGGTATTGAACGACTGCCCACGGCGAGTGACCCTCTCGGTCTCGTGGTGACCCGGCACCCCATTCTCCCTGGCATTCCGCTGCCCGTTGAGAGCGCGGTCGAACGGGTGCGACTAATTATTAACGTCTTATTGGAAACCTGTTATGGAGCGCAGCACCGGAGCGTGATACACATGTGCCGTCCGCGCGACGCGCACGCGGGTTTTAAGCCGGTCAAGTCAACGAGAAGGTTTCAATGCGTTCACCAGATGGTCCAGCAACGTTGGGCCGGGATACTGCCAGGGCGAGGTTGACGAGTCGAAGGTCGTTTTTGAAGGTGGCCGCTGCGACAGGTGCAGTGGCAACTTTGTACGCGGCACCGCGATTCAGCTCGTTCGGCCCGAAGCCCGCTTATGCGTCCATCACAGGAGTAATCCCGTGTCTCTCGTTCATCGATTTCGACACGATCGGAGGGTTGGGCGCTGGTGACAAGATCGGAACCAACAATTCCGGCCTGCAGCCATGGAGTGGATTTGGGGTGAGGGTGGAAACACTGCTCCGCGACCAGTCAGCTTTCCATCCCTTCGGGGCCATGATCTTCAAGTCCAGCAACCCCGACGGGACGGCGGCCTGGTCTGGTGGTGACTTTGACCTCCGGACCCCTGGCGCTGGGGCGGGCAACACTGTGCCGCGTTTCAACATCCTGATGGTCTCTGAAGATGGCGACGCGACAGATCCGGACGATGACGCCCGGGGTGGTGTGATTGTGTTCCAATTCGACACGCCAAGAATCTTGAAGTCTGTTGACCTGATCGATATTGACGATGGCAATACCGTGCGGACACGCATCAGGGCGTACTCGGCGGTCACTGACCTGACCGCTCCCGGGTTCACGTTTGGCGAGCCAGCCGCGGGATTGCTCAAGTCCGAATTGGTATTTGACGGCGGCGACAATAGTTGGCAGCACATAGCTTTTGCGCGGTCGGACGTTCGCGAATTGCGCATCCGGTTCAAGAGCAGCGGAGCGATCGGGCGAATCGACTTCGATTGCCCGTAGTCCAGCTTCTCACATTACATGAGCCGATTCTGGCCACCGGTTGTCGAGCAACCGGTGGCCAGTTCGCGTGTGGCCCGCGAACAAGGGGATTCCAGTTGCGCATAGACCGCTGGGCCTCGCTGTCCTTCCGGTGTTTGTGCCCGAGTGTCGAGATTTAATTTTCGAAACTGGTGCAAATACGTGGAAACCGGTTGAATTTGTACTGGGACGCCGATTTTTCGAAGGTTGAGAATGATAACAGTGCAGCAAGCCACTTATTCGCATGAGCGCGATCATGTGGACTGAATGTCAAACGATATTCGTGAGATGCCCGCCCAGGCAGATTGCAAAGTTAGGTGGTGGCACACAGCGAGGATAAGAAACGGTCTACACGCTAGCGGATTGGCCGTGGGCGAACATGTTACAACCGAGAGAGTTTCAGAACACTCCACGAAAACCGGGCGTCCGCAACGAGTCGTAACGGGTCGATAAATGTCAGAGACACGAATGGAAAACAAGCAGCAGGCGCAGTTGTGGATCACCGATATATCGTGTTTTTTCGTCCAGAACCAGCCCCATTCCACACCAATGTACACCCGTTCCGATACTCGATCTTTTCCGTTTCGATACCCACGATTCGCCGAACTGGGTAATGATTTGGCCCCTGGGACCGGTCGGTGTCCCTTCGGCATGATGAGCAACACAGGTCGACCTGAATGATGACCAGTACGGTGCGTAAATTGAGTGATCAGCTACCGACGGGCCCGTCGTTATGCCGTGTGCGTGCGCCAGCGGTGAATTTACCGCTTACGGGCGGATGCGATTTGACGGCTCCCGGTCGGCGGACGGTCACCGCAGGAGACCGTATTGGCAAGTAAGACACAGACATCGAGCCCGCGTAAACTGATCCAGGAGATCGGCGACGCTGCGTTCGCAGCGGTCCAATCGGTCGAGAACGGGTGGGCGCAGGCGCTGCTCGACAGCATTTCCAGCCCGGTCATCTACCTAGACACCGGCCAGATCGTTCGCGCGGTGAACGATGCTGCGTGCAAGCTGCTGGCCCGCAAGCCGGGATCCCTGATCGGCAAGCACCTCAACGATGTTGTTGTTCCAACGAGAGACCCGAGCGGGGAACCGTACGACCTGGCCGGAGCTGTGGTGCGGAGCGTCACGGAAGCTGAGTCCAGGGAGGTCGGCCCCTTCCTGTTGAAGAAACGGGTCGGCAAGACTGACCCGGTGTCGGTCAAGATCGAGCCTCGCGGTCAGAGGGGTCGCCACGACGCCGGTTGCGCGCTGATTGTGCGGCTGGTGGCACCGGAAGAGTCTGGAGAGAAGCTGCGCGACACAATTCTATCGCTGGTGAGCCACGAACTGAGGACGCCGCTGCTCCACATCAAGGGGTTCGTCAGCAGCCTGTTGCAGACCGATGTCGAGTGGGACGAAGAAACACGACTTGATTTTCTGCAAACTATCGATCATGAAGCCGACCGGCTCACCTCTCTGGTGGACGACCTCCAGGACATTTCCGCGTTAGAGGGCGGACTACTTCCCCTGACGCTTGAAAAACTGGACCCGTACCTGCTGGTGCACCAGGGAATTGATGAGGCATCGCCGTATATCGGCCAGCACAGGATAGAGGTCGATGTCAGGGAAAACCTGCCGAAGGTGAAAGTCGATAACACTCGGGTTGTGACTGTGCTCGTGAACCTGCTCCAGAATGCCGCCAGGCATTCGGAACCAGGCACGGCAATCCGTATCAGTGCGAAGACTATCGGGCAAATGGTGCAGTTTTCGGTGGACGACGAGGGACCGGGGGTCCCGACCGAGGGGCGCCAGGACGTATTCGAACCTTTCTACCGCGGCACAGAGCGCCCGGTAAGCGGTAAAGGAAAAACAGCCGGCACAGGTCTGGGCCTGGCAGTTACCCGTGCCGCCGTTGAGGCGCACGCCGGTCAGATCTGGGTCGATAGCAGCGAGTACGGCGGCGCCCGGTTTTCGTTCACGATGCCGATCTCCAGTCGATAGCCAGCCTCTGCCGCAGCGCACTTAACGCACGGGTCAATCCGTTGCTTCGAGGCGCGGGCTGCCCCATGGCCGGAGTTCGGAACGCACCCGGCCTGCGCGACTATTCGGATTTGAGTCCGCCGACCGTTCCCGGCTCGCAATCGGGAAACTTGCGATTTCTCGTGAATCGGTGTACAACGCACCTGCTCGACCGTTTGATAATAGACACAGCGGGCGTGTTTGATTCGCAAGCCGAATCCCGTGTCGGATTGTTCGCCCGAGAGGTACGGCATCCCGGCAGAGTTCGTGGCGGGCTGAAGCGGTCAATCAACGCCTGTCCTTGCGAGGAGGGGAGAGCAGTTGAACGCCCGAGACCGCACCGTCCTCGTCGTCGACGATGAATCTGCAACGCGCAAATTCGTCGGCACGAACCTGAAGGCGCGGGGGTTCACCGTGTACACGGCCCGAGACGGTGTGGAAGCACTGAGAATATTCAACACCCGTCCGATTGAGTTGGTGATCCTTGACCTCGACATCCCGCCACCGGATGGGTTTGACGTGTGCGCACAGATTCGAGCTGAATCTGACGTTCCCATAGTTATCCTTTCGGCCAGCGGGCGGGAGAGCACAAAGGTCCGGGCCCTGGAGTTGGGCGCTGACGATTACGTCACAAAGCCGTTCGGGGTTCCTGAACTGATGGCGCGGGTGGGGGCCGCGCTGCGCCGCACAGACGAAGTCGACGACATGACGCAGATGGTCTATGAATCCGGAAAATTGGTGATCGACCTGATGGCCCGGCAGGTGATTCGAGACGGTCGCGGATTGGACCTGACTCCGACCGAGTATCGACTGATCAAGCTTTTGGTCCAGCACGAGGGGAAAGTGCTGAGTCACCGAAAAATCCTTCGCAGCGTCTGGGGGCCGTCGAGCGTTGGCGGCCGCGACTATCTGCGGACCTATGTCCACAGGCTCAGGAGCAAGATTGAACGGGACCCCGGGCACGCTGTCCACATACTGAGCATACCCGGCACCGGGTACTGTTTCGTGAGCTGAGACGCTGGCATGGTCGGAGCACGATCCCGAACACCCGAGTCTTTGCGGTCCCTGAGGCGTTTCCAACTTATTAACTTTTTGCCGGGGCGTGCCGAGCGCATTAAACGCTTCCGAAAAGAGCAGGCAGGCACCACCAAACGGGGTTCGATAAAGTGCAACATTCGAAACGCCACCTCTGGAGGCAACGGAAGATTTGAACTGAAATTGCCCGATCGGTCAACGATTCATGTGACCGCGAGGCTCGTGACTATGACCGCGTTGTCGCGCCGGGGCAAGCGCGTCTGCAGTTAAGTTTGTACGGCGATTCGTAGCATGATCCTGTGCATGCCCGGATGACCGGAACATCAGCAGATTTCGGTGCTTCCAGGCCTGTTTTGGTGTTGCCACGCATATCGCAATGGAGCCACGACGCCTGAGCCGGACCGATCGGACTGGCATCGTGAATTGAGAGGAACGACTCGCCGGGCATGGACTGCACCCTGAGAGTTATTTTGGTGCTTGTTAACGCCCTATTAACGGATTCACCACCGAATTCATCATCTGTTCATTGCACGCTGGCAGGGAAACCTTGCTAAAGTGCAGACGCTCTGAGCACCAGTAAAGAAGTCTAAGCTGTTGTAGGGTCCAAACCGCTTGCGGATAAACGGTCCTGGACACATGGCCCCACCAGCACGGGGATTCCGGCCAACAAGGCTTCTGGTTTTCAGAATTACCGCACGGAGCCTGTAGTTATGACGATGTCCGAGCCCAGTATTCTTATCGCCGACGACGAGCCGGATACCCTGAAATACCTGGGAATGAACTTGAAGGCGCGTGATTACAAGGTGGTCTTGGCTTCCGACGGCACCGAGGCGCTCAAGCTTTTTCGCGACCGGCCGATCAACCTGGTAATGCTGGATGTGATGATGCCCGGGCCAGATGGCTTCCAGGTTTGCAAGCGTATTCGCCAGGAATCGGATGTGCCGATTATCATGCTTACCGCGAAGGCAACCGAGGCCGACGTGGTCAAGGCGTTCGACTGCGGGGCCGATGACTACCTGACAAAGCCGTTCGGTGTGGGCGAACTCCTCGCTCGTGTCGGGGGCGCACTCCGGCGCGGACCCGCAGAGGCCGGCCTGAATGGCAAGACGATCGTATTCAGGGACGTCGTGGTAGACCTCCCGGCGCGTCGCGTGTGGCGCGGGGGCAAGGCAGTTGACCTGACGCCGACCGAACTCTCGATCCTGTCGCTCTTGATCCGCAACAAGGACCGGGTGCTGACACACCGATATATTCTGGAATCAGTCTGGGGGAGTGAGTACTCCGGCGAAAAGGAGTACGTGCGTGCGTACATATACCGCCTACGGAGGAAGCTGGAACGCAACCCGGACAAGCCTGATCACATCGTCAACGTTTCGGGCGTTGGGTACATGTTCGTAACCGACGAACGGCCGGTCGGCACCTGATCAGTCGGTGCCTCGACATAGGTGTGCTCCTGAGTTCGCCCTGTTCACTGCGGGCCTGAGATAAAATCCCCCTGGCCTGACGATGGTCTGCCCCGGTCTCTCGACCGGGGCGTTTTTCCTTAACCGTGTTTGCGTGCGTCCAAAGAATTTCGGCGACGACCATGTTGGCGTTGGTATAGGTCATGACGACAACGACAGCGGTTCCGGTCCACGGCCAGAGGGTGATTTGGCGCTACTTCGGCACCCGTACGTCCCGCAAGGCCACGGTCCAGGACCCGGGTCCCATGCAGAGCAGCGATCGAAGGTCGGCGGCAGCAGCGGCGATCACTCTTCTGGCAGTCTCCGTTCGAACCAGCGCGTGAGGGCTTCCCGGCCGAACGGGACGGATTCGACAAGAGACTGGTAGGCCCTTCCGCTGCCCCAGCCTCCATGTCTCGGAGCACGGAAGCCATTGATGGCCCGGGCAGTGACCAGATACGTGTTCCAGCGGGCTCTGTCATGCGAAAGCTGGTCGCCCGCGATCTGGGTCGCATAACCGGCGACGGCCGCCAGCAGCCACGGTTCCTGCAAAAAGAACACGTACGCGATCAGGCCGGCGAGCAGGTATTCCCATCCGTGGAGAAGCAGGAACTGAAATCGTCCGTCGCGCCGGACGTACTTAACGTAGTAGTCGACCAGGTGGTCGACATCGGGCAGGACTCCGGCTGCGATGGCTATCGGGACCGATGCCGGCTCGCCGGTGATTGCCCAGACCAGCCCGCCGGCAGCAGTCGACAGCGCCGTGTGTGGCAGAAGTTTCATTTGTTCAATGATCCCACGCATACACATGCGTGTCTGCACGATGATGCGGCTTCGGTGGATGCGAACGGGCGCGTTTGGAGTTGCTGGCAACCTGCGGACCGGGGCGACGGCTGGAGGTCCGCGAAACGCGAGTGCTCAGTCGGGCCATTCATCCAGGGCAGCAGGGTCGGCGAGATACTTTTCCACGTTTTCGCCCGACGCGAGCATTTCGAGCGCGGCAACTCGAGTATCGGCGAACGCGACTGCTTCGTTGGGGTGTCCGTGCTCCCAGAACTGCACACGGGCCTCGACGCAATCGTCCAGTTCGGTGATCATCACAAATCCACCCGGATACAGGGCGTCGCATATTTGATGTATGAGTCGTTCTTCGGTACTCATCGGACGAATTTTTGATGGACGACATTCGTGGTGCGGGTTTCGAATGAACAACCACTGCACCTTCACTTTCTGAGCCTCGTAGGCCAGCACACGCGAGATGCCGAGTTCTGGACGCGATGGCCTGACGTAAATGCAGCGGGGCATGGGGAATCCGTGTGACTTCCGCACGAGTGATATTAACAACTTATTCATACCGCTGTGAACCACGGTGCACAAGCCATGGGCGGTGCGTTGGTGTAGGAACGGAGCTGTGAGGACCCGGATCAGGCCGTTCACCAGCGACTTTCACGAACAGAATCGGCACCAGTCGTTCCTGAATGGCCGGTTCGGATATGAGACGGAGGTCATGCCCCGGTGCCGTCCGTTCAAGCACATTTCAGTTTCCGGCGGCACTTATTTTAGATCGGACTTTGTTAACAAAGTGTGAAAATGCGGTCGAAATCCCGGTCCGTCATGCGTTGGTGTTGCTTGGTCGATTTGTGGGCATGCATGATGGCAGGCTGAACCGGTGCAGCTCGTCCCCGTTCAACACAAAATCAGGGTTTTCCGGCGGGTCGCGGGGACAGTTGGCCGGCCTGTCGGGTGCCGGGCACGGTTGAATATTGCTTCCGAATACGCAGAGATGACTGCCGTGTCGCGGCGAAGCTGGATGTTGAAATCTTCCGCAATGTTCATATCGCGTTCATAGCATCGGGCGACGGATTGGACTAGGTTGCCTCGAAAGACCACCGTTTGTCGGACGACGGAGGACCAGGTAACTCACTTGTCTCGCGCCGAGAATGCACAAGCGTGGACTCGACCGTTCAAGTTGAACCGGGTGTCGAGGAGAATAGCGATAACCAATTATCGAGGGCGAATAGTGCGGTTCGACATTTTGGAATGTGGTCACCTGAGGCCGGAGCCGCGCTCGCGAAGTCTTCGTCGCAGGTGTTACGTGTGTGGTGCGGACCAAACAAAAACAGGCGTCCAGGCCAGCGTCCAGGGCCGGGGCAGAATTTTAGATAATCGACCGGTTCTCCGGGTGCGAACATACGCGAAAGGACGGTGGTCCAAATAAGGAAACCACCGTCCTCTGAATCGACCGTGGTATCAGCACCATTTCCCGGCCAGAAAATGGGCCGATACCCGGGGGCGCAATAGTTGCTCTTTCCTCAACGGAGTGCTGCAAGCAATCGACTGCAACCAGTTGCAGTGTGTGCGCCCGGGGACGTTCCCGAAAGTCCAACTGGCTCATCATCGGTGAGCCAAGCGGATTAGCGGTGTTTCCGGGTTGTTGGGGGGCGTAGGAATCGGGAGAGCGATCTGGCTCTCGGTCAGCAAACCTACCCGGCATTAACGACCCGTTCACAGACGACGCCCCCGCGTTCATGGACAGGTATTCAGCATTGCCGTAAAAGTATTGCGTTAACGTAGTTGAGGAGCTCATACCATGGCAGAAATCTCCCCGGTTCCGAACGAGAACCTGGATTCCGGGCAGCACCTTGTCACACGCCGCCGGTTGATAAAACAGGCAGGTGCGGCGGGGATCGCGTTGACGGCCTTGTACGTAGCGCCGTCGTTTTCGTCGTTCGGCCCGAAAAAGGCTTATGCGTCGATCACGGGCGTTCCGCCAACACCGTCAACTGATTGCTCAGTTTGTGACATCCTCGGCAAGCCCCGCATTCTGACGATAACGTACACGGGACTGGCTGGAGACGGGTTCAACCACCAGAACTCGAGCAGCAAGCCGCCAACGATCACCACTTTTGTCGCCGACATCACTGTGTT
>JADFLG010000192.1 GCA_022564545.1 Chloroflexota bacterium | reverse complement strand
TGACTTCTATAGGAGCATCACATAGCGGCCTTGTCTCCCTTGTCGGCAACGGGCTGTTTACGTGCCTTGAGCGAATATTCTGTGACCAAATCCGTGACCAAATGAAAAAACCACCCATTTTTGGTGGGTGGTCTCTTCAGTTTGAGCTGAGATTGGCTGCCGATCCAGGGATCGAACCTGGGTTACCAGATTCAGAGTCTGGTGTCTTACCGCTAGACGAATCGGCAACTGCGAACAGCGTTCAATACTAGCAAGGCGATGCAGATTCGACTATTGGCGAGCAGCCTGAATCGCCAAAACATGCCTGAGAATTCGAGCAAGTCCCGCTGCGACCGGACCCGCTGACTGCCAATCGCTCACTCGCAACCCGGGCGGCAGGCAACCCGAACACTCATTCGCGTTCCGGGTTAAACTGTCGCTCGTGGCCGAATGGCTGAAATGAATGTCAAGCCCGTCGGCCGATTGCGGCCGATTATCTGTCCCAGGGAGAAAATTGAATGACGACGACCGTTACCGCTGCCGAACGCGCAAGCGAGTCCGGCAAGAAGCTGGAATTCAAGGGCGTATTCCCTGCGAACCCGACTCCGGTCCACGCCGATGGCCGAATAAACGAAGGGGCGCTGAGGGCAATATTCGAGGAGAACCTCGCCCACGGCGTCGACGGTTTCTGGGTGGCCGGCTCGACCGGTGAGGGTCCTGTGATGAGCGATCAGCAGCGCGAAACCACAGCCCGAATAGCCGGCGAGACGATCTCGGGCCGGGGCCTGTCGATCATGCACGTCGGCGCCATCAGCACTGAGAGCGCAGTGAAAGGTGCGAAGGCCGCAAGAGAGTCGGGTTGCGACGCTGTCTGCTGCGTGCCGCCATTCTTCTTCCGTGCCAGCGACGACACTGTGATCGAGCACTACAAGCGGGTCGTTGACGCCGCCGACGGTCTCCCGTTTTTCGTCTACAACCTGCCGCAGCTAACGCAGGTCGAGACAAATCCCCCGCTAATGGAAAAGATCGTCGAGAACGTGCCGAACGTCATGGGCCTGAAGCACTCGGCCCCGAATTTTTCCGACATCCGGATATTCGCAAATATGGGGCTGAAGTGTTTTTCGGGCAACGGAACGCTGCCGCTCCCGGCACTGACCATGGGCGCGGTCGGCACGGTCGACGCACCCCTGTCGATCGCACCGTGGCACTACTCCGAACTCTTCGATGCGTGGGAGCGCGGCGATATCGAGACCGCCCAGCGGCTCCAGGACGGGGTCGTCGAAATCGTGGACATCGTCAGGATGTTCGGTGCTCCGGCAGCCGTAACGAAGCTGATCCTGTCCGAGCGATTGGGCGTCGATTGCGGCCGCCCCATCCCACCGGTTGCCGACCTCACTGACGAACAGCGAGTTGTTGTCCTGGCTGCGGCCAGGGATGCTGGCCTGTTGCAAGCTCCCTAGATGTACGACCCACGAACGTTGTTTACAGTCTTGAGGTGGAGATTGCCCATCAATGCCGTCATGTTGTCGGAAGAGATCGTGTTCGCGAACACCGTGTAAAGCGAACAACTGTCATTGCGGGGAGTTCTTAGCCTGCCCTCGTATCTTTAAACCCGAGGAGGGATTAGAGGCCGTGCCTGCCCTTGCCGAGGATTGAGATGTCCCTACCGCGCTTTCGAGGACTGCCCCGTCGTCGAACCCTTCGTCAAGCTCAGGGCATGCTCCCCGCAATGACAAACGGACGCGCGCTGCTGCCACACGCTTCCCTGCAAACTGTAAACAACGTGGGCAGTACAGACAGACGGCGGGTCGATGCTTTCGACATTGGCCGATTCCCAATTGTCGGCGCGAGTCCGATGCAGCAGGACCGGGCCTGGCCGAATCGACGGGTCATCCTGTTTTGGCTGTTGGTTCCCACGTCGGCCTCCGGCCTCCTCGGAATGACAATCGCAGGGTCGGTTCCGTTTCCGTGGTGAGATGGTCACCCTCGCGCTCGCAAATGGGCGCCCGCGCCCAAGTAACTCTGGAGGGAGAACTCCTTACCATCCCCCGGCTCGGCCCATGGATTCTGCCAACACAAGGCATGTCGGGGGAAGCGTGCCGCCGGCACCCGGAGAAAACGTCGCACGCGACCTACTCCGCCACTTTGACCAGGCGTTTGCCGAAGTTTTCCCCGCGGAGTAGCCCGATGAAGGCCGAAGGTGCGTTTTCGAAGCCGTCGACGATGTCTTCCCGGTACTTGATTCGACCGTCTTTGATCCACCCGGCGAGTCGTGCGCGTCCAATCTCGTGCTGTCGTTCGAACTGGGTGACCAAAAAGCCCTCGGCCTTCGAGTGTGTCCGCAGCAGAACGCCGAGATTGCGGGGTCCCTGCGGCGGGTCGATTGCGTTGTACTGCGAAATCTGCCCGCAAACGGCGATGCGTGCATAATCGGCCAGGTTGTCGAAAACTGCATCAGAAACCGGACCGCCAACATTGTCGAAATATACGTCGATGCCGTCCGGACAGAGTCGCCCGAACTCGGTAGATACATCCTGCGTCTTGTAGTTAACGGCGGCATCGAACCCGAGATCATCGACGATATAAGCGCACTTCTCGTCGCTGCCCGCAACGCCGATCACCCGGCACCCGTTGATCTTGGCGATCTGCCCGACAACCGCGCCCACCGCTCCGGCGGCCGCTGAAACCACAAGCGTGTCGCCAGCTTTGGGCTGCCCGATATCCAGCAGGCCAAAATACGCGGTC
>JADFLG010000191.1 GCA_022564545.1 Chloroflexota bacterium | reverse complement strand
CAAGCCGGACATCCAGACGGAATACGCAACATGAGCTACCTGTCAGCCGACATCCGCAATTCGGCACGCAGATTCCGTCCGGTTCCGTTGGCATATTCCGAGATTCGCGGACCAAATGGCTCTATGAGACGGCCTCGGGGAGAAGGGATGTGGCAGGTAGATTGCGGTTTTGGACAGCGTGCGTTCGGGCGCTGTATTTTGCGATAGAGACCCGGCAGGCGCCGGGTAATGCGCTAGACTGCGGGAAATCCATGCCAGGAAGGAGTGAGGAATGACGCTCTGTACCTGTATTAAGGCCGAGTCGGTGAAGGTCGCTGAGGACCCAACCGTGACTCGGCCTGGAAGCCATGAACTGGTGCCGATCGACACCAGGCCGTTGGTTGCTGAAACACCGTTGAGCGCGTTGCGGAGCTGGCTCACCCCCACTCCGTTATTTTATGTACGCAACCACTTCGACGTCCCGGAAATAGACGCCGACACGTGGTCACTGACGATCGACGGCGCGGTGTCCAACCCCGTGGAGATCAGCTTCTCAGAACTGGTTAGATTGCCCAAGAAGACGGTGCCCGCGATGATGGAATGCGCAGGAAACAACCGGTCTGATCTCGACCCAAAAGTTCCTGGCAACCCGTTCCGCGACGGTGCGGTTAGCAATGCGGTGTGGGCGGGAGCGCCACTCAAGCCGTTTCTGCAGCAGGCAGGGTTCAGCTCTGGCGCCGTCGAGGTGTTGTTCGAGGGCACGGACCGCGGTGAACCCGAGCCGGGTCGCGGTGAGGCCCCCTATCAGCGCAGCCTGCCCCTTCAAATTGCATTGCACCCGGACACGATGCTGGTGTACGAGATGAGCGGCGAAACCCTGACCCCCGATCACGGATTTCCGGTGCGCCTCATTGTCCCGCGCTGGTACGGGATGGCCTCCGTCAAGTGGCTGAAATCAATCCGCGTGATCGAGAGGCCGTTTGTAGGGTTTTTCCAGACGGAACGCTACGTGATGACCGACGAATCGGGCACGGAAGGCCAGCTGTCACTGATGGTGGTGAAGTCGTTTGTCAGCTGGCCGGAACACGGCACTTCGCTGCCGGTCGGACAGCCGGTGGCGGTCAGCGGCATGGCCTGGTCGGGCGCAGGCCCGATTCGCAGGGTCGATGTCTCTATTGACGGTGGCGCGACATGGCAGGACGCACACATGGACGAATCGGCGATTGGATATTCGTGGCAGGAGTGGCATATCGACTGGACGCCGGAGGAGCCGGGGCACTGTACGATCGTGGCCCGGGCTGCTGACGATACCGGGAACCTGCAGCCGCTGGAGAATTACTGGAACCCGCTTGGGTACTGCATTAATGGCGTGAAACCGGTGTGCGTGACCGTGGTGTGAGCGGTGGTGGGCACGGGACGTGGTGGCCGGGAAGTTACGGTCAGGGTTTTCGCGCCAGATTGGGGCCTGTTGGGATGACTTTACGGTGTGGCCCCGTGCCATGAGGCCCCTCCGCCCTTCGACCCTTCGACCCTTCGGCCGGCCTCAGGGTGGCGGCTCAGGGCGGACAGGCCTCAGGATGGCGGGCTCAGGATGTACTACGGTCGGGAAGTCGATTGACGCGCTGGTGGGCGCCTTGGACAGTTATGGCTGCGCATTCGCAGGCATCAGGTCGCCGGAGCCAATCAAACCGGGGATGACGATGGTGAGGGGCCTGGTTCTGGTCGGCGAGGTTGCCTTTTATCGGGAGAGGTGCCAGCGGCCTGGTGACCGGCCTGTGTCGATCGGGAGACCCACGTCAGCTTCCGATCTTGCCGATTGTTTCGCGTCCGTCAGCGCGACACATGTCGGGGCGTAACTGGTAAAGTTCCACACATTCAATAAAATGCCTGGCTACGGAATCTGAGTGCCACACCTGGGCGACGGCAGGAAGCGCCGCGCGGCAGATCAGGGCAGCGAAGGAGTCGCGTGTTCGACCGCGATTCCTGCGCTGCACAGGGAGTTGCGATGCCAGTGATTGAGACTGAACAGTCGTCTGATGTGTTCCTCCGGGCCGATTCCATCACCCTGACGTACCAGGACGGACGCAACCTCGTGTACGCCCTCAGGGAGGTGAGTCTCGACATAGGCGACGGGGAATTCGTTGGGATCCTGGGGCCATCCGGTTCTGGAAAGACCTCCCTCCTGTACGCGCTATCCGGAATCCGCCTGCCCGCAACCGGGTCGGTCTATCTGAACGGTGAGGCAATCAACTCGCCGGGGTTCCCCAGAGAGGCGGTAAGGCGGCGCAGCTTCGGCTTCATATTTCAACAGTATTTCCTGATCAACTATTTGAATGTCCTCCAGAACATTGTCGTGGGTGCGGTCCGGGAGAATGCCGAGAGCAAGGCCCGTGCCCGTGAACTGGCAGCAGGGCTTGGCCTGTCGGGGATGGAACATCGCAAGCCCTATGAGCTCTCTGCGGGGCAGCGGCAACGGGTCGCGATCGCCCGTGCGGTGATCAACGAACCCTTGATCGTTCTTGCCGACGAGCCGACCGCGAACCTGGACCATGCGACTGGAGCGCCCGTAATGCAACTGCTGACCGAAAACCTGGGGCAGAGCGCCCTGGTGGTGGTTTCCCACGATGAGACTGTTCTTGAAGGTGCCGACAGCCTCTACCGGATGTGGGACGGCGAACTAACACGGTTACGGTGACGCATGGGCTCGCTTTCTATCTGGACCTTCTACCGCAACAACAAGCGCAAAGTGCTGCCTGTGGTTGGGATCATTGCACTCGCCAAAGTCGG
>JADFLG010000103.1 GCA_022564545.1 Chloroflexota bacterium | reverse complement strand
GGGCTGGCTGAAAAAGTCGGCAGCTTGAAGGCGGGGCTGGTGGCCGACATGGCGGCTTTCGGTGGAGATCCCGCCAGAAACATTCGCGATATGGACCGTGCCGAAACGGTCGTTCAGTCGGGCCGTCTTCTGAAACTCGGCGGCGCGGTACTGGTGTAGCCGGGCGTTGGCATTAGCGCCAGGTCGCGCTGGTGTGCCCCGTTGCCAGACGGCCCGCCCAGGCTAGCCGTTGAGCCCCGGTATGCCGACCTGGGCCGCGGTTGCACCGCCGGCCGTCGTTGCCTGAACTATCGTCAAGGTAACGGTTGCCAGTGCAGCAAGCATTACAGCGATAGTCACTCCCGATACACCGCGCTGACTGATCTGACTGCTCTGGCGATTCAATGTGCTTGAAATTGCTTTGCGTACTGTTCGCCCTGACATTTGTTACCGTCCTGAATTTTTACGGTCCCTGGCGACGGTCCCTGGCGGGTGCCTGCATCTGATTGGTGCGTGCGGGCCGTATGAACTGATGGATGCCTGTGCGCAGTCGGCACTACGGCTGCCACTACCTCAGGATGGCAGGAAACACAGGGCACCGAATAGGTTGGTTCACCCAACGTCATTGTGGAACTGCGCAACTCCTGTCGGAGTCCAGCCTCCGGGCACCATTTGACGTCCCGTGACATCGCGGCGGAAATCGCGGATTTCCACAGTCCCTACACAGTTGTCGCTTAATGTTGTCGGCGCGTCGAGCAGTTGGCTTGTGGCACCGCAAGACGACCGGGCGCATCTAACGATCACGAGTGGGTTCACCTGGCTGACAAAACCCTGGGCGGGTGTGAGAGACGGATGCCAGGGTCGAATGAACGGCCAGAGAGGGCCGGACGCCAGGGGAAAGGATAGGGATTGACAATGCTGTATTTCAAGTCGTGCCCAAAATGCATCACGGGAACCGTGGAGCACAACCACGATTCTCACGGCGCTTATGCCCAGTGCCTGAACTGCGGATTCATGCGTGACCTGTCCGACGGCATCTCAGGCACCGAGTTGAACGGGCTTCTGGCGGCCTGGCGAAACGATCTCCTGGCGGTTGAGCCAGAGTCGGCTGACGCAGTCGCGTAGTGCCTGGACCCGGAACGGGCTCACGCTGAGTTCGAGACGGTAGCGCTCAAACCACAGTTTGCCCCGCGGCATTTGCGGCATATCGACCAAGTGCGCCTCGCACGCCCTAGCGCCCCAGTGCTTTTCGACCGGCGTCGATAACCTCCACGATCGTATCGACATCGAAAACGCAGCCGCCCCATGTCCCGCCGCTGGCCGCCTGGAGCGCCGCCCAGAGGCGAGTGTCGTCGGGCAGTTGCGGGTGTGGGGCAAGGTCATCGGGCTCAGGTCGACTTTCCAGTTCAGTAGTACCCCAGTCAGCGCCCTTAACGACGCCATCGACGCCAACAAGGTTTACCGACCCCGACAGGTTCTTACGGTCAACGACGATTTCGATCACGTCGCCATCTCGCACACGGCCGATCGGACCACCCGCGAGTGCTTCGGGTCCGACGTGGCCGATGCAGGCCCCTGTCGAAACACCAGAGAACCTTGCATCGGTGATCAGCGCCACCTGTTTGCCATATGAAAGGTACTTGAGCGCCGCGGTGAGCTGGTAAACCTCTTCCATGCCGGTTCCGAGCGGGCCGCCGCATGTGACGACCATGATGTCGCCAGCCTTGATTTTGTGGTCCTCGTCCCGAGACTTGATGGCCCCCATCGCGGCGCGTTCTGAACGGAACACACGCGCTGGCCCCGTCTTGCGGTAGACACCGTCATCGTCGACCACAGCGGGGTCGATCGCGGTGCTCTTTATCACCGAGCCTTCAGGCGTAATGTTGCCCATCGGGAACGTCACCGTGCTCGTCAGTCCCTTCGCTTTCGCACGGTCGGGCGACATGATCACATCGTCGGGGTCAATGCCATCGACATCCCGCAAATACTGGCGAACGTCGTGACGTCGTTCGGAGTCTTCCCACCAGTCGAGGTTTTCACCGAGCGTCTGCCCGGTGGAGGTCAGCAAAGTCGTGTCGATCAGGCCCATCTTGCGCAGGTGGAGCATCACTTCGGGAACGCCGCCCGCTGCGTAGAGCTGCGTGGTCGGGTGGCCCACCGGGCCGTTCGGTAAAACGTCGACCAGGCGCGGCACATGGGAATTGACCCTGCTCCAGTCCGATACCGTCATGCGCCTGCGACCGGCAGCGTGTGCGATGGCAGGAACGTGTATAAGCAAATTGGTCGAACCGCCACATGCCGCGTGAACCGCCATTGCGTTCTCAAACGCAGCGTCCACAAGGATGTCCTGCGAAGTCACCCCCTTGCGTTCCATTGCGACCAGGGCGCGGGCCGATCGGCGGGCAATATCAAACCACGCTGGCGTGCCGCTTGGCGCAAGGGCCGAGTGTGTGATCGCAAGCCCGAGGGCCTCGGCTACCACCTGCGAGGTGCCCGCGGTCCCCAGGAACTGGCAACCCCCACCGGGAGACGCACACGACCTGCAACCAACGTCCTGTGCGTATTCGAGGGTCACTTCACCCTGTGCGAACCGGGCGCCGATCGACTGGATTTCAGCGGCGTCCTCGCCGATGTTCGGCTTGAGAGTCGTGCCACCCGGAACAATCACGCCTGGTTGGTCCGGCAGACCCGCCAGGGCCATCATCATGGCCGGCAAACCTTTGTCGCATGAAGCGATGCCAAGCACACCACGCACAGTCGGTAACGACCGGGCGATTCGTCTGAACACCTGTGCCGCGTCGTTCCGGTACGGCAGCGAGTCGAGCATCCCGGTCGTTCCCTGCGTCCGGCCGTCACATGGATCCGAACAGAATGCGGCGAAGGGTATCGATTTCAGCTCTTTGAACTCCTCCGCGGCGGCCACGACCATGTCGCGCAACTCGAAGTGGCCGGTGTGCAGTCCGAGGGCTATCGGCGAGCCGTCTTCCGCTTTCACACCGCCTACTGTGGAAAGAATGATGAACTGCTTTCGCAGCAGTTCGGCGGGGTTCCAGCCCATGCCGGCGTTCTGCGTCATGCCGAAGTGGTTGCCGCTCGGTTCCTCGATCAAAAACTCGGCGGTAAACGGGACCGTCCCCTTCGGACCGTCAGCATGGGTCTGGATGGCACGAGTAGCGGGATCAGCACCTGTGCCGAGCACATCGTCAATGGAAACGTCTACGGTGTTGTGATCGGGATAGACACGAGTGGTCATTGCTTGTAGCTCCAGTTAACCTTGACAACTTTGACCGGGCCGGGCCGGGTCGATTTCGTGTGAAGCGTGCGCAATCACGAGCCCCCGGCGCCCAGGGCGATCCTGACGGTCGAAGTCCAGGAAATACTGCTTCTAGGAACGACCGTCGCCGGTCGAGCCGCGATTGATAGCGCGGTCAAGTATGAAGGCAGAGTTGATAAGTGCAAGGTGGGTGAACGCCTGCGGGAAGTTACCGAGCATGTCACCCGTAGGCCCCGTCTCCTCGGCGAACAGTCCAAGCGGACTGGCGTAGCCCAGCATTCTCTCGAAAAGGAACCGGGCCGACTCGAGCCTGCCCGATCGGGTCAGGGCTTCGACAAGCCAGAAAGTGCACATGGTGAACGTGCCCTCCCGACCCTCGAGCCCGTCAGGTGACTTCTCCGGGTCGTACCTGTACACGAGCGAGTCGCGCGTCAGGGTTTCTTCGATCCGCTTCAGCGTCGACATCATCCTCGGGTCGCGCGGTGAAAGCGCACCGATGTTCAGCAGTTGCAGCAGCGCGGCGTCGACCACATTCGAACCGTAGAACTGCGTGAAACTCTGAAGCTCCTCGTTCCAGCCTTTGTCCATGATCTCGCGCAAGATACTGTCGCGTGCTGTGATCCAGAGTTCTCTGTTGGCCGGGAACGATCGCTCGTCGGCCAGTTTCAGCCCCTTGGCAAGTGCGTTCCACGCCATCAGCTTGGAGTGGACGAAATGCTGCCGTCCCCCACGGGTCTCCCATATGCCCTCGTCCGGCTCCTGCCAGTTGTTAGATACCCAGTCGAGAATTTTCGACAGCGAAATCCACATGTCGTACGAAATGGGCCAACCGTGCCGGTTGTAAATGTAGACCGATTCCATCAGTTCGCCGTAAATATCCAGTTGGAAGGTGTCATATGCGCCGTTGCCGATTCGTACCGGCCCTGAATTCCGGTAACCACTCAGGTGGCCGAGGATCTTTTCCTCGAGGACGTGTTCTCCCCGGATGCCGTACATGATTTGCAATGGACGGTCCAGGTCATCGTGTGCCTCGCGCGTCCGGTCGCCGAGCCAGCGCATGAACCCGCGTGCCTCATCCACGTACCCCATCCGCATGAACGCATCGATGGTGAGGGCCGCGTCGCGTATCCAGCAGTAGCGGTAGTCCCAGTTGCGCTCACCACCAATCTCCTCTGGCAATGAAGCCGTGGGTGCCGCGATGATCGCGCCGGTTGGGGAGAACGTAAGAAGTTTCAGTGCCAGCAGCGACCTGATTACGTCTTCACGCCAGCGACCCTGGTAGGTGCACTTGGCGACCCAGTCGCGCCAGAAATCGACGGTATGCCTGAACAGCCCTTCGGCTTCGTCGGCAGTGAAACTGGTCGGCGTGTCGATCGCCAACCCCATCCGCTCAAGGACAAACGGCATCGACTCACCATAGCTCAGCGTGAACTCGGCCACGGCGCTACCGTTTTCGATCTTGATCTCACAGGGTGCGGTCAAACTCAGGCGCTCCCCGGAATCGGAGGTGAATATGACTCCGCCCTCCGCCTTTTCGACCCGGTGGGAAGTGCTTGCGAAATCGAACGCAGGTTTGCATTCCATTCGCATCTTCGTCTCGCCGAGAACCCCCTGCGCAAGTCGCACGACCCGGGCCTCTTCGCCGGTCAGGTTGTCGTATTCGAACTGCCCCGGCCCGCCAGCTTCATCGTGCTGTTCGTGCACCGGCATGAAATCGGTCACCTGGGCGGCAGAATCGTCGCTGCCAAAGCGGGTAATGAGAACATTGGTCTCGGGGAAGTAAATCTGGCGATGATCGACCGAATCGATACCTGTGATCGAAAAACTGCCGCCCTTTTCGTCGTCGAGAATGCTGTTGAAAACGGCAGGAGAATCGAAGAATGGCAGGCACAACCAGTCGATCGAGCCATCGTTGGCCACGAGCGCGGCCGTGTGCATGTTTCCGATTAGACCGTAGTCTTCAATCCGTTTATAAGCCATAAATTCCCGTTTGGAGTGAATATTCCTCAGTTAGCGTTATTGAGTTTGCGGCAAGGCGGCCGCATCTGCAATAGCCCGCCCGATCCTGCTGCCAGGCAACTCCCGGCAGGCAAGATGAACCAGAATCGGCAGGAATCCGCCCCGGTCATTCCATGGGGCCTGACCGGAAGTGCTGGAAATCACCCATGCTGGGCCGGGCCGGATTCCGATATGACACCCGGGCTCAATATTCACAACATGTTAACTGCGTCCGCCAACTGTCGAGCGTACTCTGCTGTCGCGATCGGGCGCGGGTATCCAGATCGACGACCGCAGGGCCCACCTGATTATCAAGCGCAAGGGATGTTTGAGCCGCCAGCAGACCGGCATGACCAGTGCCGCGAGGGAGTCAAATGGCAGACCCGGTATCGAGATATTGGACGGAATGTTGACCAATTCAACGCATGGGACGTGTGAGGCAGTTCTGGGAGAGGTCTGGTGTCCCTGCATCTCGTATTCAGCGACCTCTAAAACAAGGTTGGAAATTCTGCCTGCTGTCGCGGTTATGTGCATCTGTGGACATGATTACTCCTGGCATGGCGCAAGACGGGCTGGGCAGTTGGAAAACTCGACTCGCTCGCGGCAGCCCGTCCATGCTGAACCTGAAACCGGCCACCCGGTTCCGCTGATTCCGGCGCGGGGTAAATAACGGCTGTTACGCATGCCGCAGGCCCGTGGCATCGGAGACAGTTCGATGCCGCTCGATTATTCCGCTGTGTTACGCTCGGTCGACGGGCGTAGGAGTTGCGTCCACCGCACCCCAGAACAGGTAATCCAGCAGCATGGGTCGAGTGATCCTCGTTTCGAACCGATTGCCAGTGACAATCGAGGGTGGCTCATCGGGCCAGCGGGTCAACCGCAGTTCTGGCGGTCTCGTCTCGGGGCTCGACCCCCTTCACCAGCAAGGCGACGGGTTATGGATCGGCTACCCCGGCGCCAGCCCGGACATCAGCACCCGCGTGCTCCTGAAGGAGATGCGCCTGGAACCGGTCGATATTCCAGCATCGGAATACTCGGGGTTCTACGATGGCTTTTCGAACTCTGCGATCTGGCCGCTATTTCATTATCTGCTCGAATACTGCAATTTCGACCCGGCAGCATTCAAAGCTTACAAACGCGTAAACAAGCGATTCGCGGATGCCGTGCTCGCGCACGCCGAAGAGGGCGACACGATATGGGTGCACGACTACCAGTTGATGCTCGTACCCAGCATGCTGCGTGAAAAACTTCCCGGCGCACGAATCGGCTTCTTCCTGCACTCCCCGTTTCCGGCTTCAGAAGTGATGCGTGTGATGCCCCAGCGCGAAGAAATTTTGCGCGGCCTGCTGGGTGCCGACCTGATAGGTGTCCACACCTATGAATACGCCGACCACCTGGCGCAGTCGTTCAGAAGGATTTTGGGCCTTGAATCCCGGCAGGGTGTCGTAAACCTTTCCGGACACAGTGTGCGGATCGAGGCTCATCCGCTCGGGATCGACGTCGAAAATCAGCGCGCGGCAGCTTTCTCCAAAGAGGCGGATCGAATACTGACACAGTACAAGCGGACGCTTGGTGACGTCCAGGTGATTCTCGGTGTAGACCGACTCGACTACACCAAGGGAATCCCGAACAAACTCGAAGCATTCAAATCACTTCTCGACCGGGAGCCCCGATGGCGAGAAGGCGCCGTGATGATCCAGGTCGCCGTGCCGACCCGCGAGGCAATCGGCAGCTACCGCGATCAGAAATCGGAAGTAGAACGCCTTGTTGGCGAAATCAATGGTCTCTATGGCAAGCGTGGCAAAACGCCGGTGCAGTACATATACAACTCGGTGTCTCCAGCAGAACTTGGAGCCCTGTACCGGCTCGCCGATATTGCGTTCGTTTCGCCGATACGTGACGGGCTGAATCTCGTGGCAAAGGAATATGTCGCGTGCCGCGACGATGGCGGGGGAGTGCTGGTCCTCAGCGAATTCGCCGGCGCAGCCTCTGAACTCGGAGAGGCGCTGCGGGTAAACCCGTGGGACATCGAGGGCACGGCAGCGCAACTCGAACGCGCGCTCGACATGGGTTTCGGCGAACGAAACGAGCGCATGGCACCGATGCACCGGCGCGTTGTCGCAAACGACGTGCACAGGTGGGTAGACCGGTTCATGCGATCGCTCGGAAATCCAGAAAACGAGGTCCGCGCTACGCCGCCAATGCTGAGTTCCAGCGTGCTGGCCGAAACTCTCGCCGGACCGTTCGTATCGGCTAAATCGCCGTTGATTATGCTCGACTACGACGGGTCGCTCCGGGAGTTCACTCCGCGGTACGAAGACGCCGCTCCCACGGAGGAAATTCACAAGTTGCTGAACGACCTTGGCGCCCTTGAAGGCACCGAGGTATTTATCAACAGCGGCAGGGATCATCACACACTCGGCGAATGGTTCGGCGATGACGATATCTCGCTAATTGCCGAACACGGCTCATGGGTCAAATACAAAGGTAAGACCAAATGGCAACGACTCGGCCCCCGGCCTGACGTTTCCTGGAAGCGCGAGGTCCGATCGATCTTGAAAGAGTATGTGGCCCGAACACAGGGGGCCCGCATCGAGGAAAAGTCGTCTGCACTGGTGTGGCACTACAGGGAAGCTGAAGACGATGTCGGAGAGTGGCAGTCGCTGGACCTCACAACCCACCTGGAAAATACGCTGGCAAGTGCGCCCGTGGAGATTCTCACCGGGTCGAAAATCGTCGAAATCAGGCAACTGGGACTCGATAAGGGCCATGCGTACGATATCGTCGAATCAGAGCGAGGTCCTTTCGATTTCGTGCTCGTCACCGGCGACGACCGCACCGATGAGGACCTGTTCGCCCGGCTCGGCCCCGACGCGTTTTCAGTTCACGTCGGCCAGGGTGGGTCACTCGCTTCCTCGTCGCTGAGTTCACCCGCATCGGTCCGCCGGTTGCTGGCACTTCTTGTAGAAGCGCGCTCGGGGTAGTCCTGCTCTGCGTCGCAGCCCGCGTCTTCTACCTGGGTCCCGGGCGGGGATTGCGGCGAATGCGCCGGTGCGCCGGTCCTGTTGGAGTAAATGCCGCACGCGGCCCTGATAGTGTCAGGAGCCGATTTCGGGAAAACGGCGAGGTGAGGTCATAGCTATGAGAGCCCTTTTACTGGACAAGACAGGCCCGGTCAGCAGCCTGCATGTTGGCGACTTGCCAGTCCCGGAGCCGGGGACCGGCGAGATTCGTGTGAAGGTGCGTGCGGTGGGCCTGAATCCGGTCGATTACAAGCTTGCAGGGCGTGGCAATCCAAACTGGAAGTGGCCGCACGTGCTCGGGCTCGATGTGGCGGGCGTGGTCGATGCGGTCGGCGCTGATGCCGTTCAGTGGAAAACCGGCGACCGGGTCTTCTATCACGGCGACCTGAGCAAGCCCGGCGGGTTCGCCGAGTACGCGATCACGACGGCGCACACAACCGCTCGAATTCCAGCAAACGTCGGGTTTGTGGATGCCGCGGCAATCCCGTGCGCCGGTCTCACCGCTTACGAGGCCGTTGTCCGAAGGCTTAACGTGCAGCCAGGACACACCGTGTGGATGCAGGGTGGTGCTGGCGGCGTTGGCGGTTTCGGTGTGCAGATATGCGCCAACATCGGGGCCACGGTCATAACCACGGCGTCGGAGCGCAATCACGAATATGTGAAGTCGCTCGGCGCGGCGCATGCGATCGACTATGGAACAGAAGATGTGGTCGCCCGAATCATGGAGATCACCAACGGCAGAGGAGTGGACCGCGTGCTCGGGGCGGTAGACTCCGCCACATCCGACCAGGGCGTGGCGGTGCTGGCGTTCAGGGGCGGGATAGCGTGCGTTGCCGGTCTGCCCACGCTCAATGAATCCACGTTCGACGATGCGAAGTCGGTCCACCGGGTAGCGTACGGGGGCGCCCATACGTCGAACAACCGCGAGGCCCAGGTCGACCTGGCGCGGATGGCCGATGAGATGATCGGCCTGGTCGCTGCGAAGAAGATCGACCCGATGGTCCAGCAGGTGATCGGGCTGGAGGACATTCCAGGCGGCCTCGCTCAGCTGGAGACGCGGCACGTGCGCGGCAAGATAGTGGCCGAGCTGGGTTAGCGCGTTATCTCAACCTGACCTTCTCCCCGGGGAGAAGGAATTGACCACACTTGCTCGTCTGTCTTACACCCTCGCCACGCCTCCGCTCGGGACTTGGCCACATTCCTGCGTCGAGCGTTCTGGCTGGCGGTACAATCCGGCCCATCACCTGCCGTGAACGACATCCCGAGCCGATCTGCCCGTTGTCCCGAAGCATTCGGGAAAACGGGCAGAGCGAGTGGAGCAAGCAAACAGAAATGAAGATCACCGATATCAAGACCCATGTCGTGATGCCTATTCCCGGGCTTGCGTGGCTGTTTGTCGAAGTTGAGACCGACGAGGGAATTACTGGACTTGGCGAATGCACCGACTACGCGGTGAACAGCCACCTTGTGCGTGGACTCGAAGCGGTGAAGCCGCTGGTGATAGGTTCCGACCCCAACAACATCGAGGAAATCTGGCAGCGCATCTTCCACGTTTACTCCGATCTCAACGGGCGCGGCTACGTCTCGCACCTGATAAGCGCGATCGATATTGCCCTCTGGGACATCAAGGGGAAGGTCCTCGGGGCCCCGATCTACGACCTGCTCGGCGGTCCTGTTCGGGAAAGCGTTCCGCTCTACACGCACGTCCGTGACATCAGCTCGGGTGGCGGCATCGACTCGCTGATCGAGGAAGCAAAGCTCACGGTCGCAGCCGGGTTCAAGGCGATCAAGACCGACCCGTTTCCGAACCGGCGGACGATGGGCGAAACCTACTACGGCGCAAACATGGTTGAGCGCATGGAACCCGGAGCGATCGCAGAATCGGTCGAATGGATGGAGGCGCTGCGAGAGGCCGTTGGGCCCGACTACGAAATCCTGGTCGATGCGCACGCCCGCATGGACGTCGCATCGGCAATCAAGGCCGCCAACGCCATCGAGCACATCGATCTCGTCTGGTTCGAAGAGCCGACCCACGTCGAGAACCACAACGCCCTGCGCCAGATCCGCGAGAACACCAATGTCCCGTTGTGCGTCGGCGAAAGACACTTCACCCGCTGGGACTACGACGAGATCTTGCGCGACCGCCTGGTCGACTACATCATGCCCGACGTTGCGTGGTGCGGCGGGATCAGCGAGATACGACGCATCGCGGCAATGGCCGAAATTCAGTACATCCGGGTGAGCCCGCACGACGCGCTCGGACCGGTCGCGATCGCGGCGTCGTTCCAGTCGTCGATGGTCATCCCGAACCTCTACCGCGAGGAATGCCTGCACACATGGTTCGAGACGTTCGAAAAGATCGTCACACCAATGTTCGATGTGCGTGACGGCTCGATCTACCCGAACGGTCGACCGGGACTGGGAATCGAGCTGATCCCAGGGGCAATTGAGGAGTTCAAAGTCGATGTCGACTCGCCAGAAGCACAGCCCGGCTGGTGGAACAAAGCCAACAGGGCGACGGGTGCCTGGGCTACTCCCGACAACTGAACGGAATCCTCCCTCCCCGCTAGGGAGGGAGTTAGAGCATGTGCTGAGCCTGTCGAAGTGGGTG
>JADFLG010000102.1 GCA_022564545.1 Chloroflexota bacterium | reverse complement strand
TATATGAGACGGTTCCAGACCGCAATGAAGCCCGGGGGCACTTCGAGTTGCGTGATGGAATTCCCGAATTGCTGGAAAAGCTTTCAAATCAGGGTTTGCTTTTGGGCCTGGCTGCCAACCAGCCATCCGGCACCCTCGACAAGCTGGACCGTGTCGGCATCCTCCGGTATTTCAAATACCAGGAAGTCTCAGGCTCAACCGGTCTGCAAAAGCCCGACCCACGCCTCCTTCTGCATTCTTGCGAAGGCCTGGGGGTGGTGCCGGAGGAGGCGATCATGGTTGGCGACAGGATCGACAACGACATCGTTCCAGCAAAAGTGCTCGGGATGACACCTATTCGTTATGTCACAGGGCGTCATGCCAACCAGCAGCCGCGATCGTGGGCCGAAGTTCCGTATGCGGATGTTCGCTCAGTTGACGAGCTGGAGCGTGCGATTCACGAGTGTGTTGAGAATCCGCCGAATGCTTCCGCCGAAGAACAGCCCGAATAATCTGGATCAGACGCCGTTCCCCAGAACGAAATTCAGATCGCTGACTGAACAAAGAGTGCGTTAAACGAAAAAGCCCCGAGAAATAATCCCCGGGGCTTTTTGGCTACCTACGCGAACCTTTGGAATCTAGTCCGCAGAGAATGTCGCCTTACCTTTGGTAACGCTGATCGGGCCTGTGACAGGTCCAAGAGGAAACACGTTATCGACCACTACGGAGATCTTGCCTGTAACTTTGGCAAACTCGTTCTTCACTTTGAAATTCCCCGTATCCTCCACGTGCAAATCGATCGGCACCAGAATTGCACCGGCTGCGGCACCCAATTCACTAGCACAGACCGCGATGGGACCGAATCCAAATGGCGGAGTAGCTGACGGAGCAGCTGTCAAGCATGCGTAGTAAGAGGTACTCGTGCCTGCAATTTTCAGTTTGGCCTTGCCGACAAGCGTGCCTTCACTGCCTATTACGGTCAGTACCGCTTTGAGTTTTCCTCTCAAGTCTCCACCAACCACCTCAAACGTTGCCAGATACTCAAACCCAGTAACAACCGCCAATGGGTGAGGAGCAGGTTGATAAGTCACTTTGAGGCGCACTCGCGATTCATGTGTGCTGGAAATGGAGCCCAATAAGGCGTCTCCCGCTGCAGTACATTCGCCGGTGCAGTCAAAGACAGAAGTTAATTCGCCACCGACGCCCTCTCCGGTCGTGTGAATTTTGATCGACTTAATTTCACCGTTTTTGATTTTGAATTTAGATTCAACGGTTCCGCCAGGACTGACCGAACTAACAGCACCCGCTGCGCTAAACTTGGCCTTCATCGAAGCCGCCACGGCGGTTCCGGCAGTCAGCGTCATGAGTGCGATCACCGCGATAGCGATCATCAATCCACGATTGTGCAAATATTTCTTCCCGAACATCCCAGTATCTCCAGTGGCATTTACGTGGCCTGATTCAGCCGGAAAGCCGCTTTGCCTCGGTATTCAATCACACCTTCGGCACACATCGCTAACATAATTTATGAAATCACCGAGCAGCGAGATAACCAGGCGGCTAAAGAACGCGATCCCAACGTATCAGCCAAAGCATATCGCTCGGTCAACGCATGAAGCCATGAATGAGTTGTAATAAATACCGTACAAATGGACCATTTAAGGTAATCTGTCCACGGATTTGGTTAGCGGGGCGAAAAACTCGACCCTGGCGAGCATACTGGCAAGCGCCCTGGC
The DNA here is from genome assembly GCA_022564545.1 of Chloroflexota bacterium. GTDB lineage: Bacteria > Chloroflexota > Dehalococcoidia > Lucifugimonadales > Lucifugimonadaceae > Lucifugimonas. The sequence goes on along the minus strand of JADFLG010000102.1, from coordinate 9,205 downwards.
CATCCTCGCAACTACAAATAGCGGAAAGCGGAAATCATTGCAACAGTCCGACAGAGTAATCTCCGCACTGATAATCGACGATGACCCTGGCATCCAGGACATGGTCTCCCTGGCTATCGAGTTGAACTGGCCAAAATCGGTCGTTTACACAGCAGCAGATGGCCTGACCGGGTTAGAACTCGCCCGGCAGCACAAACCCGACGTAGTGATCCTTGACCTGGGCCTGCCCGATATTGACGGCCTTGAAGTTTGCGAAAAACTTCGTGCCGAATCGTCGATTCCAATCGTGATGCTTACTGCGCGTGACCGTGAAATCGATATCGTCAAGGGCCTGAACGCGGGCGCTGACGACTATGTCACGAAACCGTTCAGCCACCTTCAGTTCCTTGCCCGGCTCCAGGCGGTCCTGAGGCGGACCAAGGGTGCAGCCCCGGAGCCGACGTACTCTGATTCCCATTTGAGTGTGGACTTTGATCGGCGTTCGGTCAGAGTCGGGGGCGAAACGGTCCGCCTTACGCCAACCGAGTTCAGCCTGCTGGAACACCTGCTAAGGAATGTCGACAGGGTAGTCACTCACGAAGAATTACTGCGCGCGGGCTGGGGTGAAGAGTACGTCGATGCCACTGGCTACATCAAAACTCACATACGGACTCTTCGAGAGAAGTTAAGCGACGACCCCACATCGGAGACGGGTATCGTCAACGAGCGAGGAGTCGGATACCGGTATGTAAGCGAGGGTGAAAACCCCTGATATGGCGCGGCCCGGCCAACCGGTCCACACCTTTAGCACACCTTCTCCCCACCTTTTCGTTGACCCGATCAATACCATCGGATGCGTACAACCGGTGTTTTTCGGCGTAGCATCTCCCTGAATTTCGGTCGAACTATCGCCGTTGACTTTAAACGCAGAATCTCCGAGCCATTGGCTCAGGACTTGTCAAAGAAGATTCAATGCTCTCAGCCGCAGACCTGAACTACCACATGCAGGTCCCAGTTGCGAACTGGGACCGAGACACCGCCTGGGAACGATTTACCGGATTCCGCAATCTTACGGTCGAGCAGTTCTGCGAAATCCAGGAGCAGTTGCTGGTCGAGCAGATCAGGACCATCGGTGCCAGCAAGCTCGGAATGCGATTGCTGCGAATGGGCAAGCCGCGCAGCGCCGAAGAGTTTCGCGAGAACATTCCGTTCACCACTTACGCCGATTACACGAAGTATCTCGATCCGATCGCACGTAAGGACCTCCCGTCGTTCGAGTACATGTGGGTGCACACGACGGGCGCGCAGGCACGTTACAAATACGTTCCGTACACACGGCGCGCCTACACACGCATGCTCGACAACCTTATGGGCGGGTTCCTGCTATCGACAGCACGCGAACAGGGTGAGGTGAGGATCGGCCCCGGCTCTACGATCATGTACAACGTGCCGCCGCGCCCCTATCTATCGGGATTTGTGGCATTCGGCATGGAACGCCGATTTGGATTGAAAGGGATTCTTGAACCAGCGGTTGCCGAGCACATGGAGTTCAAAACAAAGGTCCGCACGAACTTCGAGGTCGCCATGGAAAGTAAGGTCGACCTGATCATTTCCTTGACTTCTGTCCTTGTCAGCGCGGGCGAGCAGTTCGAAGACTCGATGGCACTCAGGAAGAACGGCAATAACTCGCGCGGCAACCGGGCGAAACTGAGCTGGCGGGCCAAGTTGAAGCTTGCCAACGCAGTATTGAAGGCCGGGCTCAACGGTCGGAGGCCACGCGCCGGCGACATGTGGGACCCCAAGGGGATCATCGGCTGGGGCGTCGATACACCGGTATTTCGTGACAGGGTCAAAGACTACTGGGGCGTGGCCCCACGCGAAATCTACGCCTGCACCGAAGGCGGAGTGATGGGGGTACAGTCGAAGGGTGCCAACGGGATGGTCTTCAACCCGTATATGAATTTCCTCGAGTTCCTGCCCGCATCGGAAGTAGCCAGACTCGAAGCCGACCCGACATACGCAGCGCAAACTCAGCTTCTATGCGAAGTGGCGCCCGGTGAGAAGTACGAAGTGGTCATATCGAGCTACTACGGGATGCCGTTTGTCAGGTACAGGCTCGGCCATCAGATACGGTTCTTAGAGCCGTCGGGTGCTGAGTCTCTGCCGGAATTTGAATTCCTGGGCCGCTCCGACGACAGGCTCGACATTGCCGGGTTCACACGTATTGACGAAAAGACGATGTGGCAGGCGGTGCGTGACACGGGACTCCCGATAGGTTCGTGGACGGCCCGGACTGAGAGCCGCGATGGCAAGCCAATCCTCCACCTGTATGCCGAAGCAGATGACGGCATCGCACAGGCCGAGGCTGAAGACAAGCTCCACATGGCCCTCCGTGCAGAGGACGATTTCTATCGTGACCTTGAGGACATGCTGGGAATCCGACCTCTCGAGATCACGCTACTGCCCTCTGGCACGTGGGACCGGTACTATGACAGCCGATTGCGGCAGGGCCTCGAACTGCACTACCTGGTGCCCCCGCGGATGAACTCGAGCGAAGACGATGTTTCTGAACTGGTGAACCTCGCTCGTTAACCAGGTTGGCAACTGCGACTCCGGTCACCTGACGATACAGTTCTTATGAACGAAATCTACATACTCCTACCGATGGTGCAATTCGTGATCAGCATCCTGCTGGTCAGCGTCGTCTTGCTCAGTGCGCCTCGTGACCGGCTGAACCGCCTGTTCGCGGCGTTCCTCGTGGCCCTCGGTACCTGGGGTTTCACGATATTCCTGATGCGGGATGCGTTTCCCGATGATGTCCGTGCCTACGCGGTAGAAAAGTTCGTTCTCGCGGCGATTCCGTTCACCAGCATCTTCTTCTATCACTTCACATATGCGTTTACCGGGTTGAAGCGAAACAGATCTGTGCTCATCAGCTTCTACGGACTCGGAATTGCCGCAGCAGTCCTATCGCTGCTTGGCCTGACAGCTTCAGGGATGGACACGAAGTTCTATGGTTTCGCACCGGCCATCACACCATTTTTCGGGTTGGTGTTGCTGGCGGCTTACCCGCCGGTCGCCCTCGCCATCTATGACATTCGGAAGGCGCTCCGCGATGCAGGCTCGCGCCGGCGCACCCAACTCCAGCTATTACGCATCGGAGCAATCATTTCGCTCCTCGGTGCGACTTCCGACTTTATTCCGTCTCTTGGACTGGAAATCTACCCCATGGGGGTGTTGGGCAACATCGGCTTCGGAGTGATCACCACGTGGGCACTCACCCGATACCGGTTGATGGAACTGCGCATGGTGGCCCGGAAGGGTCTTGCATACACCGCGATCAGCACAATCACGCTCGGCATTTACGGCATAGCGGTAGGAATACTCTGGTTTGTGCTGCCTAACCTGAGCACCGCCGCCGCGCTGCTTGCCGCGATTTCCACGATATTCATTACCGGTCTGTTCATACAGCCGTTGCTTCAAAAGGTCCAGACGACTGTCGACCGGCTCTTCTTCCGAGAGCGTTTCGACATGCTGAATGCCCTGGCCCAGTTGAACTCGGACCTGCGCGACATTACCGACTTCAACGCGGTGGTCTCCAGGCTCGGTGAAAACGTTCGGAAAATACTGCGCACAGACTGGGTAGGAGTCGCACTGCCCGACTCAATGGAACAGACGTTCGAGGTTTATTACGATACTCGCGGGCGCACCGGGCGACTCACCATCGAACTCGAGGGCCTGTTTGCCCGAAAACTGTGGACCACGAATTCCCCGCTTTTCCGTGCCGATATGGCGACGGACCCGTATCTCCAGGCAGCGAGCGAACTGGAACGGTCCGCGATACGCGAACTGAAGGCCGAAATGATCGTGCCTCTGAAGGCCGGGGGCGAACTGACCGGGTTCCTTTACGTGGGGCCGAAACTGGTGGGTGCTGATTACTCGGCCGCCGAGCTCGATTTCGTCTCTGCTGCTGCCGATCAGTCGGCGATGGCGATCAACAACGCCCGTGCGTACGCGATCGAGGCCCAGCGGCGCGAAGAACTCGAGCGTCTCGATAACTTGAAGTCGATCTTGCTCCAGACCGTCTCGCACGAACTGAAGTCACCTATCACCGCAATAAAACTGTCTACCGAACTGCTTGATCACGTGTTGACCGGCAATGCGTCGGAAGAACAGCGCGATCGCCTTATCAAGACGTTGCAGAACGGAATTCAGCGACTGGAGCGGCTAACATCTGAATCGCTGGACTACGCCGCAATGCAGAGCGCCCACCTTGAGCTCAACCGCGAACCCGTGCGGCTCCGGAGCGTCGTTGAACAGGCCGTAGCACTCCTTCAGCCTTCGATCACGGCCCGCGAACAGATAGTCGAACTTGACATCGACGATTCATTACACCCGCTAATGATCGATGAGCCACGAATCGAGCGCGTAATTGCGAACCTCGTAAGCAACGCCCACAAATACTCACCAAAGGGCGGACTGATACGCATCGAAGTTCTCCGCGAGGGCGAAGACCAGGTGATCCGAGTGATCGACCAGGGGCCCGGAATCAACGGGGATGAGGTTGAAGCGGTGTTCTCGCCTTACTATCGCGGAAAACTCGCCGACAAATCCCCGGTCCAGGGATCGGGTCTCGGACTTTCAATCGCCCGGTACCTGACCGAGTTGCACGATGGCACTCTGACGGTTTCAACGGAGGCTACGAATGGAAGCATATTCGTGCTGAAACTGCCGTCTTCAAGCTTCGAGCTTATCGACTCTGAGGACTACGGCAAACGGTCCAGCGTGACTTCTGCCGACAGCGAATCGCTCTGGCCGCAGATAGTTTCCCCCACGTCTGGCGCAGCCCTCACACGTTAAGGTCCGCCTTCAACCAGGCGGCAGCCCCCCGTCAGTCAGGCGACAGCCACGCTGATCGGGCCTTACACTTTTGGCTGTCGTTTTCGGACCCGGTATCTGCAACAGGTGGGCCACTCATGAACCACGAACGGTCGGCGCGTCTTTTTGACAGGGCAAAATTGCTCGTCGCAGGCGGCATTTCAAGCCAGATAAGGGTCAATGAGCCCGCCGGTGTGCCTCTGTTCTTCACCCATGCCCGCGGTTCACGAATGTGGGACGCCGACGGCAACGAATACATTGACTACATCCAGGGCATGGGGCCCAACCTGTTCGGACATTCGCCCGATTTCATTAATCGCCAGGTGAGTGATGACATGAAAAAGGGGTACGTGTTCGCAGCCCAGTTCGAGCGCGAGCTCGAAGTTGCCGAAATGGCTTTGAGCATGATCCCTATGGAAGACGCCACTGTGCGTTTCGCATCGTCGGGCACCGAGATCGACCAGCTGTTGTTCCGGACGATGCGCGGCTTCACCGGGCGACCGAAGATCGTAAAGTTCGAAGGCCACTACCACGGCTGGATGGACTCAGTGAACTGGAGCGTTCACCCTCCCCTGGACGAGGCGGGCCCGGAAGACGCACCGGTCGCCGTTGGCGAATCGGCGGGAATGGACCGGGCAACTGCCGAGGGCCTTGTCATTTGCCAGTGGAACGACCTCGAAAAGCTGGAAAAGGTATTCGCCAACCACCCGGGTGAAATCGCAGGGGTGATTACCGAGCCGATTCTTGCGAACACCAACTGCATCGTTCCGGCTCCCGGTTACATGGAAGGTGTGCAGCGGCTGTGCCGCGAAAACGGTGCGCTGCTCGCCTTCGATGAAGTGATTACCGGATTTCGCGTTGCCGCGGGCGGTGCGCAGGAACTGCTCGGAATTACCCCCGACCTGGCAACCTACGCAAAGGCGATGGCCGGGGGCTTTCCGATCGCCATGATCGCCGGTCGACGAGACGTGATGGATTACATTGGGAACGGGACTGTCTATCACGGCGGAAGTTTCAATTCGAATGTCATGTCGATTGCGGCCGCATACGCGTCGCTTAAGCACATCCAGGACGAGGGTGACGAGTTTTACCGCAATTTGAACGCAAAGGGACACCGCCTGATGGACGGTTTGCGGGCCGTCGCAAAATCGCAAGAGTCCGACTTGCATGTTCAAGGTCTTGGCTCTGTGTTCGCGATATCGTTCACCACGAAACAGGAAATCACGAACTGGCGAGATCACGCACGTAATTGCGATGACGGCAAGTACCAGCGTTTTGCCAGGGAGATGCTGAAGCAGGGTATCCGCCTGGCTTCGAACGGTCGGACTCACCTTTCTTCAGCACATACAAACGAAGATATAGACGAGACAGTCGCTGCGGCTGCCGCCGTTTTGCCGACCCTGTAGAGCGACATGCTCTGCGCCGCTGGCAAGCTCGGTGGCGCGTAGCGACTGGACTCAGCCTGCCGGGGGCCGTACTTCAAGCTGGTGCCCTGAGCAGGACGGGAGAAGCGAAACTTGCAGTGGAGTTCGGCCGTTTCTGATTCGCCTTCATTTACCGAGGCGGTCACCCAGGCATCTGAGCAAATTATTGCGAGTCTGGATGGTCAACACCCCGATCTCGCCGTGGTGTTCGTTTCGTCTCACCACTCGCCCTCGTATTTCGCCGCGCCGGAGGTGTTCGCGAAAGCCCTCGGGGCCGGGACACTGATCGGCTGTTCGGCCGCGGGTGTGATCGGCGGTGGCCAGGAAGTGGAGCGCCGACCGGGAATCGCAATTTCAGCAGCAGTGCTACCGGGTGTTGAGATCACTCCATTTGATCTGCGCCAGGATGAACTGCCCAGCCCCGACGCGGCCCCCGAAGACTGGCACGTCCTGCTTGGAATTCGGCCCGAGGATTGCCCCGCTATCATGCTGCTGCCCGACCCGTTCACCCTCCGCAGCGACCACCTGCTGGCCGGGCTCGACTTTGCGTACCCATCGGCTGTGAAAATCGGTGGTCTTGCAAGCGGTGGCGGGCAGCCCGGGACGAACGCACTTTTCTTGAACGACAGGACGATCCGGTCTGGCGCGGTCGGGGTGGCATTTACTGGCGATCTCGCCGTCGACACGATAGTGGCCCGGGGCTGTCGGCCTATCGGCAAACCGCTAATGGTGACCGATTCAGAACTAAACGTAATTTCAAAACTTGGCGACCAGACGCCGCTGGACGTACTCCGCGATATTTTCGAGACCTCCACAACACGGGAAAAACGGCTGATCCGGCGGTCATTGCAGATTGGTATCGTAATGGACCGGCTGGCGCAGGACCGCAGTGAGGGCGAGTTCTTGATCCGGAACGTGCTGGGAGCCGATGAAGAAGACGGCACGCTGGCTGTTGGCGAACTGGTGCAGGAAGGGCAGGTCGTTCAATTCTTCATCAGGGACGCCCAGGCGGCCGACGAAGACCTCCGCATGATGCTCGAGGAGTACGTCGACAACCTCGATGAGGGCGATGCCCCGGCCTCTGCCCTGCTGTTCAGCTGTCTCGGCAGGGGACAGTACCTGTACGGCTCGCCTGACCACGATATCGCGATGTTCACCGACATGGTGGCAGACATTCCGATTGCCGGTTTCTTTTCAAATGGCGAAATCGGACCGATCGGCGACCAGACTTTCCTGCACGGGTATACCGCCAGTTTCGCATTGTTCAAGCAGCGTTCAAAGGCGAAGAGCCAGGCCGGCAGCTAAGGCAGCAACGCGCTCAGTTCGTTCGGGTCGGCCAGTGCCAGCGCCTTGATAACCGCGTAAGTTGAATCGCCCGACGAGTGGGCCACTGAGCCGTCTGCCAACCGCTCAACTCCGGCTATCGCGTAGTTTGCGAACACCATGACCTGCGCACGGCGGTAGTCCCGCCAGCACTCTTCGGTCGAGTAGTCGTGGACGCCTCGCGTGCGCAGGCAGTCCGCGTAGTGCTCAACCAGGCCCCGCTCGCTCTCAGCAAGGACCTCGAACGGAACTGCCGTCATAAGAAACCTGGCAAGGTCGTTCGTGCCGCCCGCGCAGGCCGCCAGCTGCCAGTCGATGATGACTGGCTTCGGACCAGCGCCAGATTCAGGGTTCTCGCGCAAAAGGACATTGCCCTGGTGAAAATCGTTGTGTGTCAACGTATTCGGCCGGCTCCGCATAGCATCCTGAAGATCGACAAGCCGTTCCCCGAGATACTCACCTGCTGCCACCAGGCCGCCGGTTTTCTCGAACCGGTCGTCGTCTCGTATGACCTGCCAGCCGACGGCAGCATCTCGCGGGTCCGCACCGAAGAGGTGCGCCCAGTCGTTCTCACGAATCCAGCGTTTCCCGGCAAGCGTGTCGTCACGCCAGAATCTGGCCTGGTAGGCGGCCATGAACTCGACCGCGAACCGCGCGATGGCATGGTCGATGCGGGCGTATTTTTGCCCTGCCGGCAACGATCCGAGGTCCTCGAACACAAAACAGACAGTCTGCTCGTCCGGGTCCTCGACCCCTGCGTACATACGCGCCATCGCTCCGCCCTGGAACCCCTCCAGCAGCCGGTAGCTGCCCAATTCGCTGGCGTACGGGCCAAGTGCCGCCTCTCGCAGACGTATTTCGTCGTCGGCCGGCGGGATCTTCACGATCACAACATCGGGATGTTCCGGCGTCCTGTTCACATACTCGACCCGAGTCCGGAACAACTGCGACAGGTCCGGGTTGTGCCCGGTCAATTCTTCGTGATCCAGTTCTGCGATCTCGCAATCGCCGGGCCCTGACAGCTGTTCGGCCAGCCATTCCGGCGTGATTTCTTCGCGGCGGACCGGGATTACCGACATGGCGAAAGTGTCACACCTGCCGCACGAGCCGTCCACCCAAATCCGATCGTCCGTTACCATTTCGCCTGTTCAGCCATTTCGCCTGGACAGAACGTTTGCCGAAATATGGCCCCCTTGTAAAGGTTTGAGGAAGCGTCATGAGCAGGTTCGAAGGTCAGGTTGCGATCATTACCGGCGGTGCGCTCGGCATTGGCGGGGCTACTGCCCGTAAGCTGGCGTCTGAGGGCGCGTCGATCTTCATTGCCGACATTGACGACGCGGCGGCGGCGGCGAACGCCGGGCGAATCGAGCAGGCCGGCGGCACGGCTGAGACGAGCCATATTGACGTTTCGCGAAGCAAGGACATTGCCCGAATGGTCAACGAGGCGGTCGACCTTTACGGACGCCTGGACATCCTTGTTCAAAACGCCTTTGGCGTGCTCACGGGTGAATCGAGAATTCACGGCAGCGCCATCACGGTGGAGGAAGACGACTGGGATTACGGTTTCGACGTGCTGCTGAAGGCGCGGTACCTCGGCGCAA